>JAITRE010000007.1 GCA_031288555.1 Oscillospiraceae bacterium
TTCTTATTAACGTAGAGTAAAAAACTTTCTATTCCTTTTTTCATTCAATTAACTCCCTAAAAAAATATTGAAGGGGGGCAGGGGTGGGGGGGTTATATCTATTTTTTCATAAATTAGGGGAACAAAAAGTTTTAGATAATAATCCTTGTATGATTATAATTTGTTTTAATTTTAAAAATATACTTGATAAAATTAAGCTTAGATATTTTATAATGAAAAAATATTTGACGTTTTTTATTTTTTAATTAATATTTTAACAAATTTAACTGTAAGTGATGCAAAACCAAAGAAATTAATTTCAGGCAGCTCTAATGTAATTTACTCATCTAATCCAAGTTGATCCTCAAATTCATCTAACTTTCAGGACTAAAATAAATTTTTCCATTCATAGAATTTTCTTGAATTTCTTTTATAAAATTTCCTACAGTAGAATTTTCATTAAAACGTCGCATTTCAGAAAAATCTTTTAATTCATCATAAGCCAAAGAATAACTTTCAAAATTTGTTTCAGGATCTCCAAATATCTTTTTTGTTTTTAAATAATCAACAAACTTAATTATAAAATCTTTAACACTTGTAGAATCTTTAATGCCTTCAAGTTTTATAAAATCTTTCAAATAAGAAACATCAATACCTAAAAATCCTTCTTTGAAAAATTCGCAATTTTCTACATAATCTTCATCATCTTCAATATTAAAAACGTCGTTTTTAAAATATTCTAAGAGTAAATTTTCAAATAGTGCTGGTTGTTGTTCTATATTAATAGAACTTTCTGTAAGACAAAGAAGCGGTGTTGATAAATATGCTAATTTCTTTAAAAAACTTTTAAGAAGAATTTTTTTTTGCGAAGCATAATCATCAACGATTTCTTTTAAAAATTTCTTATCTTCTCCATATTTTATTTTAAAACCCAAATTTTTAAAACTTTCTTCTGTTATATTTACGTTGAATTTTTCAAAAATTACTTTTTTTGATAAAAAACAAGCAAAATCCCTCACAACATCTTGAATATAAAGATTATTACTATTAATATCATAAATACTTTTGTTTATTTTAAATTTTATAAAATTTTCTAAACAATTATATAAGATATATTGTTTTCCCGTTAGAAAACTTAAAATATTCTTTTCATTATAAATATCTTTTATATAATTTGCTAAATCTTCTTCTGTGTTAAATAACTTTGCATTTGTCAATTTTTTTTTGTAGTCGTTAGTTTTTTTAGCAGAAACATATTTAAAAGTGTTAAAATTTTTAAAAAACGATTGAGCATCCATAAAAAATACGCCGTTAGGCAGTCTAATAAAACCATGTAATTCAGGTTTTCCTGTCGTTTTGTTTAAAAATGTTGCACTAACAAGCCCCGTGCTTCCGTGAGGATTACGAAGCTTAATAAACTCGTAGTTTCGTCCTTTTTCATCTTTAATTTCATAATTTTCAAAACCAAGTATTGGATAACTATGTGAATAATAAATCCCATCTTCAGTAGTGAAATCATCTGATTTTCCTTCTGCGTGTTTTGATACAAAAATAAAATTTTCATTGTGCATTCTTTTAAGTTTGTTGAAATTTTCTCCCGTTAATTGATCAATTTTAGTTTCGTCATTAATATCAGGAAGAAGATTTGTTAAAACTTCTGGGGAGCTTCCACCTCCTCCTAAAGTCATTTCAATGATAGAGCTTGAAAATAAAACACTATTTAAATAACTTTTTTTTGAATAAATTAAAAAAGCAGTATAGGCTTTTTGCAACATTAAAAACCACAACTTTGATTTTCCTTTCATATTATAAGGAACAGTTTTTAAAACCCTAAATATAGTACCATTAATTTTTACATCAACTGTATTTTTTTCTTTATTATCTCTCATGATTGTTTGAAAAAAATTTTTTTCGTAACGATGCAAAATTGAAGCTATCGCACTTTCAAAATAACAATCACCAGTAAAATCTTGATTTAAATCTTCAAGTTTCGGAGAACCGCTTTCAAAAAGTTCAATAGACGACATATCGACAAACTCATCTTCTCCTTTGTTTACCTCTCTTTTATCTTTATGATAATCTTTCACTATAATAATTTTGTCTTCATTGTAAAATATATCTTTAAAATTTGTTGTGGTTTCTCTTTGAATTTCGGTATTTTCTAAATTTTTCTGCATTTCAGAAAAAATTTTTTTATATTCATCCCAAAATTCTCTTACAGAATCAGATCTTAATAAACCACTAAAATCTTCAATTTTTAAATCAGAAATTTCAGTTTTATTTAATTTATTTCTAATATTTGAAGCCATTTTTTTAATTCTTTGAATTTCTAAAGAAGACTCATCGATTTTATTAACTTTAAGAACGTCATTTTTTATTTTTTCTACATCAAAATTCTTTCCATATTTATTTAAAATATCATCAACAATATTTTTTATAAAAACAATATCGTCATTATACGTTTTTCTTCTATTTTGATCACGTTCTCTATTAACAAAGCTTGTATTAGAACCCTCTGATTTAATTTTTTCAATTTTTTCCCCTCTCTTTCCTTGTTTTTCTTCAATCGCTTTTTGAATTAAACATAAAATTTTTATATTTTTCTCTGAAACTTTAAGATCAGATTCTTTACCTATAGGAAAATCTTTTTGTGCATAAGCTTTTAAATTTATATTTGTTCGATCGGGTATAAATGACGTAGTTGTAAGTGCAGCTAGTAAGCCAAACAATGGCACTTTTCTAAAGTTAACTCCCCCGAAAATCTGTTTTAATTCAACATCATTTAAACATAGCAGAGCATTAATATAGTCTTCGCAAGTAATATTAAAACCTTTACTTATAGCAAAAGGTATTATTTTTTCATTCAACAATCGAGCAATCTCATGTCTATTCTCAGTTTTTAAGGATTTTTTGAACTTTTCAATTGATTTTTTAAAATCTCGATTCTGCTCTATTTCTTTCTGAAATCTTTTAAATTCATTTAAAGACAATTTTACAAAACTCCTTATCTAATCAATAACTTTTAAAATTATAATTTGTTTTAATTTTAAAAATATACTAATAAAATTAAGTTTAAGCGTTTTAAAATTATCTTTTAAACTATTTGAATTTTTTAAAACATTTTTGATAAAATCAAAGCTTATAAAAAACTTAATTAACGCTTATGACATAATAATCAGCAACTATATAAAAATAAATTATAAGTTTTAAAAATAGACAAAACATTAGCCAGCTCAAAAAATGTTCCTTCTAATGAGAAAATAGATAAAAAATTTTATGAGTTACTAATAAAATAATAAAAATTAACATAAAAAAGCTTTTTAAAATTATAAATTCTACAAAGCACAATACAATAAATACAGCGGTTAAATCTCTGTATTTAATATATTTAAGAACAACTTTACATAAATAAACATTCTTTAAATTTTAAAAACTGTTCATCATAAAATTTTTATCTTGCAACTTTATCCTTGCCAAAATTAATAATTTGCTTTGAATTATTTATAAAATAAACAAATTTATTCATATTAGCTTCTTTGTTACCAAAGAAATGCTTATGACTTTATAATAAAGAGTAGTTTTATGTTAAATTTTTTATAATAACAATAACAAACACAATAAATGTTATAATCTAGCATATAAAAAACCCTACAACACTACATCTACATATATTCTCCTTCATTTTGATAATATTTATTTTACAATTATGTTGTTTAATTTGTCTTAATAATAATTTAAAACTATAATTCTATATTACTTAGTTAAACTTTAAAAAATTTATTGTTTTTTAGAAGCAAAATCAATTTTTATAAAGTCTTCTTTATTTATGCTTTTTTAAAAATATTTTTTATAAATTCAATATAATAAAATTAAATTTATTCTAAAAACTAATCATCTTTATTAATTTTTAAAAAATTTTATTTATTAAGTAAATACTTATATTTTATAAAAAAATATCATATTTTATCTATAAAACTAAAAATATATAAACTTTAAAACCATATTTCTCTAAACTCATTAGCTATGTTTAGCTACAAAATAATTTATTAATTGTTTATATCTATTTTTAAAATAATTTTCTACAATAAACATGATGAATCTATTATGAAATACTTTTAAAAACTCAATTATTTTTTATTAGTTTCAGTTATTGCAAATTAGTGTACAACGTGATACTATTAAACCTGTGAGGTAGAAATTTTTGGAATTAAAGGTTCAATATGGAATTTTAAGTCAATTTAAGTAGAATTTTTAATTAAATTAATGTAATTAACAAAAAACTAATTTAAAAAAGAAAATTTTAAACAAAACATTTACATTTACATTTCAACAATAATCTACTTTATACTTATTGCAACTAAAAATTTAATTTTAACTAAGTAAAGTTATAAAAATCAAAAACAAAAAATTAATACTTTGTCATCATTTTTTTACCAAGCTATGTTGTTTTTTAAGTAAATTTTTAAAATAAGAAAGGAGGATAAGAAGATTTTAATATCTTCTTTTACAAATCATGAAGCTTTTATTTTTAAGTAATTTTAAGTTCAAATACCTGGATAATTCTGTGTGTAGTGGGTTTTTGACTAATCTTAGTAAGGGATTAGTCTACTCAATAGAAGGAGAAGAAAACTCCGGTGAACATATGCTTTTAAAATATTCTATTTTCATTCTAACTGGCGGCAAAAATATTTTTTATGAAGGCAGGCCTGTAGAAAAAAGCAAGTTATTTTTAAATAGTATCTCCTATGTTGCAAAAAAAGACAGTCTACATCCACAAGAAACATTCAAAAAAAATATTAAATTGTATATGAATTTGTTTGATGAAAATCAAGAATTTTTGGAAAGAGTTTATTCAACCATTAAAAAACTTGGCTATCAAAATTACAAAAACTACCTAGTTGGCGATTTGTCAAAAGAAGCAAGATATATAGCATATCTTGCAATTATGTTCAGTAAAAATTCCGAAGTTTTAATCTTAGATGAACCTTTTGCATTACTAACAAAAAATACACAAAAATTCTTCATAGAATTGTTAAAACAAAAAATAGAAAATAAAACTACCATTATTATGTCTACAAAAATACCAGAATTGAAAGCTCTGATAAACAAAATCGTTTATGTAAAAGATCTGCAAAATCAATCTATTCACACAACACAATGTAATATTTGATCATTCCACGTGGAACAAATAGTAACACCATCAGTAAACATTGTATTGCAAAAATGTTCAATTTTAAAAACACATATATTAAAGCTTAATTATCCTTAAAAGCTACTTCATAGAATTTTAAATTATCTGTATTTGTTTGTAATTATTTATCAACTGTTTTTAAAACATTTAAAATTTATATATCCATATTGAATTATTTAAAACCTTAAATTTTCTAAATTTCACTTAATTTAAGATTTTTTATTAAATTAATCTTTAAATTTTAAAAGCGTATTAGTGCAAAAACATTAAATTAAAATTGTAAACAATCTAATTTTAAAGTCACTATTTCCGGTAAATTACAAAATAAAATAATTTTACATATAAACATTGCAACAATCTTCTATTTTTAAAATATTTTTTCATTTAAAAACGCCACTATTTTCTTTGTTCCTGCATTTTAAAAAATAAAACATATGGTTTAAATTAAAAATACCGTCGGCACAGGCAAAATTTAAAAATTAAACCATAAAACTACGTTGGTAAAAACTTTAATTTTCATTCAAACAGCTAAAAAAATACTTTTTAAAGCATTAAAATACTAATCTTTTAATGAATCCCAAACAATTCCCTAAGATTTCTGTTTTACTTACGTTTAGATTACCTTTTAAGTTATTTTAAACAATTTAATTTGCATTCATTGCATTTTAATAAATTGCTTTGACTTAAAAAACTCTGCAATTACGTAAACTTTTTTTAATTTGCACTAATCGTATTGCATTTAATCGGCTTTTTCTACTTTGCATGTGATGTGTTCTTTTTAAAATCTCATCACATGCAACTTTCAACTTTTGCTAAATAAAACTCAAAATATTGTTTAAAAACTATAAAATATTATAAAAATATTTAAATAACTAAAAGCTAAGTGTTGTTGTAACAATGTCAACGCAATACTGCAATTTTAGATAATAGTTTGATGCTTGTTAATTACATCGTGAAACCTTAAGCATTTTAATACAAAACAACTCTATATAAAATATTTAATAAACTGTTTTTTCAAAACTTTTGCTATTTTAAAAATTAACTACTTACAAACTACAATATTTTCTTCAGAAATTATACATTTTAAACTAATTTTTAATACAATTTTTATATTCGTTTTTTAAAAATATTTATTAAGCTATTGACTAAAATAAATAATAATGATACCATCTAAGAAAAAGTTTTATTAATCTTGCTACGTTCGAGATTTTCAAATATATTAGTTTTGAAGAAATTTTAAAATATGCTTTTACGAAAGTGGTTTTGTGTAATTATTTTTAATTTTATTATTAGCTATATTGTTTCAAAAATTTAAGCACAGTTTAAGTTAAACTAATTTAAAAACGTAGAAACGGAGAAATGCAGTAGTGGTTTTAAAATCATTAAAAGAAATTGATGTAAATCGTTATGAACTACAAATAAAAGTTGAATCAGCAGTTTTTAAAAAAGCTATAGATACTGCTTATAATAAAAAAACAAAAGAATTAATTCTTCCTGGATTTCGAAAAGGAAAAGCACCTAGAACACTTGTTAAAAAGTATTATGGAGAAGAAATTTTTTTAAAAGAAGCAATTAAAAATACTTACCCATCAGCAACGCAAGAAGCTATAAAAGAATCAAAGTTAGATGTTATACTAGAAGAAAAAATAGGAATAAATATTTTAGAAGCAGAGAAAGAGGAAGGTTTGCTTTTTAACGCTACTGTTATTGTAAAACCAGAGGCTAAAATAAAAAATTATAAAGGTTTAATTTTAAAAAAAAGCAAACCAATAAGAGTTAGTAATAAAGAAGTAGATGATAAAATTTACAAAATGTCTAAACAAAATTCTAGAATTTTTTTAGTCGAAGACCGAAGTGCTCAATTAGGAGATATTGTAGTAGTTTGTTTTGAAAGCTTTGTTGATGGAAAACTTTTGGAAAAAGTTAAAAACATTAAAATAGAACTTGAAGATGACAAAACAAATTTTGATTTTGTAAAAAACATTGTTGGCCACAACATTAATGAAAAATTTGAATTTGAGATTAAATTTCCGCGTGACTATCCTGTAGCAGCAGAATTTAAAAGCAAAACTATTTCGTTTAAAACAATCATAAAAAAAATTCAAGCCCAAGAAATGCCCCAAATAAACGATGATTTTGTCAAAGACGTAAGCGAATTTGACACTTTGGTTGAATTTAAAAAGCACATTAAAGAAAAAATAAAAAATCAAAAGATTTCAAATGAACAACAAAGGTTGAAAAATAAAATAACAGATCAATTGCAGGAAATAGTGGAAGTCGAAGTTCCTCATAGTATGATTGAAAAAAAAATAAAAGAGAATTTAAAAAACTTTAACAATGAATTAAGTCAAAGAGGTTTAAATCTTGAATCTTACCTTGAACATTTTTCAATAACTACTGAGAAATTCGCAAACGATATTAAAAAATCATCTGAAAAACAAGTTAAAATTGACTTAGCTATTGAGAAAATAGCTAAAAATGAAAAAATAATTGTTACTGAAGAAGATATAAAAAAAGAATTCAAAAATTTTAATGACGATTCTAATATTAATTCAAAAAATATGCGCTTAATTATGGAAAATCCGTTTCTAAAAGAATTTGTTCTTCACAAAAAAATTTATGATTTTCTAATAAAGAATTCTGTTGAATTTAAAAAATTAAGCAAAAACAGTAAAAAATCTGACAAAATAAATGATGAATCAAAAAATAATGTAATCGAATTTAAAGATAAAAATTTAATAAAAAATGGTGATATTAACAAACTTCAAAATCAAAAAAGCGACTCTAAAAAACAAGAACCTAAAAAAAAATCAAATAAACTCAAAAAAGCTAAGTCCGTTAAATCGAAAGAAAAGGAGGAAAAATTAAAAGATGGGTCCAAAATAAAAACTTTAAAAACTAAAGCGAAACCTAAAACTTCTAAAAAAAATAAGCCTTTCAAATAACTTTTTAAAAATAATTTAAAGTTTTAGTATATTTTCAAGCGTGAAAATTTTATATTTTATCAATTGTTTTTTGATTAAAACTTTTTAAATTTATCTTCTGTGTGTGTTTAAAATTATTTTGGAATTGAATATTTTGCTTTTAATTTAAGTAAATAAATTATTAAAAACAATTTTTACTTTATGCTGTTTTAAAGTTTTGAATAAAACTCCAAAATTTGTTAATGCTAATGGCAAATATTTTCTTCCTATTTAGGAGGGTTGATAGTGAATTTAGTTCCTTATGTAATAGAGCAAACTAGTAGGGGCGAGCGTTCTTATGATATTTTTTCTAGATTACTAAACGATAGAATAATTATGCTTTATGGCGAAGTCAATATATCATCGGCAAGTCTAGTAGTGGCTCAGCTTCTTTATCTTGAAGGTCAAGATCCTGACAAAGATATAAATTTATATATTAATAGCCCTGGAGGTTCTGTGACAGATGGGCTTGCCATTTATGATACTATGAATTACATTAAATGTAATGTAGCAACCATATGTATGGGAATAGCTGCAAGTATGGGATCATTTTTATTAGCCGCTGGCACTAAAGGAAAACGTTCAGCTCTCACCCACAGTGAGGTAATGATTCATCAGCCAAGTGGGGGTACTTCTGGCCAAGCAACAGATATTAAAATACATTCAGATCATATATTAAAAACAAAAAAACTTTTAAATGAAAAATTATCTGAAATGACAGGAAAAGATATTGAAATTATTAAAAAAGACACTGATCGAGACAATTTTATGTCAGCTCAAGAAGCTCTTGAATACGGACTTGTAGATAGTGTTTTAAAATTCCGGTAAGTTGGTGATTTATATATGGCTGGTAAAGATAAAAATAAAAATGGCAATATCAAAGATAAAAATTTATGTTGTTCTTTTTGCAATAAGTCGCAAAAATTTGCTACGAGGCTAGTTGCAGGCCCTGGTGTTTATATATGCGACAAATGCGTAGAGCTTTGCTCTTCTATTTTGGAAGAAGAAAAAATCATAAGAAATGAAGTTAAAGAATCACCTAAGTCTGTAAAAACTATTCCTAAGCCCAATGAGCTTAAAAAAATGTTAGATGATTATGTTATAGGGCAAGAAAAAGCCAAAAAATCACTTTGTGTCGCTGTTTATAATCATTATAAAAGAATTTATTTTGGCAATGACGATGTTGAAATAAAAAAAAGTAATATCTTGCTTTTAGGTCCTACAGGAGTAGGGAAAACTCTTTTAGCTCAAACTTTAGCAAAGGCTATTGATGTTCCTTTTGCAATTACTGATGCTACAACACTTACTGAAGCTGGATATGTCGGTGAAGATGTTGAAAACATTTTATTACGTCTTATTCAAGCGGCAGATTTTGATATAAAAAAAGCTGAAACTGGTATTATCTACGTTGATGAAATTGATAAAATTGCAAGAAAATCTGAAAACCCATCTATAACTCGAGACGTAAGTGGAGAGGGAGTTCAACAAGCTTTACTTAAAATACTAGAAGGAACTATCTCAAATGTGCCTCCTCAAGGCGGAAGAAAACATCCACAACAGGAATTTATACAAATAGACACTTCTAAAATATTATTTATATGCGGAGGAGCATTCGATGGTATAAATAAAATTGTAGAAAAAAGAACTGGCTCTTCAGCACTCGGATTTAACGCAAATATTTGCTCTCAAAAAGATCTTGATGTTATCAGCTGGATGAATCAAATAGAACATCAAGATCTTGTTAAATATGGATTAATACCTGAGTTAGTTGGTAGATTGCCGGTTATTACTTCTTTGTCAGGACTTAATAAAGAAACGCTCATTAAAATATTAACAAAACCAAAAGATTCTCTGGTGCGCCAATATAAAAAGCTTTTTTTGCTAGATAAAGTTGAACTAACTTTTGAACAAAAAGCCTTGGAAGCTGTTGCCCAAAAAGCACTTGATCGCCAAACCGGTGCTCGGGGTTTAAGATCTATTATGGAAAACTTTTTAATAGATCTTATGTATGAAGTTCCCGCAAATTATACAATTGAAAAAATTAATATAACAGAAGCAGCTATAAATAATTCTAAAGATGCAGAGTTTTTTTATAACGAAAAAAGAAAGCCTGTCCAAATTTTTAAAAGTGATTCTATCAAAAAAATAGGTAAAAGTAGTTCTGCTTCTTAAAGTATGAAATAGTTCGTCATTATTTTAAAGAGATTTCTGCTAAAAAACATATATAACTTTTAAAAAGTTTAAGGTTGTGATTATTATTTCTAGGCTGACAATCGGAGATGAAAATAAATGCTAGCGAAGAAACATTACGATTTGTGGCTAAAAATGGCAAAGGAAGATATTGATCTAGTTTCTGAACTTAGAGGACTTAATAAAAATGATATTAATCTTAGATTTTCTGAAAATTTAAACTTTGGAACCGCAGGAATACGTGCAATTATGGGAGTTGGCACGGGTCGTATAAATATTTACACAATAAGACGTATTACACAAGGTCTGTGTAATTATTTTAAAAAAAATAAAAAAGGTGATACAACCGCAACTATAGCTTTTGACCCAAGAAATAAATCAAAGATTTTTGCTCAAGAAACAGTAAGAGTTTTATGCGCTAACTCTGTTAAAGTTTTTTTTAATGACGAAATTAGGCCTACTCCTTTTTTGTCATTTTGTGTTAGAAAATTCACTTGTGACATAGGAATTATGATAACAGCTAGTCATAATCCAATTCAATATAATGGTTATAAATGCTATGGCACCGACGGTTCTCAAATAACGGATTCATTGGCATCCAAAATTTATGATGAAATTAAAAATGTAGATTTCTTCGAAACAATTAAAATTATGAATTTTAAAGATGCAATTAATTCAAAATATTTCGAAATTGTAAACAAAGATTGTTGCAAAGAGTATATTGAATGCGTTGAAAATCAATCTATAAATAAAGATGTCTTAAAAAAAACTAATCTTAAAGTAGTCTATACTCCTTTGAACGGATGCGGTTTGAAATTTATAAAAAAAGTTTTAAAGAATAAAGGATTAGAAAATCTTTTTATAGTAGAAGAACAAAAATACCCAGACTCAGAATTCAAAACTTGTAAAAATTTAAATCCTGAGTCTGAAGACGCCTTTTCTCTTGCCGTTTTACTTGCAAAAAAGAAAAATGCAGATTTAATATTAGCAACAGATCCAGATAGTGATCGCATTGGCGTTAAAATTAAAAATAATAAAGATTTCATAACTTTAACTGGTAATCAAATTGGTGCTTTAATGCTAAATTATATTTTAAAATCACGACGTAAAATGGGAACATTGCCAAAAAAGGCTATTGTAATTAAATCGATAGTTAGCACCCCAATGGCTGATTTAATTGCTGCAAAATACGATTGCAAGGTTATAGATGTTTTAACTGGTTTTAAATACATAGGCAAACAAATTTTACATCTTGAACTAGAAAAAAAAGAAAGCGATTTTTTATTTGCTTTCGAAGAAAGTTGTGGTTATCTTTTAGGAACTTACGTTAGAGATAAAGATGCAGTAGTTGCTTCTATGATAATTTGCGAAATGTCTGCTTATTACAAGTCTAAAGGACAAACTCTTATTGACAAAATCAATCATTTGTACAGAAAATACGGGTTTCACATAGAAAAAACTATAAGTTATAAACTTTTAGGAAATAACGCTAATAACAGAATAAAAGAAATAATGGAAACTATAAGAAATTTATCTATTAAAGAAATTTGTGGAAGAAAATTTATTGAAAAAATTGATTTTTTAAAAGAATACAGAAATAATTCAAATTTTCCAAAATCCAATGTAATTATGTTGAAATTTGAAGATAACGGAAAAATAATAATTCGACCATCAGGAACAGAGTCTAAAATTAAAGCATATATAATGCTAAGGGGCAAAACTTTTAAAGACGCTTCAAAACTTATGAAGGAATTTCAAAATTTTACAGAAACATTGTTTAAATTATAAAATTCAATTTACAAACTTAACTTTTTAGTATAAACAAAGCTAACTAACTTAGTAAATACACCGGAGGTATTTAATGAAAAATTCATGCGCTATAATATTGGCTGCTGGCGAAGGCAGTCGAATGAAATCAGACAAACCAAAAACACTATTAAAGGTTTTAGACAAACCAATGATAGGTTGGGTGCTGGATTCTGTAAAAAATAGCGGAATTTCAAAAATTTGTGTTATTATAGGCCACGGGTATAGTTGTGTTCAGGATTATTTACTTGAATTTTCGTCCAATTCATCTATTGATTTAACAACTGTTTTTCAAGACAAAAGATTGGGTACTGGCCACGCTGTTTTAACTGCAGAAAATTTTTTAAAATCAGGAAACTTTGAAGATACATCAATATTCAGCGGAGATAGTCCTCTTTTAGACAGTAAGACTATAATAAATGCCTATTTACTTCATAAAAAAGAAAATAATTCAGCAACTCTCATCTCTTCGAAAATTGAAGATCCTTTTGGTTATGGAAGAATTATAAGAAAAAATGGAAAAATTTGTGCAATCAAAGAGCAAAAAGACGCAAACAAAGAAATTTTAAAAATAAAGGAAATAAATTCTGGTGCTTATTGGTTTAATACAAAATCGCTCATTTCTATACTAAGGTCAATCGATAATAACAATGCTCAGAACGAATATTATTTGACAGATGCTATAAGATTGCTTATAGAAAAAAACAAAAAAGTAGGTTCCTTTAGTTGTGATTCGCCAGATTTAACTTTAGGAGCAAATAATAAAACGCAATTAGAGAAAATTAACGAAGCGGCCTGTAGAAAAATATTAGAAAAATGCATCAGTTCAGGTGTTGAAATACCTAACGTAGAAAATGTAATAATAGGTCCAGATGTTGAATTTGGTTCAAACTGTAGAGTTTTGTGTAACACAATTATTTTAGGGAAGAGTAAAATCGGAAACAATTGTACTATAGGACCAGATGTTTCCTTTAAAGACAAAGAAATTGAAAATAACAACACAGTTACAAAAGTCAAAAGCTATTTTTACAATATTAGTAATTATAAAAATCAGCTTATCTAGTTTGCAAGAATTTTATACATTTTAAAAATTAAATATTGATAGTTGAAAGAGGATTTGCATTAAGAGCGTCTTTAATTTGTTTATTTGAAATATGAGTGTAAATTTCAGTTGTTCCAAGATTTTTGTGTCCCAAAATTTCCTTCAAAATTCTTATATCAACATTTCCGTGTTGATACATTAAGGTTGCTGCTGTATGTCTTAATTTATGCACAGAATAACCCTTATTTTTTACTCCTATGACGTCAAGATACTTATAAACAATATATTGTACTGTTTTTCTGCTTATTCGTTTTTTAAACTTACTTATAAACAAAGCGTTTTTATCTTTGATATCGTTCACTGGTCTAACTTTTTTATAAGCGTTAATCGCTAAAATACACGCTTTATTTAAGTAAATCATCCTTTCTTTATTACCTTTTCCAACAATTCTTAATGCATTGCTGTTTTCTATATCCTCAAGATTTATTCCAACTAACTCAGAAAGTCTCATTCCGCAATTCAAAAACAAAGTAAGCATGCAATAATCTCTTTCTTTATAAGGCCCGTCGACAATTTTTAGTAGTTTAACACATTGATTTAAACTTAAAAATTTAGGAAGAGTAGACTTTATTTTAGGAGTATCAAGATCTTTTGTGGGATCTTTTTCGAGTTTATTTGTTTTTACAGTCAAATATTTAAAAAAAGATTTAAGACTCGACACTTTTCTAGCTCTTGTTGCTGCATTGTTTCTTCGTTCACTTCGGGTATAATTTAAGTAATCGTAAATATCTTCTAATGTTATAGTTCTGATAATATCAATATCTATATCAGATATATCGACTTTTTCAAAAGGCAAATTTTTTAATTCTTTATTTTTCAATTGTTTTATAAAGCGAAAAAAAGTCTTTAAATCTGAAAAATATTCTAAAGCAGTATTTTCAGATTTGCCCTTTATTGTCAAAATATAAGTTAAGAATCTTCTTATTAAAATAGGATTATTGTCCGAAAATATTTCAAGCATAAAAAATCCTCAAATTTAAATTCGTCATTTACATCGTAAAATCAAACTTTAATTGTATTTTTACTTTAAAAACTTTCAAAACTCAATTTATAAAGCTAAAATTGCAAAACATTTAAATTATAATTATAATGCTAATATAAAATAAAAAATTTTAAAAGTACTATAAAAATTCTTAAAAAATTAACAGATAAAAGTTAAAACACTTTAAAAAGTTTTAAAATCGACACTTTGCAAAAACAATATATTTTATATTTTTTAACATCTTTAAAAATAGAAATAAATAAAAATATTAATTAATTTAACAAAATAAATGTAGAAACATAGTTGCTTTTATACAAACTTATAGAAAGGATTTTTAATTTGGATGTTGCACTAAACAAGATATCTCAATTTTTTTGGGGACCATGGACTATATCTTTCATGCTTTTCGCCGGAGTGTGGTTTAGTTTCAAACTTAAATTCTTTCAGATTTTTAAAATCCATATTTGGCTTTCAAATACTATAGGAAGAATTATTAAGACAAAAAATAAAAATTTTCAAAATAACAATAATAAAGGTATTTCTTCTTTTCAAGCTGTATCAACAGCTCTTGCAGGATGTGTGGGCACTAGCAATATAGTAGGTGTTGGACTGGCTATTGCTATAGGAGGAGCTGGTTCTTTATTTTGGATGTGGGTTGCGGCATTCTTTGGAATGATGACATCCTTTGCTGAAAATGTTTTGGCTGTAAAATATAGACAAACAGATGACAATGGAAATTTCTACGGTGGACCTATGATATATATCGAAAAAGGTATGAAATGCAAAGCTTTAGCCATAGCTTTTTCAATTTCCTGTATTTTTGTATCATTTTGTGGCGGAAATATGACTCAATCTAATGCTATGTCAACTGCAATAAACGAAATTTTTAAAATACCAACTTTTTTAATAGGATTAATTAATGCTCTACTTGTCGCATTGGTGATTTTTGGCGGAATACAAAGAATTTCAAAAGTGTCAGAAAAACTAGTTCCAATAATGTCAGCTGTCTATGTTTTTTTTGGAATAATTATTATGCTTTTAAATTTTAATAAAATATTTGATGTTTTTTCAATAATTTTATCAAGCGCTTTTGATTTTAGAGCTGTAGGGGGTTCTTTATTTTCTTGCGCAGCGATGAAAACATTACGTTCGGGAATATCCAGAGGTTTGTCTTCAAACGAAGCTGGGCTTGGAAGTTCTCCAATTATTTATGCAGCCACAAAAACTAAAGAGCTAGCAACTCAAGGAATGTGGGGTATTTTCCAAGTTTTTGTTGACACATTGGTCGTATGTAATATAACAGGATTCTGCATTTTAATTACAGGTGTCGATCAAAACGAAAATTACAATTTACTAGGCCAAGCAGCTTTCAATTCAGTTTTTGGACCATTTGGCAATGTACTTTTAAACTTAATACTTATACTTTTCGCATTTTCTACAATTATAAGCTGTGCATACCAAGGGGAAAGATGTGTTGAATATGTTTTTGGACGAAAATACATAGCTCTGTATAAAATTATAAATATTTGCATGACAATTATAGGATCAATTTCAAAAATAAACCTTGTTTGGGAAATTTGCGATATATTTAACGCATTAATGATGATATTAAATTTGTCAGCAGTTCTATTTTTATCAGACCAAGTAGTAAAAATAATGGAAAAATATCTAAAAACTAAACCTATATAACAAAATAGTTTTTAAAATATATTTTAATAAAACACAATTAAAAATAAAAAATTTAAAAATTTTATTAATGCAAATTAACTGTAGAAAGCTTTTTAAAAACTTTAAATTTTTTTAAAAAACTTTTATAAAAAAGCATAAATAAGTATAAAACTAAAGAAAATATTATATAAAATAAAAAATATATTTGAGGTAATATTATTTGTAAAATAAACTTAATAAAGATGCATGAAAACACAGCACATAATAGCGGTTTAATTACCCAGTTAAAGCAATCTATTTTTAAATCAGTTACTTTTATTAATCGATATACAATAATATTAAAATTAAAAATTTCGCTTATAAAGATAGTTGCTATTAAACCCGCCACTCCTTTGTATGGAAGGATTAAAAAAATCAAAGATACTCGTACCAAAGAATTAATAATATTGCAAGTTAAGCAATAAACTTGTTGATTCAACCCTACAAGTATTCCGTTTAAGATGTTGTCTAAATAGAAGAATGGTACAACAGGAGCGAATATAAAAAGATAATTTCCACATATTGAACTTTTATATAATAAATTTGTCAAATCCAAGGAATAAAGCATAAAATTAAATGAAATAAAAATTGAAAACACGAATGTAAAATGTAGCATTTTTGAAGATAAATATTTAATATTTTTTTTATTTTCAATGACATTTATTTGAGAAATCTCTGGTACTATTAAAACTGAAAAAGCGTTAATTAATACTGAAGGAAAAGAGATGATTGGCATAACCATTCCTTTTATCATTCCAAATTCAAACAATGATTTTGTAACAGATGATCCAAATTTATAAAGTCCCCAAGGTATTAATATATCTTCAGTTGCATCAAATCCGTTTTTTAAAACAGAACTTGCTGTAATAGGCAAGGATATTTTGTAAATTTGTTTTAGAATTTTGTATTTTATTTGAGATTTATTTTTATTTGTTAAAATTAAAGATAATTTATTACAATTACACTTTTTTTTGTTTTCAAATTTATACATTAAATATGATTGAAGACAAGAAATAGCTTCAGATATGCTAGTTCCCGTAACTATAGAAATGCAGGCATACTCTGTATTTTTGGTTTTTATATTACTTATTAGTAAAAAAAATACGAGCATTTCAAATATTTGTTCTAATAACTGTTCACTTGCTGTTTTAATTATGTGACGTTTTGCATAAAAATAACCTCTGAAACATGACGAAAATGCAAGAAACGGCAAACCCATAGATAAAACTTTAAGGGGAATTTCAGCTCTATAATCTTTTAAAACTTTATGTGCAATAAATTCAGAAAAATAAAATAGTAGAAAAAAAGAAATTATTCCAATAACGCAATTTATTAAAAGACATTTACGAAATATCAATTTAGCTTTTTGTTTTTGATTTACCGCTTCACAATCTGCAATAAGTCTTGTTATGGCTAAACAAATACCAGAAGTAGAAAAACTCGCAAGAAAAAAATAAATAGAACAAACTAACTCATAAAGACCAAGGCCTTCTGGACCAACTTTTTTCGACATATACGATCTAAAAATAAGACCTAAAAACTTTGAAATTATAGAAGTAAAAGTCAACATAAGAGCATTTGTTAAGAAGAGTTTTTTTATAAAAAGAACCTCTTTTTATCTAAGTTTTTGTTGTAAATTTTTTAATGTAGCCGTAACTAAATATATGTTGTAAATTTTAAAAATATATAAAGGCATTTTGAACTATTTACTTTAAACTATAAACGCTAAAATTATTTAAAAGACAAGGCTTGTTTAAACTCAATTTATTTAGTTAATTTTTATAGATATTAAAAACATCTAAATTTTGTATCAACACGTGATTGTCGACCAAACTAAAAATAATTTTTAAAATATCAAAAATAATATAAAAAATTTAAATAAATTTTAAACGCTTCTATTAATAAATTTATTTTTCAAAATTTTGGCCTTTGCAAAAATACTTTAAAAATTTAGTTAACTATGATTTTTAAAAATTGAAATCTAGTGATAGTTATAACAATATGATATATTAACTCAAAATCCCTTAAAATTATCGCTACAAATTTCGCTATAAATCTGTTATACTGTGATCATCAGAATTTAAAAGTATGTGAAATACAAGGGGGTAAGTCAAATGGAATCAGATTTACATTGTCACACGAAATTGTCAGATGGTTCTACCACTATAGATGAGTTGATTTTTCTTGCTAAAAATAAAAATGTAAACACAATTTCAGTGACAGATTGCGATACTTTTGCTGGATCTGTAAGAGCACAGATATTCGGCAAAAAATATGGAATAGAAGTAATACCCGGTGTTGAAATAACAGCCTTTGATTATCAAAGAAACAAAAGTGCTCATCTCTTATGTTACGCTTGCGAATATCCTAATAGATTAGAGGGATTATTCAAAAAAATTCGTGATATTAGAAAAAAATCTTCTGTAATTATGTTACAAAAAGTTATAAGAATGTATCCTATATCTCCGGACATGGTGTTAAAAAGAGCTCAAGGAAGCACAAATTTATTCAAAGCTCATGTTATGCATGCTTTAGTAGATGCAGGTTATGCTAGTTCTTTTTATGGAAATTTATACCAAAAATTGTTTAAAAAAGGCTCCGGCCTCGCTCTTGTGAAATCAGATTACCCTGAAGTAAGAGATGTTTTAAAACAAATTCATAGTGCTGGTGGTGTTTCAGTTTTAGCTCATCCTGGTTTTCATGAAAATTATGATCTTTTAGAAGAGCTTGCTTGCCTTGGTTTATGTGGAGTAGAAGTTTGGCATCCTAGAAATAAAGAGTTTTCCGAAAAACAAATAATTGATATAGCAAAAAAATATAATTTAATAAAAGTAGGTGGTTCTGATTTTAGAGGTATGTACATGGAAAAACCCAACCCTATCGCCACTTGTACCACTCCAAAAAATCAGTTAAACATTATTAAAGGAAGAGTTGTTAAAAAGAAAAATGCCGTTTAAACTCAATTTAAAGTAATTTTAAAAATCAAGCAAATCTTATAAAAAATAAAATAAAATTTGTATTATAATCATAAATTCAAAAAGATTTGTTTGATTTTGTTAAAAGAGGTTTTTTATGGTTTATAACTACAAAACTAAAGGTACCTGTGCTTGGCAAATAGATATTGAATTAGACGGCGAAATAATTAAAAATGTTCATTTTCACGGCGGCTGTGCTGGCAATACAAAAGGAATAGAGAGCCTTATTAAAGGCTTAAACGCTCGTGACGTTATAAAAAAATTTAAAGGCGTAGATTGTCAAAACAGAGGAACTTCCTGCCCAGACCAATTGTCAAAAGCTCTTAGTGAAGCCTTAGAATTTCAAAGTAAAAACTAAACAACGACTCTTGCTTAAACTCAGAATAATAAAATCACTTTTGTTTTAAGTTTCCAAATTATGCCAAACATTTTGAACATCGTCATTATCATTTAACCTGTCTAATAATTTTTGCATGTTGTCGAGATTCTTACCAGTTAAGCTTATGTATGTATTGGGGATCGTCTCAATTTCCGCATAATCAAAACTATACTTTTTGTTTTCAAGTTCCTTTTTTATTTTTAAAAAATCAGCTGCTTTTGAAAAAATTTCAAGAAAATCAACTTCCTCATTAAAATCACTAGCTCCAACTTCTATACAATCTTCAAAAAAAGAATTTACATTTATATTTTCCTTTTTTAAAACCAACAATCCCTTTTTTTCAAATATGAAAGAAACACAACCTGGCGTACCCATGCTCCCACCGTATTTGTCAAAGTAATGTCTTAAATCTGCAGCTGTTCTATTACGATTATCTGTCAGGGTCTCAACAATGATAGCGACTCCTCCTGGTCCATACCCTTCATAATTAATACTTCTATAGTTACTCTCATTTGGATTTAAAATTGCTTTTTTTATTATGCGCTCAATATTTTCATTTGGAACGTTGTTGTTTTTTGCTTTTAAAATACAATCTCTTAATTTAAAATTCGAACTAGGATCGCTGCTCCCCCCCTGTCGCACAGCAACAGTAAGCTCTCTGCCTATTTTTGTAAATATTTTTGCCCTTTGACTGTCTGTTTTTTCTTTTTTTCTTTTAATTGTACTCCATTTTGAATGCCCAGACATGTTAAAACCTCCACACCACATCAATTTTTACTCTCGTTAACATTATAACCAATTTCTTTTAAAATAAACATACATAATAAAAAGTTCAATCGTTTGTCGCTTGACACATTTTTCTTTTAGTAGTAAAAATTATTTAAAGATTAGCGATGTCTGTGCTTTAAAGCGTAAAAACATAGTTTTAAAGCATTAATTTTACTATTTTTTTTAAAAGGAGAGTGTTGTAAATTGAATAAATTCATTAAAAAGTTTTGCAGTTTTTTTCTGTCTTTATGTATTTTATTTGGAGTTAATAATGAAAAACATTTAAGCCATGCTTTTGGTAAAAAAAATTTACGCAACGTAAAAACTGTTAAAAATTCTGATTCTGCAAATTGGTGTTGGATGTCGGTTGCTCAGGGACTTATGAGCCAAGTTTTGGATCCAGTGCCGGAACAAACCAACATGTTTTTAAATTTAATGCAATTTTCTAAACAAGATGTGGTTACAATAAAAAGAAATTCTGAAAAAGGTAGTTCAAAAAACATTAAAGAAGCTATAAATAAATACATGGATCATCATTTTCAAAGTTATTCTAAGAACGAGGCTATAGAAGCAATTGATGAAAGCGCTATCAACGTTGAGCTTTATCATAAAAAATCTCATAACACAAAGGCACCGGGTGTTAATAGAGTAAAAGGGTTTTTTAACGAACATGGCCCAATATCGTATAGAACTGGAGAAAAAGATAATGGCCATTTTGTTTTGATCACTGGTTTTTTTGAAGATGAAAAAAATAATGAGTATGTAGAATTTATGGATACTAACGGGATCGGTCGTGTTTCACAAAATTTTGAAAATTTTTTTAAAGACATCGTTAATTCTTCTGTGTGTTTTTTAAACGTAAATATTGAAAAATTAGAATTGCTATGGAAAGATCCTCCCATTTTTAAAGCTAAAAATACTTGTGGTTTTCCTATTTTGGTTTATTCCGAAAATAATAAAAATAAAAATGCTGTTCACGAAATACAACCTGGCGTTGAGTTTGATGTTTTTTCCATTAGTGAAAATGAAGAAAAATGTTATCTTACTAATCCTCCCGAAATGTACGTTGAAAGTAAACTTGTCACGCCTCTTGATTGTGAAGGAAAGGAAATTTCAATTTTTAAAAACATAGCAGAAATTCCTCTTCATGATTTTAATGATCTCAGTAAAGCCTGGATTTTAAAAGGAAAAACTCATTTAACAGTCAGAGGTTTTGGCCCTGATTATTTTACTACAGATTTTTTCGGAAACCACACAAAATTAGTTGTATTTCATAAAAAAATTGCTCAAAACGACGCTGGCGAATCAAATTTAAATTTCTTTGTTCATATGTTGAATTCAAAGTCTTTTTGCAGAGTTAAAGCTGATGGATCTAAATCTAATTTTTATAAAAGTACTCTTGATTTCCCTGTACCTGTATTTTTAAAAAATCAATCAGAACCAGTTCTTTTTCTTGGCAACGGAATAGCGATTAATGTTTTTTTAAAGTCGAAAGAGTGTTTGTTTAATTTTATAATCTTTCCTTCTCAAAAAGGATACTTACCATTATTATGTATTCCTGGAGGATTTTTAGCTCCAATTAACGAAAACTCAGAGATAACAGTGCATCTAAAATGTAATAATTTTAATTTTACAATTACGGAAGAAAATTTTGAACTTAATTCAAGCGGTTACATTGATTTGAAAGAATCAAATATAAGCGCCGAAAACGTTGATCGTGTAACTGTAAGAGGTTGCTTTGGCAATTATATTGTGACAGATCTTTATGGTGATCTAAGTAAAGCAATTTTTATATATAAAGATCAAATACGAGATGACGATGTAGAAAATCTAAAAAAATACTATTTGAATTAGAAAAAACAAAATAAATTTTTAGTTTAATGGTTTTTTACTTAAAAATTTCTATATTTATTTTAATATAAACAGTAAATTTCTAATAATTGTTTAATAAAATTTTTAAAATTTATGAATAATGTCAAGTTGTTTGCAAATAATGCTAAAGCACACAATTTAACTTAATTATGTGTAGTAAAAACGTACTAAAGGAGGAATACTCACGATGGCTAACAACAAAGGTAAAAAAGCCAGGGAAAACAACACTAAAAATTCTAACAATAATTCAAAATCTTCTAACAACACACTAAACAACAATATTAACAATGCTGCAGGTGGTTCAAACGCAAGCAACAACGCTAAAAATAGTTGTACTTGTAAGTCTGGCTCAAAAAACAAAAGAAGAAAGAACCAAAAAAACAAAAATAAATAGTTTTATTTAAAAAATAACTTCAAGCAACGAATTGATATAGTGCTTGAAGTTATTTATGTTTAATTTAAAGCCTGATAAATTGCTCTAAGATACATAATTTTAAAAGTTTATTACTTATTTTAGTATTTATTGTGCAAAAGTACAAATATATTTTATTTTTATTGTATCTTTAAGACAAAAAAATTTATTGATTTTTATAAAAATAGCATATACAATTATTAGAGTAATTAAAAAATTTAGAGCAAAAATAAAATTGTGTCTGGCCTAGCTTAAAGGAGGATTAAATCTTTAATGGATATTAATGATTTAAAATACAAAGCAGTGCTTAACAATAAAAATTTAACTCTCCCAAAAGCAAAACAAAAAGCGTTAGCTATGTTATCTTTTAGAGCTTATTTTAAAGCAGAGCTATTGTTTAATTTAGAAAAAGAATTTGGAAAAAATATCGCAAAACAGGTTTTAAAAAGATTAGAAGAACTTGGACTTATAAATGATTTAGAATTATCTAAAAAATATGTCCAAGAACTTTTTGAAAAAGGATTTTCAAATTTGTTAATAACGCAAAAATTAGAAAAAAAAGGAGTTGACAGAAATTTAGCTAAACATGTAGTAAAAGAATTTGAGCAAAGTGTAACACAAAATTCTTCTCAAAGGATTTTAAAGATTTTAAATATTAAATACCCTAATTTTAAAAGCGAAAAAAAAATTTTAAATAAGGCTATGTCTACTCTTTGTAGGTACGGTTACAGTTGGGAAGAAATTGAAGATGTCACAAACAGTTTTCGCGGTACTTCTTTTTGACGAGCAAACTTTGTGTTTGTTAAATTAAATTTTTTGTATAAAATTTTAATTTTTTGGTATGATTAAGTTTAGTTGGTTTTTAAAATATAAAAAATAGATTTTAAAATACTTACTTTAAAGATTTAACAGTTAACATATTTTATTTAAAACTCATCCAATTTAAGCTTTAATTCAGTTGAATGTTTTTAGTTATTTGTAAATTCATATTTTAAAAATAAAATACTTGTTGTTTTAAAAATGAATTAATTGTAAAAAGCAAGAAATACTATATTTGCTTTTATAAAGTGTTAATTGAAAAACATTTTTAAATTAAAAAATTTACTGTTACATTCAATCGTTTGTAAAACGCAAATTTAAAGCTTTTTTTTTTGTTAATTGTATGTTAGAATTTACCTTGGTGGGTTTTTGTTATAGTTAGCTCACTTTAAAGACAATATGTATTTTTATTTTTTAAGTTGTTATGTCAATGCGTTTAATATTTAAAGTGTTTTAAGGCCAGAGTGAACCTTTTAAAAAATTAATAAAACTATTTATTGTTTTTAAAATGAATTAATTTAATAAAAATTTAAAGCATTAAATGTAAAAATTTTCAAATTTTAATTCTAGAGGCTTTACAATGAATATAGCTAATAAGCTAACTATTTCGAGGGTTTTGTTGGTACCTTTTTTTATATGGTTTTTATTTAGCGAATTTTATAATAAGTTTTTTTGGTGTCTGATTTTGTTTTTAATTGCTGGGATTACAGATAAATTAGATGGTGTTATTGCAAGAAAATGTTCGCAAGTCACAAGTTTCGGAGAATTTGCTGACCCTTTAGCGGATAAAATTTTAAATCTTTCGGCTTTTTTGTGTTTTGTTGAACTTGGTATAATTAGCTCTATTCCTGTTATTTTAATTTTATCTCGTGAACTTATTATCACATCTACAAGAATGATGGCTATCAAGCAAAACAAAATTTTATCTGTTAATTACTTAGGTAAATTTAAAACACTTACACAAATGTCTTTTATAATGCTTATTCTTCTATTAAAGCACATCAACAAGGCTAATACTTATATTTTAAATGCTATAGCGTGGTATGTAGCTTTTATAACGTTAATATCAGGGGTTGTTTATATGGCAAAAAATAGGAAAATTTTAAGTTTTTGTTAATTTTAATTATTAAGTCAAAATTTATTATTTGAAAATATTTTTCTACTTAAGTTCTTCACTCTTAAAATATTTTCTGTTTTATGATTAACTTAAAACAAACAGTAAAAATATTTTAAAGCAATTTTATAAAACTTAAATTTTATAAAAATTTTAGCAACTAAATATATATTTTTTATAATTTCTTATTTTAAAACATATAATTACTTTTTAATGTTGTTAATTAATTTATTGAATTTTTAACAGATTTAATCTTATGCAGAAAATCATATTAAAAAATTTAGACTAGTTTCAAAAGCTGTTTATTAAATATATTTTGAATCTTATTCTTAATTTTCAACAAAAACAAAACCATAAGTAGATATTACTTCTTGAACATTCATATTTAAAAAGAAATTACCGTTAAAAATATTTATTTTTTAAAAAAGCCAGATTTAAATCGATATTTAATATATAAACTACTTTAAAACACATATTAATATATTAATAAATTTTAAACAGATTAGGTAATAATGGTTAATTTTATCAAAACCAATACCATTTAGTCTATATAGTTTGTGTGGAATAAAATAGAAATTTGAAATTTATTGTATTTTAAAGGTTGTAAATGGGGGTAATTTAGTGTCAACAAAATTTGATGAAGAAGCAAAAGAGTCGCCAAAAAAAGAAACTCAAAAAACACTTCAAAATAAAAAAGATAAACCAGAAAAGCTTTCTAGTTTTTCTAAAGACTCGCAAACAAAACAACAACAAGAAACGTTTAAAGCAGCAAAATCTAATTTATATCAAAGAAGAAAAAGGCAGAGAAGTGAAACGGAAAATTCAAAAGAAAGCTCTAGTAACACTTTTAAAAGCGCAAAAAAATTTAATTATCAAAAAGTACTTTCGAAAAAGAAACCTTCAATTAGGGTGGCTTTTTTAGGTGGTTTAAATGAAATAGGAAAAAATCTTACTTTATTTGAATGCAAAGATAGCATGTTTTTGTTAGACTGCGGAATGGCTTTTCCGGATGAAAATATGTTGGGAGTAGATCTAGTAATTCCTGATTTTTCCTATGTTAAAAAAAACCAAGATAAAATAAAAGGTTTGGTTATAACTCATGGGCATGAAGATCATATTGGCTCTATACCATACTTGCTTGAACATGTTAATATTCCTATTTATGGCACAAAGCTAACAATAGCTTTGATTAGTGCAAAATTAAAAGAATTTGGAATATTAAAAAAAGCAAGGCTTAATACTATCGTTCCTGGATACAAAGTTAATTTTGGTTATATATCAATTGAACTTATTCATGTTAACCACTCAATACCAGATGCTGTAGGAGTTGCTATTTATTCACCGGCGGGATTGTTAATCCATACGGGAGATTTTAAAATAGATTGTACTCCTTTAAAAGAACCAATGATAGATTTAGGAAAATTTTCGCAACTAGGTCAAGAAGGAGTGCTTGCGTTATTTGCTGATTCTACAAACGCCGAAAGACCTGGTTACACTATGACTGAGCAAAAAGTTATCGAGTCATTTGAAAAATTATTCAATCAAGCCAAAAAAAAAAGAATCATAATCGCATCATTTGCTTCCAATATTAGTAGGTTATTAGAAATTGTTAACTGCGCCGCTAGATACAAAAGAAAAGTTGCATTTTCTGGCAGAAGCATGATAAATTATATGACTATTGCAGAAGAACTTGGATATTTAGACATTCCAAGAGGTGTAATAATAGATATAGATCTTTTAAAACAATATCCAAAAGAAAAAATCGTTTTAATAACAACAGGGAGTCAAGGCGAGCCTATGTCTGCGCTTGCGAGAATGGCCTCATCTGACCACAGAAAAATAGAAGTTGGTTCAGATGATTTTATAATAATATCAGCAAATCCCATTCCCGGAAATGAAAAAACAATAGGATCGGTTGTAAATGATTTAATAAAACTTGGATGTCATGTTGTTTATGAATCAATGTACGAAGTTCACGTTTCTGGCCATGCTTGTCAAGAAGAATTGAAACTTATTCAGGGTCTTATAAAACCTAAATATTTTATACCCGTTCACGGTGAACAAAAACATCTTAGACGCCACGCGGATCTTGCAAGAAATATGGGAATACCTGAATCTAGAATTTTTGTTGGCGAAGTAGGATCTTTACTTGAAATAAACGAAGATTATATGAAACAAGTGGGTTCCGTTCCATCTGGCAAAATATTTGTTGACGGTTCAGGGGTGGGAGATGTAGGAAATCTTGTTTTAAAAGAACGTAAACACTTATCGGAAGATGGATTAATAGTAATAGTCAGCGCAATGTCTTCCTCGGGGTTTTTAGTTTCAGGTCCTGAAATTTTTTCAAGAGGTTTTGTGTTTGTTAAAGAATCGGAAAGTTTAATGAATGAAGCCAAAAAAAGAGCTTTAGAAGTGTTTCAATCATTTTTAAATTGTGGCACTCACGAACGAGGAATGTTAAAAGTAAAACTACGAGACGAACTTTCAAAGTTTTTTCATAAAAACACAAGACGCAACCCTATGATTTTGCCTATAATAATGAATATTGTTTGTTAAAATACTGTTTTAACAAATTTATATTTAAAGTTTTACACAATCAACAGAAAGTGAAGTGATTCTTGTTTGAGAAAAAGTAAAACTATTTTATTTCGGTACCTTCTAATACTTTCTTCTATTGTTGTTTTAACTATGTTAATTTTAAACTCAAAAAACTCATCATTTATATTTATAGACCTTTATATTGTTGCTGCTCAAGCAATATTGCTTTTTGTATCTGTTTTCAACTATAAGGTTTATACAAAAAAAATTATATTTTCTGTAATAAATACTCTTAACAGTACGGAAAAAAATGTAATTGAAGAAGTTCCGTTGCCACTTGCAATTATTTCTGAGAATGGAACTATTTTTAGTTATAATTCTCTTTTTTTAAAAAAATTAAACAATAGAAAAGATTGCTGCGGGGAAGAGATAAATAAATTTATATCAAATAAAAATCTATCAGAAATATTAAAGCATAAAGGAGTAGATATAAGTTTTAATAACAAACGTTACACAGTTTTTGGCCGAAAAATAGAAAAATCTATAGTGATATACTTCTTTGACGACACCTATTATAAAATGGCCACTTTAGAATATACGGAAGGTCGTCCTGTTGTGTCTGTTGTAACTTTTGATAATCGAAATGAATTAATAAGAAACAGTGTTGACGGGCAAGATTTGCAAATCATAGCCAAAGTTGAATCACAACTTCAAAAATGGTCTTCTAGCACATCTGGTTTTCTAAAAAAACTAAGCTCCAATAAATATTTAATGGTGTTTGAAGAAAGACATCTCAGAAGATTTATTGCAGAAAAATTTAAAATACTGGAAGAAATTCATGAAATTAAAGTGGAATCAGATATAGAAGCAACTATTTCTATAGGTATTGGGAGAGGAGGTAGGAATTTAAAAGAAAATGAACTTTGGGCTAGAAAAGCTCTTGAAATGGCTTTAGGTAGGGGCGGCGACCAAGTGGCTATAAAAAATGGCGCGTCATATTCTTTTTTTGGTGGAATATCTAAGGGAACACAAAATCGCAATAAAGTTCGAGCAAGAATTGTTTCTGGAATACTTACAAACTACATAAAAGAAAGCGATTTAGCACTAATTATGGGACACAAAACTTCAGATTTAGATAGTCTGGGTTCTGCTATAGGGTTGCATAGTATAATTAAAAAACCATATAATAAAACAAGTTTTATAGTGATTAATAAAAAACAAAGCCTTGCTAGAAAACTTATAGAAATTTTTGATAATATTGATAAAAATATTTTTGTCGATGTTAAAGAAGCCAAAGAAATGATCAACGAAAAAACCCTTCTTATTGTTGTGGACACTCATAATCCTTCCTTTTTGGAAAGTGAAGAATTATACCAATATGCCAGCAAAGTTGTTGTAATAGACCATCACAGAATGATGGAAAATCATATTAAAAACGCTATCGTTTTTTATCACGAGCCTAATGCATCTTCGACTTCAGAAATGGTTACAGAACTTGCCCAATATATTCCAGACAGCAGTTTAACAAAACAAGAGGCTCAAGCTTTGCTCGCTGGAATAATGCTTGATACAAAGAATTTTATAGTAAAAACAGGTATAAGAACTTTTGAAGCTGCTGCTTTTTTAAAAAGAAAAAACGCCGATACTACTGAGGTGAAAAAACTTTTTGTTTATTCTGTTGAAACGTGCAAGGAAAAATGCGATCTTATTTCTCGTGTAAGAGTATTCAATAACTGTGCTGTTACCTACACTAATTCAACATCTTCTGAAATAAAAATAATTGCAGCACAAACAGCAGATGAACTTCTTGACATAGAAAATATAAGAGCGTCTTTTGTGGTGTATCCTTACGATGGAGGGAGTAACATTTCTGCCAGATCATTGGGAAATTTAAATGTACAAGTTTTAATGGAAAAAATCGGAGGCGGTGGACATCATAGCACAGCAGGTACACAAATCCCTAATTTTAGCGTTGAAAAAACAAAAAACAAACTCATGGAAATTTTAGAGGATTACTGATTTTAATTACTCGTTTTAAAAAATGGTGAAATATGATTAAGCTTTATGATAATTTAAAAAAATATAGAAAATTTTTATTATTTATTTGTGATTTACTGTTATGGAATATTTCTTTTTACCTATCCTATGCTGTCAGCAGAGACAGTTTTTCTTTGTTAGGGGATGAAAAAGAATTTTTTATAAGTTGTATGTTACTAAATATATGTTTTTGTACGGTTTTTCATCCTTTTAAGTTATATGAAAAAATGTGGAGATATGCAGACGTCGAAGATTTTTTCTATGTAGAAATTGCTGTTATAGCCTCAAATGTAGTGTTTTTTATCGTCACTTTAAACTTTAAAATATTATTAGGATTTAGAACTTACATACTTACTATGCTGATGTCATCTTTTCTGCTTTTTATTTTTAGACTTGTTTATAGATTAAATAAAGTTTTGTTAAACAAAAATTCAATAAATTCCTGCGGAAAAAAAATGCTTATAGTTGGGGCTGGCGAAACAACTTTGTCAGTGTTAAAAGAAATATTTAAATCGTTAAACACTGAATACATTCCAATTTGTATAGTTGACGATGACAAATCAAAAATTGGAAGAACTATTTCTGGAATTAAAATAGTTGGATCTACTTATAAAATTCCAAAAATTTGTATTGAACAAGGAATAGACATAATATTGTTTTCAATGTCAAACATAACAGCGTTAGATAAAAAAAGAATTCTTGACATTTGCGCAAAAACAAATTTAGAAGTAAAAATTATTCCTAATATAAATAATTTACTAACGGCAAACGCTTCGATTTTTTCAAAAATTAGAAGAGTGGAAGTGGAAGATCTTTTAGCAAGAGAATCAGTAAAATTTGATACAAAACAATACGGCGATTATATAATAAACAAAACGATTCTTGTAACAGGGGGAGGCGGCTCTATTGGCGGTGAACTTTGTAAGCAAATAGCAAGACTTTCTCCAAAAAAAATAATAGTTTTGGATATATGCGAAAACGGTGCTTACAACATACAACAAGAACTTTTAAGAGAACACAAAAATATTAATCTTGAAATACATATAGCTTCCATCAGAGATTATACAAGATTACAAAATATTTTTAACAAAAAAAAAATAGATATAGTTTTTCATGCTGCCGCTCATAAGCATGTTCCTTTAATGGAATTGAACCCCGAAGAAGCTGTTAAAAACAATATTTTTGGAACATTAAATCTTGTTACACTTTCCGATAAATATCGTCTTAAAAAATTTATACAAATTTCAACTGATAAAGCTGTTAATCCAACAAACATAATGGGAGCAAGCAAGCGAGTTTGCGAAATGATAGTGCAAAGTATGGGGTCATTGAGTAAAACTGAATTTGTTGCTGTACGATTTGGAAATGTACTTGGTTCAAATGGTTCTGTAATTCCTTTGTTTAAAGAACAAATAAAAGCAGGTGGCCCCGTAACAGTAACTCACCCTGAAATAATTAGATATTTTATGACTATACCAGAAGCTGTTTCTTTAGTTTTAACTGCGGCAAGCATAGCAAAAGGAGGAGAAATTTTCATTTTAGATATGGGCGAACCTGTTAAAATTAAAGACTTAGCAGAAAATTTAATACGACTTTCAGGATTAACTCCGTATAAAGATATAAAAATAGAATATACAGGTTTGCGCCCTGGAGAAAAACTTTATGAAGAGCTACTGTTAGATGAAGAAGGAATTAAAAAAACAAAAAGCGAAAAAATATACATAGGAAAACCTATTGATTTTGACGGAGCAAAGTTAATGAAAGATTTAGATGAGCTTTATAAGGTCGCAAACAAAGGCGATAGAGAAAAATTAGAAAAACTGCTAGAAAAAATTGTTCCTAATTTTAAACATAATATAAGTGTTATTTAAGCAAAAAATAATGCAAACACAAACATTAAAAACTAATTTTTAAAATTTTCACAAATAAATTAATTCAAACCATAAAATAAATCTAAAATATTTTTTCTTCTTTTTTATAATATATTTCGCTGTAATTCAACTAATTTAAACGCTTTTCTATACTTTTATTAGTAACTCTACTTTTCATTTAATTCATTTTTAATTTAAATATTTAAACTTAATTAATAAAATTTAAATTCTTCTTACACATTAATGTCTAATCATAAAAAAATAAAATTAATAAAATACAAAATACTTTTTGTTAAAAAAATATTGTAAAATTATTCACTCTTTAAAAATCTTTTTAAAACTTAATTATTTTTAATTAATTAAAATTTCTTGTTTTTGAGCTACGTCCTCTTCACAAACATAACTTATTTTTGAATAATAAACGCCATTTTTTAGTTCGTCTTTTATATCTCTTTTTATAATTTTTTCTCCCTTAAAACGAGTCTCTTCTATTTTTTGCAAATCCTCTAAAGCTTTTTTTCTTGCTTCTTGAAAATTTAAAACCTTAACTTTTCTCTCTTTTTCTACACATTTTTCTTTGTATAAAACTATTGGAAGAAAAGAATTTCCAATTTTAATTTCTTCTATTATTAATTCTTTTTTATAGTTTTCCCCGGGCTTTGGAGTTAAAGTAATTGGTATTTTAATGCCAAAAAAACTTATATTTATTCTATTTATAATTTTACCAGTAGGAACTTCTAATATCTGATTTAAATTAAGTTTTTCGGTTATATTATGCTTAGTGATGGCATAAATTTTAGCTTCTGCATGACGTGCGCTGCTTTTAAAATAATAATCTTCTAAAAACCCGCTAACAAGCAAATCTCCTTTTGCAACCGCATCTCCAACTTTTACTGTTGCAGTTCCCTCAAAAATTTGCATTCTTGTAATTTGACCTTGCTTAGCCGCAACTATATTGCACGGTTTATTCTTCGACAAAATATTAATAGCATCCTTTTTTTCGTTTATTTCTACATTTAAACAACTACCTTCTGCAGTTATAGATATCCAAGATATATTTTTTATTTTTATCAACATTTTTTTTTCTAATAGTTCTGTATCCAGCGATTTTATTCTACTTCCTACTTTAACACCTAATTTTTCCATCGTTTTAATTATTTCCCTCTCGCTTATTTTATTATTTCCAGCAATATTTATATTCCAAATAAACAAAGACAAAAATTGTATAATTAAATAAAAACATACTGGTCCAATAATTAAACCAGGTCTTTTTTTATATTTGTTGAATAAAAACGGTAATCCAATTTTTTTTCTAAGTTTTATTCTAATTTCTGCTTTTTTTTTATAATCCCTTAAATTCTTAAAATCTTTTGCTAAAATTCTGCCATAAAAACTATATTCATCTTTTCTTATATCCCAAATGTTAATTCCATCTTTTATTACGCGACTCAAAAATTTTTCTACATTCTTGCCTTTTACAGTAAACGAAGCAAAGCCTAAAACATATCTTATTGCTGTAAGCATGCACAAAGCCCCTTATGTCTCGAATTCTATAGATAAAATAAAGCCTTCTATAATTAAAGAATCAGGAGATAAACATTTTAAAAGTAAATTTCTTCCAAAAAACACCACAGACATTTTGTTTAAATTAATTTTAATTAAATTTTCATTGTATTCTGCCACGCCTCTGCATTCTTCTACAATAGCTTCTCTGTTTGAGTTTATTTTAATATGTGATGTTTTTGGCATTGATCCTAAAGGCAACTGCATTTTATTTAACACTTTTTGAAAACTTTTATTACGATGTTTTTTAGGATTGTTCACCTTATAAATTGCACCCACTTCACTCAAACACCTTATTCAAAGCAAAATTCATTATTTTGATTTATAAAATTTATAATTTAAAACAACATTTTCGAACAATAAATTTTATTTTCATATTTAAAAAATTCAACGGATTTAATACAATTTAATTAAAATATTTATATAATAAAAAAAATTCTTATTTTAATTAATTTTTTTAAAAATAATACATCTTCGTTTTTAACTCTCGTTTTTATATATAAAAACAAAAATTCTTCTTACATAAATGACTTTCTATAATAAATATTTAAATTTCATCAATCAATTTTTAAAATTCAAAAATAATAGCTATACGTGGTACATCCACAACTTGTAATCAATTGATTTCACCCGATATATATTTCTAAATTTTAATGTAGAAATAATTAAAATTAACATATAAAAAAATATTGTTAAAACAAAATTGTAAAAATTAATTAACTATAATTCAATGTATGCAGCATAAAAGTATATGATGCAAATTAAAGATTAATAAGCACTTACAGTCTTTTAAAACAGAAACACGTTGTAATAAAAGTTAATATGGTGACTCGTGCGGGAGTTGAACCCACGCTACCGGCGTGAGAGGCCGGTGTCTTAACCGCTTGACCAACGAGCCATTTTTTATAATTTAGTTTTTTGTTATTAAAAGCAATATAAAGTAAAATAAAAAATTCTATTTTGCGTATTTATTTTAACAAATGTTACGAATTGGCACAAGTCAAGGTAAAAAAATTTTAACTTTTTTCAAAAAGTCAACAAAGAAACATTATATTAAACTTATAAATTAATTTTCTTTAATTACATTCGAAATTTTCTTTTTTTCATAAAATTTAACAATAAAAAAGGAAATAGAAAAATCAAGTAAAAATACAATAAAACACATTATCAAATTATTTTTAAAATTATATGGAACGAAGTCATCAAGATGTGGTTTTGGAGGAATACTATTCTTATAACTGCTCATTAAAAGAGACGCCATAACACTATTTAAAATAAATGCTGTGCAGAAAATAAAAATAGGAACTCTGTAAATATCGAAAATTTTTATTCCGTAAACTTTTTTAACAAATATTTGTTTTTTGTAAGTTTCTAAATAAATTTTTATATTTTGTAAGGAAAGTAAAAATAGTATAAAGAATAAAATTAAGACTAAAGTTAAAACTAATCTCATTATATTAAACAGCATTTTAAGGATATCGCTAAAAATTTCTCCGTATTTTTTAAATTCTAATTTATTTTGTTCAAGATTAAACTCTAAAATTTTTCCCTTAATTTCTTCTGAAAATTTTTCTGTGGCCTTGTTCTTTAAATCTATCTTTAATGGGCATGCTTCTCCGGAAAACAAGCCTTTTTCAAAAATGCTCATCAAATGAAGAGGTATAACTTCTATAAAAGGAGATTTTAAAAAATCTTCTTTATCATTTTCTCTATTAAAAGTAAAAAAATTTGTTTTTGAATCGTTATAAACTACAATTTTTATTTTTCTACCAAAACTAGAGTCGTAAAATTCTTCTTTATAATTTTCTCTTTTAAAAGCTCTTAAAAGATACAATTTTTCTATAACTTCACAAGGTAATTTATTTGACTTTGGAACCAAAATTGTTATAAAATCATCATCATTGTTTAAAATTATTTTCTTATTTTCTAAATTATTAAGTTGCTCACTTTTAAAAACATAATTAGGATTAACCGTTAAATTTTTTAAAGTTTCGCCCTCTTTTACTAGGTTTTTATCATAATAAGAAACATGCTTATTTTCTCCTCTTCTAAAATATTCATTAGGAACAAAATCATCATGCTTAATATAAAAACAATCATCATATTTAAGATTTAAATACTCAAAAAGTTTTCCTGTTTTTAAGTTAAACTCAGGGCTTTCACCACAAAAACTTTGGAAATCATTTCCCATAAAAACTGTTTCTACGGTAGCAAAATTTTTAAATTTTTCCCATTTTCCAACTTTTTCGTTTATTCTACCTGCTAAAATAAAAAATTCTGGTAATAAAAAAGACGCAAAAATTAAAACTACAAGAGAAGCTTGTTTTGTTAAAAAAATTAATTTATACACAAGCTTTACAGGGCTTCGATTTAAAATCATATCGTTCATCTTATATTTTTTAAGCAATAAAAAAGCAGGAATTAAGCTTAAAAATACCAAAAATAAAATAAAAAGTTGGCCAAAAATCAAAGATAATGAAAAATCTTTTGAAATATTTTTAAAAAATATACAAATAAAAAAATCTATAACGCTAGATGAAATTAATATACTATAAAATACGGAGGAAAATAAATCACTAAATATTTTTTTGTTTGAATGACCACACAACTTGCTAACACCTATAATTTTAAGATTTTTAACTAAATAAAATATTGATGTTAAAAATAATATTGCTAAAACTATAATAAGTCCCAAAATAGATAAAAATAAAATAGGTGGATTTGCGATAGATCCAAAACCATTTGGAGTTGTTAATGTTTTTTCAGAAATATTAAATTTTTGAGAAACTTCAGTAATAAAAGCATCTAAATCCTGTGTTTTTAAATATCTAACAACATACTCACCTTTGAGTGATTTTTCAAAATCCAATAAACGCTTGAAAGTTTGAATTTCTACATCATAGGCTTCTAAAAAATCAAACAGTTTTCCGCTTGATCCTTGTTTATCTAGGGTTGAAATAAACATGTTGTTTTCCGATTGATCACTGGTTAAAAAATTACCAGAAATTAAATTTTCAGATGTAAAAAGATTTATATCAGGATTAGTTAAAAATACAGATTTAACGATTTTTTCACCAATTTTATTTTTTTCTGAATTTAAAAAATCAGTTTTTATAAAACTTACATTATGAGTTTTTGCTGCATTTGTAAGAACTTCATAAATGTGCTCATCTTTTTTATCGTAAAAATTTACGTAAATACTTTTACAATCTGATGTTTCACCCCATTTTCTCCAATAATTACCTTCATCTAATAGTTTTGAGAATATTAGAAACGAAGTTACTACAAGCACAGTTATCATTGAAAAAATATTTAATAATGTTCTCATATACAATCTACTCCTTATTTGATATTCTTAAATGTAAATTTTACAAAAAAATATTAACTTTGGCAATATTTAAAAGTTTAAAAGGCTCTTTTGAAACAATAATTTTAAAGTAAAATATCTCTTATATTGAAAATTTTAAGCATACATATTTCAAAAGAGCCGTAGTTATTTTTAAAGTTTAACTAAAAACTATAGTAAGCGAGTGCGGGGTCAAGGAGAAAACCAAATCCTTGATCAGCGTAAGATGTCTTCCCTGCAGGAACTCTTCCACTAAAATTAGTTCTTCCTGAAATAGAAGCGGTAGACTGGTGTTCGCTTACACTTGAAAAAAAGTGCGAAAAAGAGTGTTTACCAAATCCAATATAAGATCCATAATCCCACAACGCATTAGACCCTATTCTTTGATGACCCGCCCAAACATCCTGAGAAATAAATGGTACAGATAATAACAAAAATAAACAACCAATTATTTTACTTTTTTTAAAAAAATTATTCATTTTTCAAATTTTCCCTTCACATAAATATTTAAAAGTTTAAAAACAAATATTCTGACACTAAATATTTAGTTTTTAACTTTTAAATTATTTTAATTCTAATAAATCCTTTTTGTCAACCTATTTTATAGCATTAAAGTAAAAATAAGCCATTTATTTTGCTAAAATTTAAATTTAATTTAAGCAAATATTGTATAAATTTCCAAAAATTTAAAACTTAATTTAAATGCTTTGCAAAAATTTATGTAGAAAAAAATAATTTTTAAAATAAAAATTTTATATTTTACATTTTTATATATGCTAAATCAACAATATATTATAAAATTCATTTATCAAAAAACTTTTAAAATTATTTCATAAAATGAGTTTAATTTTTAAAATTAAATTAAAAAATTTGTTTTTATTGAAAAACAAATACGTTGAATTAAATTAAATAAAATATTAAAACTAAATAAAACAACTAAAATAAAACAAAAAAACACCGAGCTAATTTTTGTTAAATTAACATAATTTATTTTTGAAAAGAACTTTAATAAATAAAATTCATCATATTTGTTTTTAAAAAACATTTTATACGATATATAATTTTTGTTTTTAAAATTTAAAATTAATTTTTAAAAATAACTGCAAATTATTTATAAATAACAAAAGATAATTTATTTAATTAAGAAAAGTCAAAAAATTAAAAAATTTTATCTTTTAAACAATAAAAACATAATAGTTTAAAATACATAATATCTTAATATAAAATTCAAAATAACTTAAAAACACATGCTATTTAATAAAATTACAACTTAAAATTATCGCCACATAAATTTAAATAAAACCTTGTGATTACATTAATTTATGGCATTCTTCTATTTCATTTACTTTTTGTTTTCTTCATATTAAAATGGAGCGGAAAACGGGGCTCGAACCCGCGACATCCAGCTTGGGAAGCTGACGTTCTACCACTGAACTATTTCCGCAACAACAGACTTATTTAGCTTAAATCGCTAACAACATTCTATGGTTAATTTAATTTAAAAACAACTATTCATAATTTTAAAAATATAAAAAAATTTAAAACAATTGTTTTTTAAAACTTCTTCTGTGGAAACATGATGTTATAAAAAATAAAGCTATTATATTTAAAAAAGTTTAAGTAAGCCAAAATCTTCGATTAAATAATTATAAGCTTGACAAATATTTTAAGTATAGGATAAAATTTCATATAAAATAAATATTTACAAGAAAATACGATAATAAAAAAATAAAATATCATCATTAAATCTGAAAATATTATAGATATCGAGCAACTAACTTTTTATTCTGTAAAAAAACATATCAACATAAAAATTAATCTTCATATTTTTATTCCAATATATTCATTATTACATTCAATTTTAACAATATTAAAAATAACTTTGAATATTAATTTTAAAAATGCAAAAAATACTGTTAGTTAAAATCTTTAAAATTTTATTTAATTAAATTTTTAATAAATAAAATAAAATAGAAAAATCTATAGAACATAAATTTATTGTAGGATTGTTTTAAAAAATTAAAATCAAGGGATAATAAATTAAGAGGTGATTTAAATTGAAAGCCACAGGAATAGTAAGAAAAATAGATGATCTTGGGAGAATAGTTATTCCTAAAGAAATTAGACGAACTTTAAGAATAAAAGAAGGAGATCCTTTGGAAATATATACGAATAGAGATGGAAGTGTAGTTTTTAAAAAATATTCTCCAATAAAAGAAATTTCCCCATTTGCAAATCAATACTCAGAAGTTTTAAATAATGAAACTTCACTTCCGATTCTGATTTGTGACAAAGATAGTGTAATTGCAGTTTCAGGAGTTTCAGAAAGAGAATATATTGACCGTAGAATTACTGGTGAATTAGAAGAATTAATAGAAAATAAAAAAAATTTTATATTAAATCAAGACGAAACGTCAGATTTTCAAGCTGTAGAAGGTGCTAAAAGTAACGTTAAAATACTAATGCCAATATTTGCTAATAATGGCGATTCGGTGGGTTGCATTGTTGCAATAAGTAATCAAGATTTTGAACCTCCAAACGAAACCCAGGTAAAATTAGTAAGACTGATGTCTAAAGTGTTGTCCAAACAAATACAAGATTGAATTTCTAAATTGTAAAAACACAAACTTTATAAAAACAAATTCGACAATTTATTTTAAATTATTTAACAGCTTCTACTGCGCATGTTACTGTTGCTCCGACTATCGGATTATTACCCATACCTATAAATCCCATCATTTCTACATGCGCAGGAACAGAAGAAGACCCAGCAAACTGCACATCTGAGTGCATTCTACCCATTGAATCTGTTAAACCATATGAAGCGGGGCCAGCTGCTACATTATCTGGATGCAAAGTTCGCCCTGTTCCACCACCAGAAGCAACAGAAAAATAATTTTTATTGTTGGCAATCGTCCATTTTTTATAAATACCAGCAGCAATATGTTGAAATCTTGTTGGATTAGTAGAATTTCCTGTAATAGAAACATCAACCTCTTCGTTTTTCATAATAGCCACACCTTCTTGAACATCATCTGCACCATAGCAATAAATATCAGATCTTTCGTTGCTCGAAAACGCAATTTTCTCTATTAAATTTAATTTATCAAATTTGTAATCATATTGAGTTTTTATATAAGAAAAACCGTTAATTCTGGAAATGATATAAGCTGCATCTTTGCCAAGACCATTTAAAATCACTTTAAGCGGTTTGTGTCTTTTTTTGTTTGCAAAGCGGACTATAGATATGGCACCTTCAGCCGCTGCAAAAGACTCATGACCCGCCAAAAAAGCAAAACATTTAGTATTATCCTTTAAAAGCATAGAGGCTAAATTCCCGTGGCCTATTCCAACATTTCTTTGCTCAGCCACAGAACCTTCAACACAAAACGATTGCAAGGCTATTCCAATCATTTTAGCTGCTTCATATGCTAATTTTATATTATTTTTTATAACTAAAGCAACTCCTAAAGAATACGCCCAAATGGCGTCTTCAAAGGCTATTGGTTGTATCTTTTTAATAATAGAACGCACATCTAATTTATTTTTTTTACATATTTCATCTGCATCTTCAAGGCTTTTTAAATTATATTTATTCAAACAAGCACTTATCTTGTCAATTTTCCTTTCAATACCTTCAAAAAATATGCTGGACATTCTATTAACCTCCTAAAATACAAAAAATTATCTTTTATAATTTAATTCATCAACAAAAAATTTACTCTTTTCTAGGATCAATAAACTTAACACCATCATTATATCTACCATATTTGCCAATGTTTTTTAAATATGCTTTATTAGCATCAATACCAGACTTTATTTGTTTAACGAAATTAGAAATATTTAAAAACTCATATCCTATAACTTCATTGTTTTTATCAAGAGCAACCGAAGTAATATAGCCTTCAGAAATTTCTAAAAAACGTACACCTTTTTTGCTTGTGCTGTATATAGTTCCAATTTGTGACCTTAACCCCTCGCCAAGATCTTCAAGACCCGACCCAATTAAAAGACCTCCTCGAGAAAAAGCTGTTTGAGTTCTACCATAAACAAATTGCTTAAAAATTTCTCTCATCGCAACATTTATAGCATCACATACTAAATCAGTATTAAGAGCTTCTAAAAGAGTTTTTCCTGGCAAGATTTCAGCAGCCATCGCAGCAGAATGAGTCATTCCAGAACAACCTATCGTTTCTATTAAAGCTTCTTCGATTATTCCGTTTTTCACATTAAGCGTTAACTTGCAAGCGCCTTGCTGAGGAGCACATCCACCTATCCCATGAGATAATCCATTTATATCTTTCACATCAAAGCACTTGGTCCACTTTCCTTCCTGAGGAATAGGAGAAGGGCCGTGATTCAAGCCCTTATTAACAACACACATATTAGAAATTTTATCGCAATATTCCATTGTTTTCTCCTTTTAAAAAATAAATTTATTTAAAAAATTTAAAATTCACTAAAAAATAAAAGGCAACTAAAACACCTAAAACTATTCTGTAAACACCAAAAGCTTTAAAAGAGTGTTTTTTAATATATCTAAGCAAAAATTTTATAGCAGAAATAGAAACTAAATATGCCGAAATTATACCAACAAATAAAATAATTAATTCATCAGTGCTAAAATTAAACCCATATTTTATTATTTTTAAAAAACTCGCACCTAACATAATAGGAATCGATAAAAAAAATGAAAATTCCGCTGCAACGTCACGAGACACACCAAGAATTACCGCTCCTAAAATAGTAGCGCCAGATCTTGAAGTGCCAGGAATTAAAGCAAGAACTTGAAAAAGACCTATAAACAAAGCCACCTTATAGTTTAATTTGTTAAGATTTGATATTTTATAAGCTGCAAAATACTTTTCAACAACTATAAACAAAATACCATAAAGAACAAGAGTAAAGGAAACCATAAAAGGATTAAAAAACACTTTACTTATAAAATCATCTAATAAAAATCCAATAATAGCCGCTGGCACACAAGAAAGTGCAATTTTAAACCAAATAACTAAAATTTCGTGTTTATTCTTCTTAAAACCCCCTAGTTTAAAAGGGTTCAACCTGTTAAAATAAAGAGTAACAACAGATAAAACGGATCCAAATTGCACAACTACAAGAAAAATATTCATAAAACTTTCAGAAACGTTAAGTCTTATAAAATCATTAGCAATTATCATGTGACCAGTACTACTAATTGGCAACCACTCAGTTATTCCTTGTATAAAACCTATTAACACTGCTTTAAAAATCTCCAAAAGGTTCATTCATGCCCCCTTTAACAGTGTTTCTTGTCATTTTCTATAGTTTTACTTCCATCTTCTAAAAATGATTTCACAATAAGACGCAGCAATTCATGTCTATCTACTTTTCTAATTAAATTTCTAGCGTTTTTATAAGTAGTAATGTAAGTAGGATCTTCAGAAAGTATATAGCCCACTATCTGATCAATAGGATTGTAACCCTTTTTCTTTAAAGCAAGATATACTAAACAAATAATCTGTTTAATTTCTTCAATATGACCGTCATTTAAAGAAAAAACCATAGTTTTATCGAGCACAAATACACCTCCACTCCTACAAAACAAAGAACAGCACTTAATCAACTCCTTTTTCAGCATACATTACTAAAAAAATAAATTCAAGAAAATAAAAATTGAAAATCCTTTTTAAAAAACAAATTTTTAAAATTTCAAAAAATAAAATACTCTTTTTAGTGTAATTTTCAACTATTATTTAAAGTTTTAATTTCAAGTTCTAACACAACACTTTTTTTTAAAAAAACTTCATATTGTATAAGCTTTATCAGGTTGAGCACATCATTGCATGTTGCTTTGCCCGTATTAACAATAAAACCGCTGTGTTTTAAACTGATTTGAGCCCCACCAACACGACGCCCCCTTAAACCACATTCATCCAGAAGAGCTCCCACAAAGTAACCCTCGGGACGTTTAAAAATACTTCCAGCGTTAGGATAATTAAGAGGTTGTTTTGCCTTTCTTCTATGTAGAAAATCATTCATTTTAGCTTTTATTTCTGTATAATTTGACTTTTTCAATTTAAAAAAAGCCTTAATAATTATATTTTCTGTGTTCGTATAAAAAGATGTTCTGTAACCAAAATTTTTTAAACCATCTTTTGACAATTTAATTTCTTTTAAATTTTTATCTACATGTTCACAAGAAACTAAAATATCTTTAATTTCACCTCCAAACGCACCCGCATTCATAAAAACAGCCCCACCAACACTGGCGGGTATGCCCCACATAAATTCAATTCCAGATAAAGAATTTTTAGCAGCAAAAAGACAAACAGCCGAAAGTTTAACGCCAGATCCGCATGTAATTACATCATCTTTCAAAGAAATATTTGAAAATTCTCCTCCCGCCAATTTAATTATGACTCCTCTAAATCCCTCATCACACACAAGTAAATTACAACCATTTCCAATTAAATAATACGGTAATCTTTCTTTATTAATATATTTTAAAACATTTAAAAGAGAAATTTTATTTGATATTTTTAAAAATACATCGGCATCACCGCCTATTTTAAAAGAAGTGTGCCGACTCATTGCTTCATTTTCAAAAACATCGCAGCCGTTTTCCCCAGCAATCTCCTTCAAAATATTATATTTCATTAATTAAACCCTCTAAACACTAAATAACAACTCAGAATAAGTAGGAAATGGCCAAAATTCTTTAGAAACATTTTTTTCTAATTCGTCCACAACACTTCTTAAATTTGACATACTTTGGAGTATAGAAGTTTCATGATAAGCAAGAGTTTTTTCTTTATTTTTAAACTCTAATTTGTCAATAACTTCTTCTAAATTTTTAAGTTTTTCAAAAAGCTCTCTGGACAAACGTGCAATATCAATACAAATTTCATCTTCTAAATACGAATCTATGTTTTTATTAATAAATTTCTTCATAGACGCAACTTTTAATAAATCTTTTTGATAATTTATAACAGCAGGAATAATTTGTTTTTTTACTAAATCAATTAAAGTTCTAGCCTCTACGTCTATTATTCTACAATAATTTTTTATTCTAACATCATACCTTGAATAAAGCTCAGATTTTGTATAAACACCGTGCTTTAAAAAAAGTTTAACATTTTTCTCTTTTATTAAATAAGGCAAAGCATCGGCAGTTGTTTTTAAATTCAAAAGCCCTCGATTTTTTGCTTCTTCTTTCCATTCTTTTGAATAATTATTTCCATTAAAAATAATACGTTTATGTTGTTTTAAAGTTTTGGCTATTAAATTATTGAGATCTTCTTTTAAATTTTTACTTTTTTCAAGTTCATCTGCAAAAAAACAAAGTTCTTCTGCTACAATAGTGTTAAGAATTGTATTTACATCAGCTATCGACTCTTTTGAACCTAACATTCGAAGTTCAAATTTATTACCCGTAAAAGCAAACGGAGAAGTTCTATTTCTGTCTGTTGCATCTTTTGAAGTGTGAGGAAGTACATTAACGCCAAGTTCTATATCATTGACCTTTAAAGACGAATAATTTTCCTTATTTTCTATTGCTTCTAAAATTTCAGTTAATTCTCTTCCTAAAAAAATCGAAATAATTGCAGGAGGAGCTTCATTCGCTCCAAGTCTATGATCATTACCAGCGCTTGCAACTGATAAACGCAAAAGATCTTGGTATTCGTCAACACCTTTTATTATGCCACAAAGAATTAATAAAAACTGATCATTTTCATAAGGATTTAAACCAGGATCTAATAAATTAACGCCAGAGTCAGTTGAAATAGACCAATTATTGTGCTTTCCACTTCCATTAATCCCTTTAAATGGTTTTTCGTGAAGTAAACAAACAAGATCCATTTTTTCAGCAATATACTTCATAGTCTCCATAACCAATTGATTGTGATCTGTTGCTATATTTACCGAAGTAAACGTAACCGCTATCTCGTGTTGAGCAGGCGCAACTTCATTATGTTCAGTTTTGGCAAATACTCCCAATTTCCACAATTCCTTATTAAGTTTATTCATAAATTCCATAACTCTAGGACGAATAGCTCCAAAATAATGCTCTTCTAACTCTTGCCCTTTAGGAGAATCAGCGCCAAAAAGTGTTCGACCACAAAGAACAAGATCTTTTCTTTTCTTATAAATTTCTTTATCAATAAGAAAATATTCTTGCTCAGGACCAACAGTAACCCTAACATTTTTTGCCGAGGTATTTCCAAACAATTTTAAAATTCTCAAAGTCTGATCATTGATAGCTTTAACAGATCTTAAAAGAGGAGTTTTTTTGTCAAGCGCTTCACCGCCATAAGAATAAAAAACAGTAGGAATATACAAGGTGTGTCCCTTAATAAAAGCGTAAGAAGTTGGATCCCATGCGGTATATCCACGCGCTTCAAATGTAGTCCTTAACCCACCAGAAGGAAAGCTAGAAGCATCTGGTTCGCCTTTTATAAGTTCTTTCCCAGAAAACTCCATAATAACTCCGCCTGAGCTGGTGGGAAAAATAAAACTATCGTGTTTTTGAGCAGTCAGATCATTCATAGGATGAAACCAATGTGCAAAATGAGTAGCTCCCTTTTCTATAGCCCAATCTTTCATTGCATTTGCAACAACATTAGCTATGCTCGAATCCAAATCAGCCCCTGTTTTAATAGTACTTTTTAATTTTTCATAAGTATCTTTTGGTAGTTTTTTTGACATAGTGCTATTGCAAAACATCATGCTTCCAAAAATTCGAAAAACACTTTTCATAAAGACACCCATCTTTCATCACAAAATTATATGATGTATAAAATAGTAATTGAATAATGTCAAAAAATAGTTTAATATATAAAATTAAGTAAGTAAAAGTAAGAAATCAGTAGAATTAACATAGCAATAGGCCACCAAATATTATTTAGTATTAAAATTATAGTAAAACTAAACAATAAAAATTTTATAAAAAATAATTTTTTTAAAAACCTAACTATTGCGAAAAACCTTTGGTTAAACTGTTAAAAACCACTTCAATTTTTTTTACTGAATCTTTCGGCGAATAAACAAAGCTATCCATGTGTTCTTTGTTAAAAAAATAAATTGGAGCAGATGGTTTATATTCATAATCAAATGTATCAATTATTATTAATTTAACTTTCATTCTTTCAGGGATTATGTTTTTGATATAAACACTTGCCTGCTGGCCCTTTTTTATTCCTTCCTTTACTTCCGCAAGTCCAGCAAGATTAGGGGCAAGTTCAACAAAAGCACCATAATCTTCAACAGATCTAATAATTCCAGCAACAGTTTCTCCCACAGAAAAATATGAAGCATTCTCTTCCCAAGTGCCTAAAAGCTCTTTGTGTGATAAATTAATTCTTCCTTCTTCATTCGATTTTACAACAGCTTTTATATCCATATCTACTAAAAAACGTTCTTTCGGATGATTTATTCTTGAAACAGAAATAGTATCTATGGGCAAAAGAGAAACTACTCCACAACCAATATCAGTAAAAGCGCCAAAAGGCTCTAGATGTGTTACTCGAGCCTTAATAACATCTCCGGGCAAGAGATGTTTAATATACTTTTCTATGCAAACAAGTTGAGCTGCTCTCCTGGAAAGAATTACCAAAGGATTTCCGCGTTCGTCTTTTTCGATGCTTTGAACTATAAAACAAACAGGCCTGTTTACTCGAGAAATTATGGCAATATCCCTCACATATCCTTCTTTAATACCAACTGCTCCTTCTTCTCTTGGTATTAAACCTCTGGCACACCCGAGATCAACAATTAAATTGTGAGATCCGTCACAAACCGTGGCACGCGCTTCTAAAATTTTTTTATCACGACAAGCATCAGATAAAGCAGATAAACTCTGAAAAGACAGTTTATTGCTTTGATTATCTATGAGCCATCCCTCTGGATAGAAGTCTATCATTTTTTGTTCCTCCCAATATTGCATTTTAAGCAACGATATAATTTGTTTAACTCACAACGTCTTCTTCTCAAAAATCTTTCAAAAACATTTAATATATTAATCAAAGAAAGTAAGTAGAAAAATATCAAAAAACTTTTAAACTTATAAAATATTATATGGGAAATGTTAAAAAAATATTATATAGTAAAAATACATAAAATACACCTTTAAAAAATTATGGCATAAAATTAAGTAAATTATCGAAAGAAAAATGTTGTAAAAATGTAACATCATTAAATTTAAAATTTACATTTAATTGATATAACCCTTCAAAAATGATAAAATTTAAAAGTGTTCTTTAATTACATTTTAATATAAAAGGTTAAATTTAAATATAAAATTTTTGTAGTATTGAAAAAATTTATTAACTAAATTATAAAATGCGATGTTTTCTTGAATTTTTAAAGATTGTTCCGTAATTTTATTGTATTTTAATACACAATCTAAGTATACAACAATTTATAGTAAAACTTCTATTAAACTAAAAAAATTTAGCTTTTAAATTTCAAGGTACACACAACAAAAGCAAAGGAGAACACCATGCTTGATATAAACAAAATAAGATTCGAAAAAAAACAAATTGAAACTGCTTTATATAAAAGAAACTTAAATTTCTCATTTGATGAAGTTTTAGAACTTGATGACAAAAGAAAAACTGTTCAAATTGAAATCGACAACTTAAGAGCCTTGAGAAAAAAAACATCATTTGAAATATCCGAAATAAAAAAAGAAAATAAAAAAGAAGATAAAAATGCAAATAAACTAATAACGCAGATGAAAAACGTAGGAGACGAAATAAATGAATTAGAAGTTTTACAAAAAGAATTAAAAAAGCGTATTTTTAACATTTTATCGTTCTTGCCAAATATTCCTGATGAAGATCTTCAAGCGGGTGACAAAAAAAATAACAAAGTTATAAAAACTTTTTTGAATCAAAAAAACTATGATTTCAACATTAAACATCATTTTGAAATTTCTAAAAACCTTAACTTAATAGATTACGATAGGGGAATTAAAATTTCCGGAGAAGGATCTTGGATATATAAAAACATAGGAGCTGAACTTGAGTGGGCACTTATAAATTTCTTTATAGATTTTCATTTAAAAGATAATTGGGAATTTTTGTTGGTACCACATATATTAAATTATGAATGTGGTTTTACAGCTGGTCAATTCCCAAAATTTGAAAATGAAGAATTTTCGCTAAATTTAGAGTCAAAAAACAAAAAATTTATGTTGCCTACTTCAGAAACAGCTTTAATAAGCATTCATATGAACGAAATTTTGGATGAAGATGATTTACCAAAGAAATACTTTTCATACACTCCATGTTACAGAAAAGAAAGTGGAAGTTCAAGGATCGAAGAACGGGGAACTGTAAGAGGACATCAATTTAATAAAGTCGAAATGGTTCAATACACACATGAAAACGACTCAAATCGCGCCTTTGAAGAAATGTTAGAAAGATCTGAGAGACTTATGCAAAATCTTGATTTACACTATCAGGTTAGCAAACTTGCTGCTGCTGATTGTAGTTTTTCCGCTTGCAGAACATATGATATTGAAGTGTGGTTACCTAGCATTAAAATATATAAAGAAGTAAGTTCTGTTTCTAATTGCAAAGATTTTCAATCAAGACGAGGAAATATAAAATACAGAGATAAAAATACTAAAAAATTAAAATTTCTGCACACACTGAATGCATCTGGATTAGCTACTAGTAGACTTTTCCCGGCAATATTAGAACAATATCAACAATCTGACGGAAGTGTTGTTGTGCCAAAGGTTTTAAGGCCTTACTTAAAGGGCGTAGAGGTTATAAAAAATAATTAAAATTGGAGATTAAATTTTTGGAAAGCTTGGCTGTTAAAAAAATATTTAGCGCAATTCAACCTAGCGCTGAGTCACCAACAATAGGAAATTATTATGGCGCGATAAAAAATTGGGTGAAACTTCAAAAAAAATATTTTTGCATTTTTGCGATCGCTGATCTTCACGCAATAACTATATTCAAGGATCCAAAAGCTTTGTTAAATAATACTTTGAAAATTTATGCGGTGTTATTGTCATGCGGAATCGATCTTAAAAAAAGTATACTATTTTTGCAAAGTCAAGTCAGCGCACACTCTGAGCTTGCATGGATAATTAATTGCCATACACAATTTGGTGAATTATCGCGAATGACACAATTTAAAAGCAAATCTCAAAAAATTAAAACTTCATCTATAAACGCCGGGTTGTTCACATATCCAAGTTTAATGGCCGCTGACATTCTTCTTTACGACACTAATCTTGTTCCTGTTGGAACAGATCAAAAACAGCATCTTGAGTTAACTAGAAATATTGCAAAAAAATTTAATAACATTTATTCAGAAGTATTTGTAGTACCAGAGGCGTATATAAAAGAAGCAGGAAGTAGAATTATGTCTTTGCAAGAGCCAACTAGAAAAATGTCTAAATCTGACAAAAACGAAAATTCAAAAATTTATATATTTGATGATGAAAAAACAATTTTGCATAAA
>JAITRE010000028.1 GCA_031288555.1 Oscillospiraceae bacterium
TTACAATCTACATTTTAAAAATAATTGTTAAATAAGTTTTGTCTATAACGTTTTTTAAATTTAGTTTTTGAAATACAAATGACACTTACTTTTAAAAATAACAATTCAAAAAAATTCTTGTTTAAAATATTTCTATATTTAAATGTGAAACGATAAAAATGTTGATGCTTTTATTGGCATTATAAAAATTATAATAAAAAACTGTGCGTTTAATAAAACTAACTTATATTTATTTTTTATACAAATTTATTTTGTAACAAATTCTTTGTTTGAAAGCAAATTTTTTAATTGAGATTTTACTATTCTATTGACAAAATCTTCAAAACAATTATGCTCGTATTGACACATTTGCTTACCTCTACACAGACGTTCTAAAACGCAACCACCGGAACAAAATCCACCTATATTACATGTTAAACAGTCTTTGTTTGAAAAAATATTACGGTTGAATATAGAGGATGAAAAACTTTTATAATTAACATTTCTAATATCTCCAAGCGAATATTTTTGATTGCCAACACTAACAACGCAACGATAGGTTTCTAGATTTGGTCCAAAATAATATCCGCAATAAATAGGTGACGATGACCAGCAATAATGATATTTAGCTTTTCCATATTCATTTTGACCAAAAGAAACCCCAAGCGAAGAAGCAATTTGTTCTGTAATTTTTAAAAACGAAGCTTTTAACCATTTTGACTTTTTATCGGGAAAAATCTTTAATATTTTTTCCAGAATTTCCCCTTCATATAAAACATTGCTTTTTATTTTTTTAGAAGTTCTTGACGCCACTTGTCCGATATATGCAGTAAAATTGGGATAATTTATCCAATTTTTTTTATAATAAAACTCAAATAAATCTTTCAGACTGTTAATATTTTCACGGCATACATTTGTAGCAACGCTAACATTAATTTTTAATCTTAAATAAAGATCTATAGCTTCGGTTATTTTTTCAAACGAACCTTTGTTATTTTGAGTTACTCGCATTGAGTTATGAATATTTTCAGGTCCATCTAAGGTTAAAGAAATTTGACTGATAACATCTCTATATTTAATAAGTGTTAATACATGATCTCTCAATTCATAACCATTAGTAACAATTGATACAGAACACTTTTGTTCTCGAGCAAAGTTTAAGTAAATTTCAACGATTGATATATTACTTCGTTGTATCGGTTCTCCCCCAAATAACTCCAATTTTATATCTGTTTCTGGTTCTTTTTCGCGAATTCTCAAAATTTCTATCTTTATTTTTTCTAAAGCAATTTTTAAATTTTCTCTGTTTATCACTTTTTTATGTTTTATATTATAATCTTCTTCAAAACAATATGTACAAGCTAAATTGCATGAAAATGAGGGGCATAAAGAAAAATAACAAACTTTTCTTTTAGGTTTGTCAACAAATTGAGCTTTATATTTTTCTTCAATAGTTTTTCTACCTTCTGAGGAAAATGGATCACTGTATCTATTCGCAATATTAATCATTGTATTTTTATTGTTTGTTTTTATATGTGAATTGTTGACAATATCCAAAATATTAAATAACGAGTCTATAACAACTGTGTTATTTTTAATTATATCATTTATGTAATACAAATGATCCGCCCTTTGCCATTTTGAGGATATTTCAATTGTTTCTGATTTAAATTTTTTTTTGTACATTGTAAGTACATTTTGTAGTATCATAAACTTTTGCACCTTGTTTTAATTTTAAGATTATAAAAAGGATGCACTTTTTATTCTAAAGATATTTTAATTTGCAAAACTAATATTTCATTGATGGCGGCGTACCAATTTTTGAATCTGAAAAATTGCTTTCACAAAATGAATACTTAGGTATATCCTTGATAATTTTTTTTACATCAAAACCATTACTTTCTAAAACATCAACAATTTGTTTTTTGTTCAATATTATTAGCCCCTTTCTGTAAAAGTGCATCCTTTTTATAACTTTAATGCTAACTGAATTTAATTTTTAATGTTTGTCGATATCTGAGATTAATTCTATTGTTTTCCATTTTAAAATATAAGGTTCAGTTTATGATAATAACAGATTTTAATTTAAAATTTTTTAACTTTAAAAATTATAGAAAATTTTATTAAAATAAAAACAGAAAATAAGACAAATATTTTCATTATTTTATAAAAGCATTTTAAAACTTATGTATACTAGTGTTTTAATCAAATCTAAATTTTTTCAAATTTATACATAAAATACTAATATATGCTATAATAACTTAAAAACTTCAATAATTTTTTATTAATTGTAGGAATTTAAAAAATTTTTAAAATAGATTTACCAATTTCTTTTTTAATGTTTAACGCGCTTTTTATATCTAAATCTGTAATCTTCCCATTTTTAACAGCTATAATGCGATTATATACCCCGTTTATTAATAAATCAGCAGCTTTATATCCCATTTTAGTTGCTACTATACGATCTCTAGAAGTAGGAGAACCCCCGCGCTGCACATGTCCAAGTACAGTTATGCGAGTTTCTATTTTTGCTTCGTTTTTTATTTTTTTTGAAATTTTTAAAGTATCTCCAACACCTTCGGAAATAACTATTATAAAATGATGCTTTCCGCAATTCATTCTAAACTTAATTGGGCTTAATATATCTTTCTCGAAATTGTATGGAATCTCAGGGATTACTATTGCTGTTGCTCCAACAGCTATTCCTGTACACAAAGCTATTCTTCCACAATGTCTTCCCATAACTTCTACCAAACTACAACGTTCGTGTGATTGTGCTGTATCTTGAAGTTTGTCAATCATATCAACAGCTGTATTTGTGGCAGTGTCAAATCCAATTGTATACTCGCTGCAACCAATATCGTTATCTATTGTTCCGGGAATGCAAACACAAGGTATGGAGGCTTCGCACAATTTTTTTGCTCCCTTAAAAGTACCGTCTCCTCCAATAGCAATAACTCCAGTTATATTTTGCTCTTTACAAAAAGAAACAGCTTTTTTAACACCGTTTGCGCTTTTAAATTCTTCACTTCTTGCAGTACAAAGTATAGTTCCTCCGCGGTGAATAATGTCAGAGACGTTTTTGAAAGTTATTTGAAAAAAATCTTTCTCAATTAAACCGTTAAATCCACGTCGTATTCCTAAAACTTGTGTAGAATTTTTTAAGGCTGTTTTTGTAATAGCACGTATGCAAGCATTCATGCCCGGAGCGTCTCCTCCACTTGTTAAAATTGCAATAATTTTGTTTTTCAACACAAAACTCCTTTTTACGGTATTAATTGTAAATTTCGTATTTTAAAAGTTTTTATTTAAAATGTTAATAATTTTAACTTAAATTAATATCTGTATGCTCTTATTCTATTAATAGTTTTTAAAATCGTTACTCTTGCAAAACAAAAATATTGCGACAAATTAAAATAGTTTCTTCATCTTCATTAAAATTAAGTTTTGCTACAATTGTTAAAATATTATCTTTTTTTATAAAGTTTGAAAATTTATTAAATTCTTTAGGAAAAACAATCATACGCATCATCCCACTTTTATCTTCAACTTTCAAAAAAGCCATATCTTCGTTATTTTTAGTTCTTTTATATTTTATGTCTGAAACAATAGCGATAATTTTTACTTCTTCACCATTTTTATATTTTGTTGAAATGTTTGATATTTTGCAGTATTTATCCTTTTTGATCTTTTCATCATATGCTGACAAAGGGTGACTTGATAAATATAAACCTGTAATAGATTTTTCCATTAATAATAAAGTTTTATTATCAAACTCTTCCATATCTCTACAAAAAAAATTTTTTTCTTCTTTTTTTATATTATCAAAAAAACTTATTTGGCCATTAATATTTCTTTTTTCTTCAATACTTATAGTATCAAGTACTTTTTCAATCATTATAAGCATTTGTTTACGATTTGCTCCTAAATTATCAAGTGCTCCGCATTTTATAAGACTTTCAATAGCTCTTTTGTTCAAACTATGCTGATGCATTCTTTTACAAAAGTCATAAAAATTTAAAAATTTTCCATTTTCTTCTCTTTCTCTAACTATATCATTAATTAAATTAGGACCTAAATTTTTTATAGCCAAAAGTCCAAAACGTATTTTATTTGCATATGGAACAAAATTTGTATAACTTTCATTAACATTCGGGGGTAAAATTTTTATATTAAGACGAGTACATTCGTTTATGTATTTTGCAACTTTTTCCGAATTTCCAAGAGCATTTGTTAAAAGTGATGACATATAGTTTTGAGGATATTTACATTTTAAAAATGCTGTTTTATACGCTATAATAGCATAAGCTGTAGCATGAGATTTATTAAAAGCATAAGAAGCGAACTTTTGTACATCTTCAAAAATTTCATTTGCTATTTTTTTACTAATTCCTCTTTTTAGGCAACCTTCTATAATTGTATCTGAATTTCTTCCATATATAAATATATTTCGCTCTTTTTCCATAATCTGAGCTTTCTTTTTTGACATAGCTCTTCTAACCAAATCTGCTCTTCCTAACGAATATCCTGCAAGTTTTCTAAAAATTTGCATTACTTGTTCTTGATAAATTATGCAACCACTTGTTACTTTTAAAATATCTTTAAGTTTTTCGTGCTTATAGGTTATTTTGTTTGGATTATGTCTATTTTTAATATATGTTGGAATAAAACTCATGGGACCAGGTCTATGTAGCGAAATAACAGCAACTAAATCTTCTATGTGTTTTGGTTGTAATTGAATAAGAACGTTTGTCATTCCTGAAGATTCAAATTGAAATACACCCTCTGTGTACCCTAAAGATAACATTTTGTAAACATCTTCATCACTCATGTCTATATTTTCTATATCAAAATCAGGGTCTTTTTCTAATATTGATTGCTGACAGCTATCAATAATTGTTAGTGTTTTAAGACCCAAAAAGTCCATCTTTAAAAGACCTAAATCTTCAAGAGTGTTCATTGTATATTGCGTAACAATAGAATCTTCGTGCTTTGCTAGGGGGACATAGTTCCTTACTTTTTTTTCTGTTATAACTATTCCAGCTGCATGTGTTGATGTGTGGCGTGGCATTCCTTCCAATTTTAGTGCTAAGTTTATTAGTTTTTTAATTTTAGGATTATTTTCATATTCTGATTTTATTTTTTTTGAAATAGATAATGTTTCTCTTATAGTTATTCCGAGCTCTAAGGGAACAAGCTTTGCGATTTTGTCGACCATCGAATAAGAAAAACCTAAAACTCTTCCAACATCGCGAATTACAAGTCTTGCAGCCATTGTTCCGAAAGTTATAATTTGAGCAACTCTATCTTGTCCATATTTTGAAATAACATAATTTATTACTTCTTGTCTTCTGATAAAGCAAAAATCAATGTCAAAATCAGGCATACTTATTCGTTCTGGATTTAGAAATCTTTCAAAAATTAAATCATATTTTATAGGATCGACATTTGTTATTTTTAAACAAAATGCAGCTAAACTCCCCGTTCCTGAACCTCTTCCGGGTCCAACCGGTATTTTGTTTTTTTTTGCAAAATTAACAAAATCGCTTACTATCAAAAAATAATCGACATATCCCATTTTTTTTATAATAGAAAGCTCATAATTTAAGCGATTTCTAATCTCATTATGGTCCTTGCTATAAAGTTCAAAAAAACCCTTGTAACATTGTTTTTTAAAATATTCAAAGTGATTTATATTATTCGGAGTTTTAAAGTGAGGTAACTGTATTTTTCCAAATTCTATTTCAAGATTACATTTTTCTGCTATTTTATAAGTATTTTCAATAGCTTCTGGAATGTTTTTAAAAAGCAACTGCATTTCTTGAATGCTTTTAAAATAAAACTCGTTAGTTTGAAATTCAAATTTACTTTTGTTATCTATTGTAGTACCTGTTTGTATACATAATAAAACCTCATGAGAAGTGCTGTCTTCTTTAGAAATATAATGACAATCATTTGTTACAACCAATGGTATATTTGTTTTTTGAGATATTTTAATAAGATAAGTGTTTATATTTTTTTGCTCCGGTATTAAGTGATCTTGCAATTCTAAGTAAAAATTACCTTTTCCAAAAATTTTTTCATATAATAAGGATGTTTTTTCAGCAGCTTCATAATTACCGTTTGATATTAATTTTGGAATCTTGCCTGCTAAACAAGCAGATAGCGCAATTAAACCTTGACTATTTTCTGAAATAAGCTTTTCATCTACTCTTGGTTTACCATAAAATCCTTCAGTAAATCCTTTGGAAACTATTTTTATAAGGTTTTGATAACCTGTAAAATTTTTACAAAGTAAAACAAGATGAGAACTTTTAGAGTCAAGTTCCCAGACTTTATCAAAACGACTTCGGGCTGCAACATAAACTTCACTACCAATTATAGGTTTTATACCGTTTTTTTTAGCTTCTTTGTAAAATTCGATAGCCCCATACATAACGCCATGATCAGTTATTGCAACGGCAGGTTGATTATATTTTTTTGCTTGTTTTACAAGCTCTTTTATTTTACATGCTCCATCCAACAAACTGTATTCACTGTGCACATGAAGATGCACAAAATTTTTCATTTTCCCCCCAAGTATTTAAGTTTGTTTATTACTCTTAATTTATACTTTAACATTAAGAAGAATTTTTATCAATCTTACATAAATTTATAATTTTTTAACAGTGTTTTAAAAGCTATAAACCTAAGTTTAAATTATAAATTGTTTTTCAAAACAGTTTTATTTTTTTTGTAAATGTTTTGTTAGATTTTTTGTTTAAAAATAGCGAAAATAATTTAGAGAATTTTTAAAAAGATCATTATTGCAAGGACGTATTGTTATATATGTATATTATTTATGCAAAAAAAGTTTAAAATTAATTTAACATTTTTTCATCTTTCCTCTTTGTTTCAAATTTAAATTTTTAATTTTTACCAAAAAAACAGTGTGAAAATTTTATTAAAAGTATATTTAATAAAGAATTTATATTTATGGCATTTTAAAAATTAATGTAATTATACCAAAGAGGAAAGATTGATTTTAGTTGCAAGAAAGATGTAAAAAAGCTAAAAATTAGAAATTTTGCATTTGCAATAAATTTTAGACTTACTAAAACAGCTTTCTAAGATGTATAGTTTTGTTTATTTAGAAACTCTAAGTATCAAACCTCCTTCTTGTATAAAAATCTAAAATCTTATAAAATATTGTTTTATTTTTTTATTTTAATAGAAAAATAAAAATGAAAATGCTATTAAGATTTTAGAATGATGCGCATCTTATTTTATAATAACTCTTATTGGAAATAATTTCAATAATTAATAAAATTTTTATTTTTAAATAAATTATATATAGAATATATGGAATATTTTACTAAAAAGAATTTTTACTGGTAATTTTTATATAACAAAACAGATAATATGTTTTAAAATTTTTTAAATCTTAGTTTTTTTATCTTATATAAATGTTTTATATATATTATATAGTATATTCGTATTTTTTGTATAAACTAATTTTTTTTTAATTTAAAGATGTAGTTTATAAAATTAAAGTAGAAAGTAAAATATTTTTTAAAACTTTTGATGTTTTTTAAACTTAAATTTAATTTTTATATCTAACAAAAAGTTTAATAACAGTAATAAGTTTTTGTAAATAAATATTAAAATTTTTAAGAATTTTAAATAATTTATTACAAAATTCTATATTTAAAATTATTTGATAATTTAACTTAACTGAATTGTTTATTATAAAGAAATTTTTTAGTTTTCTAGTTTTTTTATTGCAAATGAATTTTTATAAAGAAAATTTTTTTCAATGCTTATAATTTTAAATTTGCTTATTGAAAAATATTATTGCAAGTGTTACGTCTTAAAAATTTTTGGTATTTTCCAAAAATAAAGTATTACAAAAAATTAAATTTAGTACTATTGTTTGTTGTATTTTATGTATTTCAAAAATAGTGATATGTAAGAAATAATTAAATTTAAAGGTAACGATAATTTTTTATTATATTCCAAAAAAATTTTTAACTTTTTTTATAAAATTAGAAAGGAATCTGGAGTTTGTAAGCGTGTTTTTTGTTTTTAAGAGTATCAAAGGTATGTTATAAAACTAAAAATGCATTTAAAAGCCGTGAAATAAAAAAATGTTTTTGCAAAAGAAAAATCTACAAAGTAATCCCCCTCACCCTTTTTTCAAGTTTGTCTTTTAAGCTAAATCACAATACAATATTATTATAGAATTTAACTATTGTGCTTTCTTAAAACACAAGGAGAAAAATAAATTTATG
>JAITRE010000023.1 GCA_031288555.1 Oscillospiraceae bacterium
ATTTGTTCGTTTGAAGATTTGCTTCTTCTTTTTTTAATTAAAACACATCTTAATTATTTTAATATAGTATATTCTTCATTTAATTAAGGTTTTTAAATAAAATTTTATCATTTATCAACCATTTTTCTTTAGTAGTATGTTTTAAAAATTACTTTTTTTGTTCTTTCAAATACGTTTTTAAACTGTTTAACTTTTAAAACTTAAGTAACCTCTATTAACAGCAGTTGCTTTTATGTACTACTGGAAAAATAAAAAGTAAAAAAATTATTTTATAATTTATTACTTGTAAATAAAAAAATACAAGTAATTTATTTTGTTTTATATACTTTTTTTGTAATATAGTGTAGAATAAATAATTATTGTGTTTTTTATATTTTAGATTTAATATCCTTAAATATAACAAAATGCAACAAAAAATATAAGGAGTTGAGCTCAATTTATGAGTAAAAAAAATCTTTCGTTTAAAAATTTAAAGATAAAAAAAATTATATCTGTAATTATGTCTATGACTATGTCACTTAACTGTGTTGTTGCCCATGCAGAACCGGGAAAACATAAAAGAGGAAAAAATCACACCAAAAATCAACGCCAACAAACAAAAGTACCTACCGCACATCAAGCCACCAAAACACCACAAAATCATCAACAAACAACAAATGTACCTCCCGCAAATCATCCATCGCCTCCCCCAGCACCAACACAAACCGAAGAACTCAAAAAAGAAATTCAAATAGAAAAAAAGTCTAATTTTCAAACTGCTTCTAAAACACAGCAAAATCAACAAACAAACAAACCTGACAATGAAGATCTAGAACAGGAAATAAAAGAAATAACTTTTCATATCGGAGAAGATACCGAAATTCTGCCAAATTTTGAAATACTAAATGAAAATAGCGAAGGACACAACACGATTTGTTATAATACAAAAGCTCGTATAAATAAGGATACTAATCATCACGCTATACCTGTAACAATTAAAATTATAGACGGTAAATTAAATGGATTATTTTTTGACGAAACAGATCAAGACTATTTAAACCCAACAACAAAATCTAAAGACTTTGATTTTATTGTGAAAGCATGCGAAACTATAAAAACAATGCAGCAACTAAACGAAATTTGTGAAGAAAATAATATCACTCCAGATGAAATCAAAAAAAACTTCGTGATAACAGTTACTGATAAAAATGGCGGCATTTCACTAATTCCATTTCCTTCAATAGACAAAAATATGGATTTAAATGGTATACTTCTTGAATCATCGATTGATCAAAAACTTAGATTTATTACCTATGTAGAAATGCAAGATAATAATTTACTGCCTTTTTTATTAATGAAAGACAAAAAAGAGAATTCTTTAAAACTTTCTCCACTCCTTACAAAAAAAATATTATTTGAACCACAAATTGATAACCTTTGGAAAAACTCTTCTCCAGAAGATATTGCTTTTTTTATAACAAATAAACAATTGTTGCAAAGCAATAGACCAATACCAGTGGATATAAGAATTATAGAAAATTTTAAACTTCTAAATAAAATAGACATTGTAAATTTTATTAAAAAATATACAATTGGATATCTTTCTTCTTGTGAAAATCGAAGAAACCAATATTCACACCTTTTTCACCCCGGAATTAAAGAATACAAAAGTTTAGAAGAACATCTCAAAAAAATATTAATTTTTTTAAACAACAAAAAAAATGAATTAAACAAAAAATTTAGTCTTTTTAAAGAAATAGAAAGTAACTTAGAAAAATTTAAGTATAAGGATTGTACAGATAAGAAATTTCGTGAAATATTTAATTGTTTATTTTCAGATGATAAACAGCTTAATAGTACACCCACATTACTGAAAAGTTGTTATAATGACTGGAAAAAATATTACGATAACATTTTTGATAAACATCCAAAAACTCTTAGAGGTATAATTTCAAGTATATCTTCTATTAAGATACTTGAAAAAAACAAACCTAAATTAATTGCTACCTTAAAAGAAATACCATTTGATATATTTAGTAATTATTTATATAAACAAAATCTTCTTAAAATTGCACAAGAAAAAAACAAAATTTCTCAACTTACAGAAGAAGAAGAAAATCTTCTAAGTAAAAATCAAAATACATCTGAAAAAACTGATACACTATTAAATTCTGAAAAACAGCCTAGTAATGCTACAACTGAAATAAAAAGTGAGCAAGAACAGATTACAATAAAACCAACAGAAAACGATAAACAAAATCAAAAAACAAATCCTTCTTTCAATCTGCCAGTTGAAAAAACTGATACACTATTAAATTCTGAAAAACAGCCTAGTAGTGCTACAACTGAAATAAAAATTGAGCAAAAACCAACTATAACAAATCCATTTAAAAATAAACAAAAAAGCCATCCTTATTTTCATATAAACGCTGCTACACCATTAAATTCTGAAAAACAGCCTAGTAGTGCTACAGCTGAAATAAAAAGTGTGCAAGAACAGATTACAATAAAACCAACAGAAAACGATAAACAAAATCAAAAAACAAATCCTTCTTTCAATCTGCCAGTAATCGACCTCACGAAATTTCTTCCAACAGTAGATGATTTTAAAAAAGAAGAATGTAAAGAATTTGAAGAAAATAAAGCTAATTTAATTAAAAAAATAAATGATACTTTTTTCGTTGCAATTTCGACACATGATTTTTATCGCCAATGTTTTGATTCTAAAAAATCTATCAGAGTAAGTTTTTTTGATTCCTCCCACAACTACAGTAATGAAAAATTTTTAAATGACTCTTTTAAAAATAAGAATGTAAAAAATTTAATAACAGAAGACATGTGGCATTACTTGCTCGGCACAGGAAAAAAAAATAGTACTCAAATAGCTGATGTATTATCTAGACATGTACTTTGCAGCGATCCTGAAAAAAATCATTCATCTCACAAAGAAGAATTAGCTAAAATTTTTCCTAATAACTTTGAAAAAATAATTAAATATATTAAAGGCGCTAATCTTTCAAATTCTTTTATTTACTCTATTGAATCTCAAGAAGATACTAAAAATAATAAATTAAATTATGTTGTAGCACTTTTAACTCCCATTTTAAAAGAA
>JAITRE010000029.1 GCA_031288555.1 Oscillospiraceae bacterium
TTACCTTAACGCCCAGACGGGCTTATAGCTCAGCTGGTTAGAGCACACGCCTGATAAGCGTGAGGTCGGTGGTTCGAGTCCACTTAAGCCCACCACTAACTAATAAATTAAAGGTATAAGTTTTAATTTAAAAATTAAATTCAAAGCAAACAACGTTAGTTTTTGTATTTTACATAAAAATTTTAATACGTGAGGGTTGACAAAAAAATTCGATGGTGAGCGTAGGGGTTTTAGAAGGGTTATAATCTGTGAAACTTTTGTTATGCGATGTTTTTTGCTGACGTTTTCTTTTGTATTTGCTTTTCTTTTGATTTAAAGGCAAGTGCACATTTTAAAAAGGTGGGTATAAAAGCAAAGAGAGTGTGGAAAAAAATGAAGGATACCTATACTCTGAACCGTGGTTTTTTGCGGCTGTTAAATTTAAATTTTTTTAAAAATTTGCGACGTGTTTTTACAGCTTTTTCAAAAATCTAGAATTTTTTGCTTAGAATAAAAACTAAGATTGCTTAAAACTGAAAATTAATGAGAATATTCTTTGTTGGCTTTAACATTCCACAAAGGAACGCACAACAAAGCTCCTAGCAAAGCAATAACACCCCAGTATATTAAAACTAATCTTGCATCACCGTAATTTTTGTTAGATATATTTAAAATAAAACCATTTATTATGTGTCCAAAGGCTGCGCCAAAATATCCCAGTAAACTTGCAAAACCTGTTGCTGCAGAAGCAACTCTTTTAGAAGAAGATTCTATTGCGCAAATTCCTCCAACTAATACTTGGGGAACACAAACAGTGAATCCTGAAATACCAAGAGATAAAAATATTATTATATTTTTTATCATAAAATTGTTATTAATAGGCGAAAAACTTGAGCTTCCAAGCCAAACTCCAATTAATGAGAATGAACCTATAAACAAAGACCAAAAATTAGCTGGAGCTCTTTTTCCTTTAAAAAGTTTTTCTGAAATAAATGGTGCAAATAAAGTGCCTAAAAATCCTATTAGACAAAGTGTTGAAGCTTTAAAAGCATCTAAAGAATTAGTGTTTTTAAGAGCGTCTTTAAAATTACTAAAATTTTTTGAATTTTCTTGATCTACTAAAATTTTAAATATCCAATCGACAGGACCGTTTCTAAAAACGTAAACACAGAAATAAACTATAGACAAATTCCACATAATTTTATTTTTAAGAACGTATTTTTGAAGTATTTGAAAGTACGTTAACTGAGATTCTTTGTCAAGCTCCTTTTTTTCTTCTTTTGTTAAAGTATTTTTTTTAGTTGAACAAATCTCTTCAACGTCAGGTAAACCTATACTTATTGGCCTATCTCTTAATGAAAAAATACCTATTGTCCCTACTAAAATAGAGAGAATAAAAGGAACAATAAACATTGCTTCAAGTCCATATTTACCAAAAAAGTGTTCTGAAAAAGCAGCAATCGGCAAAGATATGTTCATGGCTATAAATGATCCTAATTCGTGAGAAGTAGACCACCTTGCCCACCAAGTTGCGCGTGTTGAATTTGGAAACCACCTTACAAGCGATTTTGCACAGTAAGGAAATAAAGCTGATTGAAACCACTGGCTGACTCCCCAAAATAAGCACATGTATATAAGCATTCCAAGATGTGATTTCAAAAAATTTTCGTTAATCCAAGATGCGAAGGCCAACAAAGCACTACATACGCCAGCCATCATAGAATTAAATGGCAAAGCGTATCTAACATTGCTTTTGTCAGCAAAAGAACCATTAACAAATTTACCTATACCATAAGTTATCGACCCTATTGCTAAAACAATTCCCATATCTTTAGAACTCAACCCCACAGCAAGCGGTGCTGCTATACTAAAGTTTTTCCGACATAAATACGAGATCAAATAAATGACGTACGATGTAATAAATATTGAGTTTCGCCAAAATTTATAGCGTTTATTTATGATAGATTTGTCTTGAGTAACGGGTAAAGCTTTTGGTTCAGGAAAAAATTTTTTTTGAACAAAAACTTTTTCATACTTTGAGTTTTTGGTTTTGTCAGTTTTTAACATTAAAGCCTTACCTCCTTTGCAAATTAAGGTATTGTTATTTTATTTTTTAAGTATTTTTGTTGCTAATTAATCTAACATCTCTGTTAAGAATTCTAATTAAAATAAAGATAAAGTCAATATAAAAATTAAGATAAACTTTTAAATCACGTATTTTAAAGAACGAAATTAAAAAACAAGAACTAAAATTTTATTTAAAACATTATGTGAAAACAAAGTTTAAATTGTTACAAAAGTAGCCTTGTGACATTTTAACAGTCTTGTTATTTTTAAAGTCTGTGCATATAATATAAGCATATGTGAATTGTTAATGAAATTTAAAATTTCTAAGATTTTCCGGTTTGTGTTTTGAATAAAGTTTTGTAAATTTTATTAGTATTGATTACAAAGTGTTTTAATTGACAATACATTTCTTTTTTAAAAGTGCAATTTAATTTTACTACTTGGAAAGGCTTTACTTATTTATGATAGGAGAGCAATTTTTAGCGTCAGTCAAAAATAAAAACATAGCTTTTTGTGGTTTAGGAATAAGTAATCTTCCGTTAATTCATTTTTTTTCTAAATATGGAGCGAATGTTATTGCTTGTGATAAACGTGAAATAAACTCTTTTTCTAAAGATGTTATTAAAGAGTTAAAAAATGAAAATGCACAATTAAATCTTGGAAAAAATTATCTTAAAAATTTAAATGTAGATATAATTTTTAGAACTCCAGGTATTCCATTTTTTTCTCCTGAATTAAATAAAGCTAGAAAAAAAGGAATCGTTGTAACATCAGAAATGGAAGTTTTTTTTGACCTTTGCCCTTGCAAAATTATTGGTATAACTGGTAGTGATGGTAAAACTACAACCACAACGATCATTTCAGAAATGTTGAAGTCAACAAAGAAGACTATACATTTAGGTGGAAATATAGGTAGGCCGCTTTTATTTCGTGTAAATAAGATTGATCCTGAGGACATTGTTGTGGTTGAATTATCAAGTTTTCAGTTAATTTCTATGAGAAGAAGCCCAGATATATCTATTGTTACCAACATAGAACCGAATCATCTTGATATACACAAAAATATGAGTGAGTATATAAATGCTAAAAAAAATATAATTTTACATCAAAGTGCATTTTCTAAAACTGTTTTAAATCTTGATAATAAAACCGCCTATAAATTTTCAAAATTTATTAGAGGAGAAAAGCTTTGTTTTAGCAGAAAAAAAATTTGTAAAAATGGTGCTTTTTCTTCTGAAAGCGGTGAAATATTTTTTGCAAAAAATAAAGAAATTATAAAAGTTATGAATGAGAAGGATATTGCTTTGATAGGAAAACATAATTTAGAAAATTATTTAGCATCTATTACTGCGCTTTGGGGAATAGTTGAACCTGATGAAATGAAAAAAGTAGCTACAAAATTTCAAGGCATTGAGCATCGAATAGAATTTATTCGTGAAATAAAAGGTGTGAAATACTATAACGACTCGATTGCTTCAAATCCTACCAGAACTATACGGGGAATTTTATCTATATTCCCTACTAAGATTATACTTATAGCAGGAGGTTATGACAAGAATCTTCCATACAATACGCTTGGAGAAACTATAGTCAGAAAAGTAAAAACATTAATTTTAATGGGTCAAACTACAAATGCTATTGAAGATTCTGTGAAAAATAGTGAAGGATACGAAAAGAATAATCCTAAAATTATTAAAGTTGAAAATATGAAGAAGGCGGTAGATTTCTGCAGAAAAAATGCAAAATCAGGGGACATAATTGCACTTTCTCCAGCTTCCGCGAGTTTTGATTCTTATGAAAATTTTAGCGAAAGAGGGAAACATTTTAAAAAATTAGTTATGTCGATTTAATTTTTTATTTATTTTGTTAAAATTAATTATATTTTATAATATTGAGTTTCATTTAAAGAAAGGAAAAAATGTGAAAGATTTAATTTTACAACTTTGTAGTTGCGATGGAGTTTCTGGAGATGAATGGGATGTTGCAAATTTAGCTCAAAAGCAACTTTCTAAATTTGTAGAAACATTTAAAGATGAACGTTTTCCAAATGTTTTAGGTAGAATTGGTAAAAAAAACTCAAGTAAAAGAATACTTTTGGATGCACATATAGATCAAATAGGTTTTATAGTTACTTATGTAAAGGATGGATTTTTAAAAATTAGCCCATGTGGAGGTATTGATAAGCGTATATTTCCAGGAATTTGTGTTGAAATTTTTGGAAAAGAAAAAATTATAGGAACAGTGTGTTCAATTCCTTTACATTTAAGTTCAAAAAAATACGAACAACCTTTAGAAATAGAGGAAGTTGTTATAGATAGTTTTTTATCAGAAGAAAAAGCAAAAGAACTAATACCAATAGGATCTTATGGAAATTTTTTTGCACCATCTATTCAGCTTTTAGAAAATAAAATATGTTCAAAAGGTCTTGACAATCGTTCAGGTGTAGCTGTTGTTATTAAATGTGCAGAACTTCTTTACAAATCAGATATAAATTGGGAAGATTTAGATTGTGAAGTATTTTTTTTGCTAAGTACAAAAGAAGAAACAGGTGAAAGTTTTGGAGCAAAAGTAGGTACTTGGGCAACGAATCCTACAGAAGCCATTTCTGTGGATGTTAGTTTTGCAAATCAACCCAATATTAATAAAAAAAATTTAGGTGAACTTTCAAAAGGGCCAATGATAGGAATATCACCTGTGTTAAATAGAAAAATGTCTGATAAAATGATTGAAATTGCAAAGGAAAATAAAATTCCATATCAGCTTGAAATTATGAGCAACAGAACTGCAACAAATGCTGATTTTATTAGCGTTACTAGGTCGGGAGTCAAAACTTCTCTTGTTTCTATACCACTGCGTTATATGCACAGCCCTTGCGAAGTTATTGATATTAACGATTTGGAAAATACAGCTAAACTTTTATCACTTTATGTTAAATCACAAGTTGTTTGAATTTTTAAAAATTGTTTTTTAAATTATCAATAAATAATTATTAGACTTGTTTGCTGCTTTACTTTAGTAGAAACAAGTCTATTTTTTAAGATTATATTCAAGTTTTTAAAAAATTTATTTAAAATAATTTCTGCGTTTTTAATATATTTTATTCTTTGATATATACAATGTTTTTTAAACTTAAAACTTTTTAAAATTCACTATTCTCTAAATACAGACTAGCTTACACTAAAAATCTACGTATTGCATAATATAAATCTGAGAAACTTTTTTAAACTTTTAAATTTACAAAATTTTTAAAAACCTTCTTTTTAATGATTTTTAAAAAATTATTTATATAGTTGCTTTAACGGGGGTTTCATATTGTTATGTCGAAACTTTTAATACAAGGCTCGCATCGACTTGAAGGGCAAATTTCAATACATGGGGCTAAAAATAGTGCACTTCCTATTTTAGCTGCAACTATTTTATGTCGTGGAGAATGTGTGATACATAATTGTCCAATTTTGTCTGATGTTAATGTATCACTAAAAATTTTAGAATATTTAGGAGCTAAGGTTAAACAAGAAAAACATGATATTATCATTAATACAGAGGATATTAATAAATATGATATTCCAGAGTTTTTAATGAGGCAAATGCGTTCGTCTATTATATTTTTAGGAGCAATAATTGCTAGAATGAACAAAGCTAAAGTTTCTTTTCCTGGTGGTTGTGAATTAGGTCCACGACCTATAGATTTGCATTTAAAAGCTTTAAAACAAATGGGTGTGGCTGTAAAAGAGTATAGTGGATGTATTGAATGCACGGTTAAAAGTGAACTAAAATCTCAGGAAATTCTACTTTCTTTTCCAAGTGTTGGTGCAACAGAAAATATAATATTAACTTCTGTGTTTACAAAAGGGATTACAAAAATTATAAACTCCGCAAGAGAGCCTGAAATAATCGACCTTATAAATTTTCTTAACAGATGCGGAGCTAAAATTTCGATAACAGATACAGGTTGCATTGTTATTGAGGGGGTAAAAAAATTATCAGGTTGCGAACACCGTGTGATACCAGACAGAATTGCAACGGCAACATATATGGCTGCGGCTGCGGTAACAAAAGGCGACGTTTTGCTTAAAGGAATTTGTTCTCGCCATTTAAGTTCTATTTTTCCTATTTTTGAAGAAATGGAAATAAATATTTCTGTTATAAAAAAACAATTAAGAGTTTGGATAAATAAAAGACCAAAGTGTGTAAAACTAGTTAGAACAATGCCATATCCGGGTTTTCCAACGGATGCGCAATCAGTTATTATGGCTCTTTCGACATTTTGCTCTGGCACAAGTGTGTTTATAGAGAATATATTTGAAAGTAGGTATAAACACGTTGATGAGCTTACAAAGCTTGGAGCAAGTATAAAAGTGGAAGGGAAAACTGCTATTGTTGAAGGAGTAAAAAAGTTGCAAGGAAGTGCGGTAAAGTCTTATGATTTAAGAGGAGCAGCTGCTATGGTTGTTGCAGGGCTTGGCGCATATGGGGAAACTTGTTTAACAGATTTAAAACATCTTGATAGAGGTTATGAAAATGTAGAGAAAAAACTAAAAACTATTGGTGCGATGGTAAAGAAAATTTAAAATATTAAATGAGTAAAGATAGAGATAACAAATATGAACAAAAAAAAACGAAGTTTTAAAAAAACAAAAGTCCGCGTTTATTTGAATCGATTTGTTATAATGTCAAGCGCTGCTTTAATTGTTTTTTTAATAGTTTCAAGTATTTCATATATTTTTCTTTTAATTAAGATAGAAAAAATTGAAGTTGAAGGAAGTAATAAGTATAACCAAAAAGAAATTATAAAAAAAAGTGAAATTAATATTGGCGAAAATTTATTATTTTGTAATGAAGAAAAAGCAAAGCGGAATATAGAAAAATTTCTACCTTATATAGAAAATGTAGAAATTAAAAAAATTTTACCCAATAAACTTGTAATTTTAACTTCAGAGGCTGAACCTAATTTTGTTGTAAGGGACAACGATTTTTCTTTTATGATTATAAGTTCGTCTTGGAAAATACTTGAAACAACAAATGTAAAAGACAGTAATTTAGCAGTTGTAGAAGGATTAGACGTAAAGCAGAAAGAACCTGGATTTAAGCTTGAGTGTAGAGATGCGGAAAATGAAAAGTTTTTAGCTGAATTGTTAAAAAGTCTTAAAGATAATGATTTGAGTGTGAATAAAATAATTTTTTTAAAAGACTCTAAAAAAATTACACTTGATTATCAAAACAAAATAGAAATAATTTTAGGGCAAAATCATCAAGTTAATTATAAAATAAAAACAGCTAAAAAACTACTCAAAGACAATATAAAAGAAAATGAATCGGGTCAATTAGATTTAACCTCTTTGCCAAAAGATGGTAAAACTTATTTTAAAAAAAATTCTTAATTTGTTTTTGCTTTTTCTATTGTAGACAAAAATTCATCAAAATTAAGACTTTTTTCATCGTTATATATATACATAAACGAAATTACAATTTTGTTCTGTATTTTGAAGTAAGACACCATAGTAGGCTCGGTATCTCCAGTGTATTTAACTTTAATAGTGAAATAATCTTCCCCTGCTATTTTAAATTTTTCGCCTTTTTCAAATTCTATTTTTTTGCCGCCTTCGCTATTTTCGTCATCAGAGAGTTCTTGTTTTATAGATTCTTTAAACAATTCAAAATAACTGTCTTCGGTAATTTCTTTTTTTTCTGTTGACAGATTATCAAAACTTAAATACAGCAAAGACTTTTCGGGGCTAGTTAAAATAAAATCGAAAGTGGTGTCTTTTTTTTCATATTCTTTTAGTTCTTCTTCAGAAAGCGCTGTTAAAGATTCAGGCTTTTTAAATTTAATATTCAGCCATGTGTTCGAAAAAGTATCTCCTTCCCAAGTTCCTTTTTTAATTTCATTTTTTCCTTCACTAGAGTTATCGTTGGATGATTTTTCTTTGTCGGAGTCAGTAGTTGGCTCTGTTTCAACTTTAGGAGTTTCTTGCTGTGTATCTTGAGGTGCATTGGAAGAGTTTTGTTTTTGATCCTCTTTCTTTTGACATCCAACTGATGATAAAGCAATTCCAATTATTGAAAAAAACACTAAAATCTTTTTAAATTTCATTTTTTAAAAACCCTTTCAATAAAATAATTTTAAATTATATCAAGACAATACTTACGAATACTTTACTTATTATTACCATATTTTAAAAAGTTATAAATACTTTTTATATTTTTATATTATAAACTGACCGGAACTTTAGATTATTTTCTGCAGAAATTTTAGTTTAAATAATATTTTTTCTACTTAAATATTACTATAAAATCTTTAAAGAGACAACTTTTTTCTTTATTTTAAAAATTTACTTAAATTTTTGAAACGCATACTTTAAAATTTTAAAAATGAATTATTTTAAATGTTAGACAAAAATACGTATTGCTTTTAAAATAGATTAGCTATACAATTTTAAAGATACATATAAACGTAACAAAAATCGGTTCGAAGTAATCGCTGAAAAAGGGGAAATATTGTGGTACATGATAAAAATAAATCTTTAGAGGCGGCTCTTGCTCAAATAGAAAGGCAGTTTGGCAAAGGTTCTATTATGCGTTTGGGTCAAAATCAAGCAATGAACGTTGATGTAATACCTACAGGTTCACTTTCTGTTGATAATGCTTTGGGAATAGGTGGCCTTCCTAAAGGAAGGATAGTCGAAATATTTGGTCCGGAATCTTCTGGGAAAACTACGCTTGCTTTGCATTGTATTGCACAGGGGCAGAAAATTGGTGGTTATGCTGCATTTATAGATGTTGAACATGCGTTAGATCCAAAATACGCTAAAATTTTAGGAGTTGATGTTGATTCACTAATGGTTTCGCAACCGGATACAGGTGAGCAAGCTCTTGAAATAACAGAAGCTCTTGTTCGTTCTTTAGCTGTTAATGTTGTGGTAGTAGATTCTGTAGCGGCTCTTGTTCCTAGAGTTGAAATAGAAGGTGATATGGGTGAGTCTCATATGGGTTTGCAAGCAAGGTTAATGTCTCAGGCGCTTAGAAAATTAGCAGGTTCTATATCAAAGTCAGGTTGTGTTGTTATTTTTATAAACCAACTTAGAGAAAAAGTAGGAAATATTTATGGAAACCCAGAAGTAACTCCTGGAGGTAGAGCTTTAAAGTTTTATTCTTCTGTTAGAATAGATATACGAAGAAAAGAGGCTTTAAAAATTGCAGATCAAATAATTGGCTCTCGTACTAAAGTTAAAATTGTTAAAAATAAAATGTTTCCTCCGTTTCGCGAAGCTGAATTTGATATTATGTATGGTCGAGGAATTTCAAAAGAAGGTGAAATTTTAGATTTTGCAATTAAATATGGAATTATAGAAAAAAGCGGCACATGGTTTTCTTGCAATAAAATTAAACTGGGCCAAGGGCGTGATAAAGCAAAAGAGTATTTGCTTAGTAATAAGAAATTTTCAAACAGCATAGAAGAAAAAATTAAAGAAAAGTTAAATTCAATTAATAAAGGCAACGAAAAAGAGAAATCAAACAATATTGAAAAAGTAAGCACTAAAAAACAAAGCGATTTTGAAGATATAGATGTGGCAGTTGGAAACTTAGCTTAGAATAAAAAGCTTTTGTATTTTGAATAATTTTTATTTATTAAAAATATTAAAGGAGATAGACTTCAAATGCTTTCAATAGCTATTGATGGTCCTGCGGCTGCGGGCAAAAGTACAACATCTAAAAAAATAGCTTGTAAGCTTAAATTTTTGTATGTAGATACAGGAGCTCTTTATAGAGCTGTTGGTTTTGAAGTTTTGAACTCAAAAATTAGTTTATTAGATGAATCTTCTATTAAAAATTTATTAAAATGTACAAATATAAATTTTGTTTTTAAAAATAACTGCGCTGAGGTTATTTTGAACAAAAAAAATATCACTAGTTTAATAAGAACTGAAGAAGTTTCTATGATTGCATCTTGTATATCCAAAGTAGATTTTGTAAGAAGTTTTCTTATCGATATACAAAGAAGTATTTCGAAGAATAATAACGTTGTTATGGAAGGGAGAGATATAGGAACAACTATTTTACCAAATGCGTCACTGAAAATTTTTTTAACTGCTTCGTTGAACGAAAGAGCTAGGCGACGTTATTTACAACTTTCGAAAAATAAAATAAATGTCAGTTATCAAAAAGTTTTAGAAGATTTAAAGAGTCGCGATGAAAATGATATAACAAGGAAATTTTCTCCGTTAAAACAAGCTAAAGATGCATTTTTTTTAGACAATACCAATTTTAATCTTGAAGAAACAACAGAGAAAATTTTATCTTTAGTTAAACATAAAATTAACATATAATTTTTATATTTCTCGATTTATTTTTAAAAGAGGGATTTTATGCAAAACTCTTTAAAAGAAAAAACTCTTCCAGAAAAATCTGTTTTGGCATTACGTATAAAATATTCTATTTTTTTATTTATTGTTGCTTTTCTCTGCGGAAGTTTGGCGGTGTTTAGCGGATATCTATCGATTATTGTTTTGTTAATTTCTTTAGTGGTAGGTTTGTATGTAATTTGTTTTTATGCAAAAAGAAGAAGTCTGAGTGTGAGTTATTCATTTGACGAAAAGTATTTTGTAATTTCAAAAGGTGTATATTTTTGCAACAATATACAAATAAGGCTTTCACAAGTCCAATATATAGATAAAATTACAACACTCATACAGAAAATGCTTGGATTGTGTAATTTAGTTTTTTGTATGACAGGAACAAAAATATCACTTGAAAATATTTCTTTAGAAGATGCGCAGCAAATACTAAAGGAAGTAAAATGTTATGAAAAAGGCTGAAAATTATTTTAAAGTCAGCAGGTATACAATTTTTGAATATTTGTATCGTTTTGCTTTTGTTTTAATTCTTCCAGTAACACAACAAATTTTATCTTGTATTTTAGACCCTTCCAAAATAATAAGTGCGATTACTACAAATACTTTTTTAGTATTCATTTTAGTAAATTGGGCTTATTTGGAATGTAAATCAAAAAAATATTCTGTAAAAGATAGTAAACTGTTTTTTACAAAAGGTTTTTTAATAAATCATGAATGTTCTGTAGATTTTTGTAAATTGCAATCAGTTCTTATAAGAAAAAATTTTTTAACTTTAGTTTTTTCTGCAAATAAATTGTTTTTTGAAACTTCGAGCTCTAATAAATCAAAACCTGATATATCTCTTACTTTAAATAAAAAAAAATCAGAATCATTAGTTTTTGAAGTTATTCCCTTAAGTCAAATAAAAAAAACATACAAAGTAAAAATAAGCAGAGTTCTTCTAATGTCGTTAACTTGGTCAAACCCTTTAACAGGTCTTTTGTTGTTGTCTCCTTTTTTTGAACGAATTGGAAAGATGATGGGTAATAAATTAAGAGATAAATTTTATTCAACAATAGATTCAAACCTCGATTTTGCTCTTTTAGGAGTTTCTCCTTTAATTACGGCTATTATAAGAATACTGATAGTCGGATGGTTTGTTGCTTTTTTTGTTCATATGTTTAAATTTATAAATTTTAAATCAAATTGGATGAAGAATGTCGTATTTATAAACAAAGGAATATTAGTTAATTTGCAAATAGCAATTTGTTTAAACAATGTTAACGTTATAATGTTGAGACAAACTTTAATTATGAAATTTTTAAAAATATACAATGTTTATGTCGATGTAAATAGTTGCAAAAAAAATAAAAAAGATCAAAATCTTGTTTTACTCTATTCTAGAAAAGAAGAAATAGAAAAAGTTTTAGAAGATTTTTTTATTTTTCCAGCACATAATAATGAAAAAATAAAAATGTCCCCAGAAACTCGCAATGGATTTATTTTGGCACCATCGATAATTTTTGTTACTTCAATTATAATTTTTATTTTTGTTATTTTAAACAAACATAAAAATATTTATTTAGCGTTTAGTATTTTTTATATAATGTTTTCTATATGGTGGTTATGTTTAAAAATTTTAGCATTTAAAATTTCTGGCGTATCATTAGAACAGAAGAACATAGTAATAAGCAGTTATAATTATTTTTCCATTTATTCGAGCGTTATATCTATTGATAAAGTTCAACTTTTTAAAATTTATCAAAGTCTTCCACAGAAAAAATCTAAACTCTGCAGTGTAGAATTTTTTCTTTTTTCAAAAAATAAAAAACGATTTAAAGTAGATAATTTGCAGTTGTCTAAAGTAGAAAAATTATTAAGTATTATTAAAGAATTTTGAAAAATAAAAAAGGACTTTGATAAGTTTTTTAAAATTTTACAAATAAAAGTTGTGTTTTTGATTTAAAGTTTAGATATTTTAGTTATTTAAATTTTTAAAAGTTTATTTTAATTGTTTAATATTTTATAATGTAGAATAGAGTTTGAATTAAAAACATTATAAAAATAAAGCATTAAATGAAAAGGAGAAAATTTTGCAGAAAGTAAAAGAGTTGTTAAATAAGTACAGTGCAAATCAAAAGCCTTTTGTTTTTGTTAAAACATATGGCTGTCAACAAAATGTGTCTGATTCTGAAAGAATAAAAGGAATTTTTATAAGCATGGGATGTATTTTAACAAATATTAAAGAAAAAGCCGATGTTATAGTATTTAATACTTGTGCAATTAGAGAAAATGCAGAACATAGGGTTTTTGGTAATTTGGGACAATTAAAAAATTTAAAAAATAGAAATCCTAATTTATTAATTATTGTTTGCGGATGTATGACGGAACAAGAACATATTGGTGAAAAAATAAGATCAATATTTCCTTTTGTTGAAGTTATATTTGGTACGAATTTTATAGGAAATTTAAAAGATTTTATATTTGAATCGCTTAGAAAACGCAGTTTGAATTTAAAAAAATCTATTGCTGAAAACTATAATAATTTAAAGTTGCGTAGAGATTGTTTAAGTGAAGAAATACCTCGACAAAGGGATAATAAAATAACGGCTTTTGTTCCAATAATGTATGGATGTGATAATTTTTGTACGTATTGTATAGTTCCATATGTTAGGGGAAGAGAAGTAAGTAGGAGCATCGAGAGCATTAAAAAAGAAGTAGAAAATTTAGTAAATTTAGGATATAAAGAAATAATTCTTCTTGGACAAAATGTTAATTCTTATGGAAAAGATTTGGGAAGTAGTTTTACTGAAGTTTTAAGAGAAGTTACGAAGATAGATGGAGATTTTTGGGTAAGATTTATGACTTCTCATCCAAAAAATATAACAAAAGATATGATTGATGAAATTGCATCAAATGAGAAAATCTGCAAAAGTCTTCATTTGCCATTTCAATCTGGTTGTGATAAAGTTCTTTACGACATGAATAGAAAATATACACGCAAAGAATATCTTGCTATTATAGATTATGCAAAACTAAAAATTCCTGATATTTTGTTTACAAGTGATGTTATTGTTGGTTTTCCTTCAGAAATCTACGATGATTTCAAAGAAACGCTTTCTCTTGTAAAAACAGTTAAATTTTCTTCATTATTTACTTTTATTTATTCAAAAAGAAAAGGAACCTTAGCTTACAACATGAAAGATAATGTTTCTTGTGAAGAAAAGGCTAAATGGTTTTCTGAGCTTTTGAAGTTGCAAAGAAGTATTTCTGCAAGTATTTATTCAAGTTTTGTTGACAGAAATTTAAAGGTTTTGGTAAAAGAAAGTAGAAATAAAAAAAATTTTGGTTTTGCAAAAACGAATGGAGATCTTGTTGTTAATTTAGAAAATTATAAAGAAGAATTTAAAGGAAAATTTTGTATAGCAAAAATTATTGGTTTTAAAGAGCGAGTTTTAAGAGGCATTGTGACCTCGTTTTAAAGAATATTGTTATTGTATAATGTTGTTTACACTTTTTCTTTTGAGTATTATAATGATTTTAGTAGTTTTAAATTGAGTGCTTTATTTTAAGGGTAGATTTTTTAGAATGTAAAACGCTTTTGGGTTTTAGGCTAATTTTTTTTAAAAAGGGGGTTATTCTTCAGTGAAAACGAAAGTAACTTTAAATATTTGCGGACTTGATTATACAATTTCTTCTGATGATGATGTAAATTATGTAAAAGCTATTGCTGATGAAGTTATTCAAAGCATTGAAAGAATTATGAAGAATAATTCTAAAGTTTCAACTGCTATGGCGGCAACTCTTGCTGCTTTAGAATATTGTGATGCTGCTAAAAAAGCCACAATTGGTGCTGATAATTTGCGTGCGCAAATAAAAAGTTACTTAGAAGATGTAGCTGAGGCTAAATCTGAAATCGAAGAAAAGAAAAGGCAGATTGCGCAATTGCATTTTGAAATTAAAGCTTTGAGACTTAAAACTATGCATCTTAGTGTTGTTGACGCTGAGAATAAAGCATCTAAGTTAGAAAATGTAGTTTTAGAACTTAAGTCAAAAAAGAGTATTTGCTCTGATCAAGATCTATAGAAATTTTAATTTATTTTTTTAAATTTTTGGAGTTATTTTTAGATTTTTAGGGGTTTTATATGAAGAATTCAATTGTTAATGAAGAATGTATTAAGATGATAAAAAAAAGAAATAACGCTTGCATTCCGACTAGAGCTTCTGAAGGTTCTGCTGGTTTTGATTTGTACGCAAGCATAGAAACGCAGCTTGTTGTAAAATCTGGCTGTTCAGAATTGTTGCCTTCTGGGGTTGCTTTGGCGATTCCTAAAAATTTTGTTGGGTTGCTTTTTGCAAGAAGTGGCTTAGGTATTCGTCATTGTATTTCGCTTTCAAATGCTGTTGGAGTTATAGACAGTGATTATAGAGGTGAAATTTTTGTTTGTCTTAAAAACTTTGGTGCGAAGAATTATGTAGTAAAACCAAACGATAGGATTGCACAGCTTGTTATAATTCCGTTTTGTTCTTTTTCTATCAAAGAAGTTTCTTTTTTGAATGACACAAAAAGGTCAACCGGAGGTTTTGGGTCAACAGGTAGATGAAATTTTAAGGGTAACTAACAAAATAACTCGGTTTTTATGGAGTTTTAAATTGTTTAAATTGGTTTTAGTTATTAAAATTTTTGTTTAGATTTGCTAATTGTTTCAATATGACTTACAATGAGTATATTCGTAATGTTTTTGTTGATTTGTTGAGCAACGAAATATGTTTAGCATTTGTTAATATTATTTTTTTATGTTTACGGCAGTAAGTTATTGTTAAGATGTTGTGGGTTTTATTTTTTGTGTGAATGTTAATTTTGTGGCACATTTTGGAGGTAGAAAAATATATGTTCTCAAGGGATATTGGCATTGATCTCGGAACAGCTAATACTTTAGTATTTGTTCGACACAAAGGAATTGTAATGAGAGAGCCTTCTGTTGTTGCAGTTGATATAAGAACAGATACGGTGCTAGCTGTAGGGTCGCAAGCTAAAAACATGATAGGTAGAACTCCCGGCTCTATAGTTGCTGTACGTCCACTCAAAGATGGTGTTATAGCTGATTTTGATGTTACAGCTACTATGCTTAAGCATTTTATAAGAAAAGCTTCCAAGCCAGTCTTATTCGGAGGGAAGCCGAGGCTTGTGGTTTGTATTCCTTCTGGTGTTACAGAGGTTGAAAGACGTGCTGTGGAGGATGCTGCGCGCCAAGCTGGAGCAAAAGATGTTGAACTCATAGAAGAACCTATGGCTGCAGCGATAGGGGCAGGGCTGCCTGTTGCTGAGCCAACTGGCAGTATGGTTGTAGACATTGGAGGAGGTACATCTGAAGTTGCTGTTATATCACTAGGAGATATTGTTTCTGCTTGTTCTGTTCGTGTTGCAGGGGATAAATTTGATGAGGCCATTATTTTTTATATTAAAAAGAAACATAATTTATTGATAGGCGAAAGAACAGCCGAAAACATAAAAATTGAATTAGGCTCAGCATTTCCTGATCCAGAAAAAGAAAAAATTTCTATTGAAATTAAAGGGCGAAACCTTTTAGATGGATTACCAAAGCACATTATTATAACTGACGAAGAAATAAGAGAAGCTTTGAAAGATCCTCTTTCTGTTATAGTTGATGCCATAAAGAACACACTCGAGAACACTCCTCCTGAACTGTCTGCTGATATTATAGATCACGGTATAGTTTTAACAGGTGGAGGAGCTTTGCTGCCTAGACTTGACAAATTAGTTTCAGAAGAGACAAATATGCCTGTTAGAGTTGCAGAGACTCCCCTTGATTGTGTTGTTGATGGAACTGGTAAACAATTAGGTTTAACGATGCCTTCCGAGTATTATAAAGCACAAAGAAGAAAAAAAGTTAGAAGTCGCAATTAAAATAATGATTGTTAGACGGTTTATGAAATATTCTTAGTTTTTAGTTTGTTTTAATATGTTTAGTTTTAAAGTTTTTGAAGTTGATTTTTGCGGTTTGTTGTTTAAAATAGCATGCGTTTTGTAAATTTTTAAGATACAATTGTGTTTTTTATGATTGTGTTGTTTTTGTTTCAATGTTTTAAATAGTTTATTTTTAAATTTTTGGTTGTTTGTTTAGTGTTAACTTGTAATTTTAAAGTTTTGAGAATAAAATATACTTAAAGATCATGTTTGAGTAACTGACTATTAAATTTTGCCAATTTATTAAATTTGTTTTAAATGAATTAGCTGTGAATTTTTATGTAGTTTCTAGTAGTTTCTAAAAGTTCAAGGGGATGTGAGTTTGTTTATAAGTCGTGCGACTAAAATTATTATATCTATTTTGATTTGTGTTGTATGTCTTGGTTTTGTTGGATTTTACACTGAAAATAATTATTTGACTGATTTTGTTAGTTTGTCCCTTTCTCCACTTCAAAAATTAGGGACTACGTTTTCTGACAACATTAAAAGTGTTATTCCTTCTTCAAAAACGGATGAAGACTATCAAAAAATAATAAAAACTCAACAGGAAGAGCTTCAAAAAATGCGTTCTATTGTTATTGATTATGAAACTCTTAAACAGCAAAATGAACAATATGAAAAGTATTATGAGTTTAAAAAACAAAATGAAAGCTTAAAGTTTGTTCTTGCTTCTGTAATTGGTAAGGATCCTGATGAGAATTTTTATGGTTTTTCTATAGACAAAGGTAGTTTATCAGGAATTTGTGTTAACGATCCTGTTATAACTCCTAATGGTCTTGTTGGTTGGATTTATTCGGTTAGACCTATGTCTAGTTTAGTTAAGACTATACTTTCTCAAGATTCTAAAGTTAGCGTATTTTGTAAAGAAAAAAATGAGTCCGGCATTATAATAGGAGACGTAAAACTTGCGGATGAAAATTTAACAGCTATTACATTTCTTAATACGAAATCAAATTTTTCAGAAGGAGATATGCTGATAACTTCTGGTCTTAGTGGATTATTTCCAAGGGATTTACCTGTTGGCAGAATAAAAAGTGCAATTGAAAGTGATCAAAAAGATGGTGTACCTTTTTGCAAGGTTGAGCCGTTTGAAGATATTAAAAATATAACTGATGTTTCTGTTGTAAATGATTTTGAAAATAAAGGAAAAATAAAAAAATAAATTGTTGCGTTGTAACGGAAAGTTGTAACCAGAAATAGGTGTTTTTTGTAGAACATTATTTTACAAAAAAATTTAAATTTTTAGAGTCAAGTGTTTTTTAAACGAGAGGTTTTTATGGATGTTATGCTAGAAATTTCCGCGAGGCACATTCATTTATCGCGCGAAGATTTTTTTAATTTATTTAGCAAAACAGAGAAATTTGAAGCAAAAAAATTTTTATCACAAAAAGGGCAATTTTTAAGTTTTTTAAAAGCTGATGTAATTGGTTTGAAATCAATTTTAAAAGGTGTTTCTATTTTAGGGCCTTTTCGCAAAAATACTCAAATTGAAGTTTCATTGACGGATTCTAAAAAACTCGGAATTGATATTCCAATAAAGGAATCAGGGGATTTAATAGATACGCCAGGATGTATTTTAAAGACTGAGTTTGGTGAAATTAAAATTAATAAAGGATTAATAGTTGCTAAAAGACACGTCCATCTTTCTTGCGAAAGCGCTAAAAAGTTTAATTTAAAGAACGGAAAAAATGTTTCTGTTAAAGTAGATTCAGGCGAAAGATCGCTAATATTTTTTAAAACAATTGTTAGAATTTCCGAAAATTTTACAGATGCAGTTCACATAGACACAGACGAAGCTAATGCAGCTGGAATCAAACAAGATAAAAATTATTGTGAGCTTATTATTTAATAATTGTTGTTTTACAAGAAAGATGGTGATTTTAATTTGTATGAACTTTGGGAAGAATTAGAGAAAAATTGTTCTAAATGCGTTAAATGTGAATTATTTGAAACTCGCAGCAATGTTGTTTTCGGCGTAGGCAATAAAAAGGCTGAAGTTATGTTTGTTGGCGAAGGGCCTGGTGAAAATGAAGACCTTAGAGGGGAGCCTTTTGTTGGAAAAGCCGGTAGATTGTTGGACGAAATGTTAGCAGAAATTAATTTTTATAGGGATAAAAATATTTACATAGCGAATATTGTAAAATGCAGACCTCCAAAAAATAGAGACCCGTCGTCAGAGGAGCAATTAGCTTGTATAGATTGGCTTAGAAATCAAACATTGCTTATAAAACCTAAAATTTTAGTTTGTTTAGGAAGAATTGCTGCTCAAAGAATTATTAAAGATGATTTAAAAATTACAAAAGAACATGGGTTGTTTTATAAAAAAGGAGATATATTTTTTATGCCAACCTTTCATCCCGCTGCTATTTTAAGAGATCCTTCTAGAAAAAAAGACACTTTGAAGGATTTTTTAAATCTAAAAAAGAAATTAAAAGAACTTACAGTTATTAATTAAATTTAATAAGCAATATTTTAATTTTTTTTGATATATTTTTATAAAATTATTTGTTTTAAAATCTTAAAAAATAAACTACAATAAGAAATTACTGTTGTAGTATGAGTTTTTTAAATTTTTTGCTACCGTATATTTTAAATAAAATTAAATTTTTACTTATTTAAATAATTTTCTTTTTTATATATTCTTCAAAGGCGTTTTTTAATTTTTTTTTGTGAGAAACATTTAAATCGCAAAGAGGTAATCTACATTTTCCGCACGGTATGTCTAAAAAATTCATAGCAGTTTTTATCGGTATTGGATTTACGTCTAAAAAAAGTGAATTTATAACTTTTAAGGAAGAAAAAAATAAGTTTAAACTTTTTTGACAGTAACCTTTAGAATAATATTCTACGATTTTGTGAGATTGCAAAGGAAAAGCATTAGCAAAGACAGATATTATACCAGCCGCACCTAATGAAAGAGTAGGAATAATTTGATCGTCATTTCCGCAATAAATGTCTAAATTATTTTGACATAAAGAAATTGTTTTAGCAAGTTTGCTTAAATCGCCAGATGCTTCTTTTGTAGCCACGATCCTTTCGTGTTTTGATAAAATTTTATAAGTCTCAGGTTCTATGTTACAACCAGTTCTTGAAGGTACATTATATAAAATTATTGGTATTTTAACATTATTTGCTATGTAATTATAATGTTCTATTAATCCATTTTGAGAGGTTTTGTTGTAGTAAGGCGTTACAATAAGTAAAGCGTCTGCTCCAAGGTTTTGGGCTTTCAGTGACAGAAATAAAGCATTTTCTGTGTTATTACTGCCGGTTCCCACTATTAAAGGAACTCTTTTATTTATTTTTCTTACACTATATTTTATTATTTGTATTTTTTCGTCATTTGTTAAAGTTGCAGATTCTCCTGTTGTTCCGCACAAAACTATTGCATCAATATTATTTCTGATTTGAAATTCTATTATTCTTCCTAAAGTTTTAAAATCTATGTCTAAGTCTGATTTCATAGGAGTTACCAAAGCTACAGCGGAGCCTTTAAAGATTGTGTTTTTCATAAAAATCTCCTTATCTATAAAGTTTTTGAAACTTTATTTAAGTTTATGTTTTATATATTTGATTTTTGCAGAGTATAATAATTTTTATAAAAATAACAAACATTTAAATACTTAAAATCGTTTTTTAAGTTTCTTTTGTAACTTCTTTTAATAGTTTAGCGGCGATTGGCACAGCTTCTTCAAAACCAGATCCTGCATTTTCGACTAAAACAATGAAAGCTACAGGATGTTTCTCGTTTTGTAAAAATCCTGTTACCCACGCATGAGGCTTTTTTTCTCCTCCTACTTCAGCTGTACCAGTTTTTAAACATGTGTTAAAATTATGAAATTTATAAAAAATAGAACTCTTCGCAGTGTAAGACATCATCTCTTTAACCTTATTCGCTACATCTTTCGTCGTATATCTTATACAATTTTCTTCAGAATTCTTTGATTTCCTATGGTTTAAAAAATTATTTTTATTTTCTTTTATTATTTTTGGCATTACAGCAACGCCTTCGTTTGCTATAGCCCCAACTATAGTTAACATATGAAGGGGGTTTACTAAATTTTTATATTGTCCTATCCCAGACCATGCGACAGAAGCTTTGTTTGCATCAGATAAATTAAAATAACTTTCTTTTGTTTCGCCAATATCTGTCTTTATAGGCTTGTTAAAACAAAGTTTCTCAGCTGTGCGAATCATATTATTTTTTCCAAGAGTCATTGCAAAATTGCCTAAAACTATATTGCACGATTCTTTTAATCCTTCTTTAAGACCTATTTTTCCGTGATATCCTGCACAAGTTATTTTTTCATTTTCTACTATTTCCTTTCCCTTGCATTCAAATGTTTTTTCTAAAGCTTCTTTTGGTATATTTTCAAATGTACAAATGGCTGTTACTAATTTAAAAATAGAGCCTGGAACAAAATTTGCAGATAATATCTTATTTAAAAAAACAGCGTCGTAATCTTTATTTTTATTGCTACTTATATCGTTTGGCAAATTTTTTATATCAAGCGTTGGCGTGCTAACCATGCATAAAACTTCTCCCGTTTTGTAATTATACAAAGCCACGGCGCCCTTGTGATCTTTAAGTTCCGAAAGAGCAAGTTTACAAAGCTTGCTATCTACATTTAAGTAAACATCAGATTTTTTTCTTAAAAAACTAGGAAGATCAATCCCGGATAAAAAATTATATCCAAAAAGTTTATCTCGAAATTTGTTTTGTATAGATGTAGAAATATTAAAAGATTCATCTCCTACTAAATGAAAAACAGCTTTTCTTATTTGAGAATCTTCATTATAAATTCGTTTTCCGTCAATACTTTCAGCAAGAACTGTTGAATTAGTATCGTAAATTCTACCCGCGTCTGCAAAGGAATTCAGCGAAAGATGTAAATTATAAGGTTTAAAAGCCCATTTTTCTGCATTTGTAGAAAATTTGGTTATTAAAAATATCATACCGCTAAAAAAAGACAAGACTAAAAGTAAAAGAATTATTGATCTTTTTCGAGAGTTCTTCAATGCTCTTCTCCTTTTGTTTTAAATTACTTTTTTGCAAAATACAACTTAAAAATTTAATAATCTGCAATAATTCTACACTGCATTTAAAAAGCAGAGAACTATATTTTAAAGAGTAAATTTATTAGATTCACAATTATTTTAACGAATACGTACGATCGTCAGAAGCTTTTATGAAGGCGAGTAAGCCCCAAACTGAAACTAAACTTGAGCCTCCTAAACTTAAGAATGGCAAAGTAACTCCTGTTAGTGGTAAAACATCTGTTGAACCGAATACATGAAGACAAGATTGAAAAACAAGAATTCCGCCAGCTGTGCAAGAAGCTATTGAATAAAAAGTAGATCTGCATCTTTCACTATAACTTCTTGAAAAAAGTGCAATGAGCGCAATTGAAAAAGTGACGGAAATTCCTACAATTAAACCTAATTCTTCAGAAATAGTTGAAAACATAAGGTCGCTAGTTCCAGCAAATATATATCTTAATTTTCCATTTCCGGAGCCAACTCCAATTAAGCCCCCACTTGCTAAATAAGTAAGAGCACGACTTTGTTGATATCCTACTCCTTGCGAGTTCTCAAAAACATGTTGCCACACAGAAAATCTTTCTGCTATATAAGGTTTGAATTTTAATATTAAAAACATTCCAATAAGTGCTGCAGAACACGAAAGAATAATTGTACGAATACTTCCAGATCTCATAAACGAACATATTAAAAAAGCTACAAAAAACACGCAAGCTGTTCCAAAATCTTTCATAAAAAATAAACAACATATACAAAAAGCTGAAAAAAGAATAAATCCACTTAAATTTTTAGTTGTTTGAAGTTTGTCAAGTGTTGAAGCTCCTGAAAAAACAAAAGCAACTTTTATAAATTCAGAGGGTTGTATCGATATTGGTCCTATAAAAATCCAATTTTTAGAGCCGTTGTGCTCTTTTGCTATAAGTAAATTTAAAATAAAAAAAAGTGTAGCAAAAATTGTTATTAATAATCTTAATTTTGATATTTTTTCTAAATTTTTAATAATTTTTATTAATGAACAAAATAAAACTATCCCAATTATTAGACTAACAATTTGAATTTGTATTACTTCAACTTTGTTTTGAGAAGCTAAAATCAAAATTCCTGTGCCCGATAAAAATATGCCAATAGCCTCTAGCTCAAAATTTTTTCTTTTAAAAACAATTTTTGTTATAAAAAAGAAAACCCAAGATATCATCAAAATTATTAAAAATGGTACCAAACAGTTGAACATTTTATCTAAATCAAAAATATCTTTAAATTCGAAATTACTTTTTTCTTTTTTTACTTCTCTAATATGAGTAAAATATGTTTCAAGCGAAATTAGAAAATGAAAAAAGTTTATTATTAAAAGAAGTAAAAATTGATTAATATGTCGTTTATTAGATGTTATTTCCGATGAAGATAATATGTCAAATCCGTCATCAAAGTTAAGTGAATCTTTTTTTTTAACAATTAAAGAATTCGATCCTAAAGTCAAAATATCATCTATGTATATTTGTGTTGGTTTTTTAATTTTTTCTTCATTAACATAAACGCCAGATTTAGAATTTGTGTCAGAAATTATCCATCCTTTTTCACGCCTAAACAACACAGCGTGATCTCTAGAAACTGTAGGATCATTAAGGACTATATCAGAACTTCTACTTCTTCCTATAGAATTTTCCCAAAACATTACAGGAATCTGTTTTTTTGCTGTTTTATTTTTTAAAGAGATTAGAGGAGTTTTGATTCTTTGGTTGTTTTTTAATGATTTAAAAGTTGTATACACAATAATAATACTGAAAAAAGGTAGAAGTAGTCGTACAAAAAACATTAATGTTTCTACCACATAATACAAAAAACAACCTCCTTTTTATTATTGTTTTAAAAATAAGTCCTTCAGTAATTTGAATTCTTCTTCATCACAATCGTTTTTTTTTCTAATAGCTAAAGTTTTAGTTTTGTTTCCTAAAGTTTTAACTCCTCTTATAGACATGCAAAGATGTTCGGCATTTATTAGAGTCAACACACTTTTAGCAGGAATATTTTTAAAAATAAAATCTGCAATTTGATTAGTAAGCCTTTCTTGAACTTGTAAGCGGCTTGCAAAATAATTACAAATGCGTACAAATTTTGAAAAACCTAATATTCTACCGTTTAATGGCATATAAGCAATTTTCACTTCACCTAAAAACGGTAACAAATGATGTTCACATATTGATCTAAAAGGAATTTTTTCCAACACAATAAAACTCTTTTCAGAAACTTCTTTCTCGTTAAAAATATCAAAAGAAGGCAAATTTTCCTTATTATTTCCACAGAAAACCTCACAACACATATTGTAAATACGTTCTGGAGTTTTTTTCAAGCCTTCTCTTTCTGGATTTTCTCCAATAATCCTCAAAAAATCAGTGACAATTTTTTTAATTTTTTCTTTTTCTATCATAATAAAAGCAATTAATTAAAAATGCTGTTGTCCATAAAACGAAAGTATAATATTAATTTATATTAACAAATAAAAATCTGACTAATTTTATTTTAAATCAACAGAACAACTGCACTAAATCAACTAATTTCCTCCTTTTTATCATTAAAGTAAGTTTGATATCATATTATTAAGCAATGCAAGCAATCAAAAATTAATTTAAACAAATAATTATAAATTCAACTTATTTTCAATATTTGTAAAAGGAGATTTTATGGAAATTTTAGATTTTATACCACAAAACACATACATAGTCTGCGTAGTTTTATTTATTGTTGGGATGATATTAAAACAAACTCCATTTATTAAAAATTGGGTGATACCTTATATTCTAAGTATTGTAGGAATTTTGATTTGCAATTTTGTATTGGAGCCAGGCGTTTATGCCACGATGCAAGGAATATTGACAACAGGATTCACAGTCTACATTCATCAATTAAGTAAACAGGGAAGTCAAATATTTACCAGTAAAGAAAAAGATTCAACAAAAAGTTCTTTTAATAGTAAATTTAAAACGACAGTTTCAAAATAAAACATTTTTAAAAATGTACCCTAAGTTTTTAAAGTTAATTTAAAAATCTAAAAACAATTTGAATTTCTTATTCTATTTTAAGCAAACAAGCTACGGCTAAAAATCATCAATGAGTCTACTTTTCATAGTTTTTAGCTTATCAGTTTTTTTAAAAAAATTCAATAATAAAATTTGGATTTTATTAAACTAAACTGTAATTAGATTTTTACTTTTAAAAGCTTCATTTTATAAAACAATAATAAAGATGTTTATTTGATATTTGTATGTAATTTCTTTTAAAAATTGTTTTTAAAATTTTTTTGTATTTATTTATTGTCATAAAACATTAATATAAATCTTAATATTAAAGCACTAAAAAATCTTCTGCAAACCTTCACTTAAGCTGCAGAAAATTTTTCTATAAGATGTGGCAAAAATTAAAGCGAGTTTTAAACTATTCAGTCAACAGTGTACACACAAGCGCGTTTATACTTTTTTTTAAAACTTTCAAACTTAACTTTACCATCTATTAATGAAAAAAGAGTGTCATCTTTACCTTTTCCAACATTTTTTCCTGGATGAATACGAGTGCCACGTTGTTTAACAATAATGTTGCCTGCAATTACATATTGACCATCGGCGCGTTTAATACCCAATCTTTTTGACTCAGAATCTCTTCCGTTTTTTGTGGAACCCATTCCTTTTTTGTGAGCAAATAATTGAATATCAACTTTAATCATTTAAATCAACCTTTCAGTTTTTACTAGCAAAGAATTAGAATATTCTTTTGCAATCTCTAGCAAATGAATTTCAAAACCTTTTAATACGTCGTGAGTCGCCTTTAAATCACCGGACAAAGCTCTAAAGTACAGCGCGCCGTTATTTTTTTCTAGGGAAACGTGCGCCTTTACAAGTAAAACTCCCGTAATTGTATTTGCAGCCATACAAGCCGCAGAGGAAACAGCTGCACATACGATATCGTATTCACCAGGTTCACTGTGTTCAGAGTGACCGTTTACATCAAACCCTAAAAACATGTTATCTTTAATTAACAGTTTAGCAACAATTATAAAAATCACTCCAAACAACAAAAAAACAAAATTGCATTAAAACTCTACTAACATAGCCGTTTAATTTAAGAATTTATAGACTTAATTTTAATCATACTATACAGTTGACGATGACCAAGCTTACGACTTTGGTTCTTTTTAGGTTTATAAGTAAACACAGTAATTTTTTTAGCTTTACCGTTCTTTACAACTTCGGCCGAAACTTTAGCTGAAGCTACATAAGGTAAGCCAACTTCTAATTTTCTACCGTTTGAAACCGCAAGAACTTTCAAATCAATAATTTCACCGCTTTGAGCGTCAAGCTTATTAGTAAATAAAACATCATTTTGCTTTACTTTGTGTTGTTTACCGCCAACTTCTATTATTGCATACATAATTATACAAAAACACCCACTTTTAAAACGTTTCAATAAATTAAAAAACTTGTTTAAATGTTATCATTCTGTAAATCATTTGTCAAGAACGCTAAATTAAAACTTTAAAAAAGAGCAAATGCCATCTCCTATTTTATCTCCTATGTCAGTTCCAATACCTTCTAGCTTGTTTCCACTTTTAAACAAACCACCAACAAGGTTACCTACAGCTTTGCCTAAAGTTTTACCTATCGCTCCTCCTCCTGAAACATTCATTAAATCTTCATTTGATAGTGGGCCTTTAATTTCTTTAAGTTGATTTTGAAATTCTTCAAAGGAACACCCGTTTAGATAAGGAGAAACTAACTTTCTTTTTTCTTCAGTTGATTTAGCATTTTCAATTTTCTTTCTTAACTCATCATTATTTTCTAAAATTTCTAAAAATTCTTGAGCACAATTCTTCATAAATTCAACTTCCTTTCAAAATAAAATTTTTAATAAACAATAAAAATTATTGCAAGACTTATTATTTGTTAAAAGACAAAAAATTATACTAAAAACCTCAGAGAACACTTTAATTTAAAAAATCCGTTTCATATATATCTTAATTTATAATCAGATAATAATTTTTATAAGAATTAAGATTTTATTTGTTAAAATTTTAATTTATCGCAAAATTCTTCAGTTGCATTGCTTCCGATGTTACCATACTTAGTTTCTAACAAACGTCTTTTACCTTTACCAAGTATTGAAGAATCATAAAGTAGCTTTCCAACGCATTCACCTACAAGCTGGCCTACTCTTTTACCTACTTGTCCTCCTCCTGAAACATTCATTAAATCTTCATTTGATAGTGAGCCTTCAATTTCTTTAAGCTGATTTTGAAACTCTTCAAAGGAACACCCGTTTAGATAAGGAGAAACTATTTTTTTTCTTTCTTCAGTCGACTTCGAGTTTTCAACTTTCTTTCTTAATTCTTCATCATTTTTCAAAATTTCTAAAAATTTTTGAGCACAATTCTTCATAAATTCAACTTTCTTTCAAAATAAAATTTTTTATAAACAATAAAAGTCATTGCAAGACTTATTATTTGTTAAATTTCTGCAGACCTATTGTATTTTCAAAAGACCAAAGTGTAAAAAATTTTCTAAAGAATGTTGTTAAAATTTTAATTTATCGCAAAAATTCCCAGTTAATTTCTCTCCATATCCACTTATTTTTTTGCGAAACGCTTTTGCATCTTCATCCTTTTGATTTTTAAACAGCAGTTTTCCGATATACCTACCCACAAATTTACCTAAGTTCCAGCCTACTCCTTTATTATCTCCTTTTCCTCCTGCAACATTTGTTAATTCTTCTTTCGACAATGAGCTTTCAATTTTTTTTAATTGCTTTTGAAATTCTTCAAAAGGACATCCGTTTAAATAAGGAGAAACTATTTTTTTTGTTTCCTCAGTCGACTTCGAGTTTTCAACCTTCTTTCTTAATTCTTCATCATCTTTCAAAATTTCTAAAAATTTTTGTGCACAGTTTTTCATAAGCTTAACTTCCTTTCAAAATAAAATTTTTAATAAGCAATAAAAGTTATTGCAAGACTTATTATTTATTTAAAAAATGAGATTATGCTAAATTTTTTAAAAACACTTTACTTTTAGATATAAAAGTATCTTATAAAAATAAGTATATATTGTTAAATTTGCATTTGATATGGTAGATTTTGATAAATAAATTTTATAAAATTAGTTTAATTTCAATACGAAAAATGACATATTTTGTGCGATCTAAAATGAAGAAGGAACTTCTGTTTTTCTTTGAAATAAAGAAACAAAAAAATTCTTAGTTTTTTTAAAAGATTTGTTTTAATTTTGATAAATAAAAAAGTTTTTTACAATTATTTACTAAAATTTTAATATTTAAAAATTTAGTTATTTAGTACAAAAAAATCCTTGCATTTTATTCAAATTTATTCTAAGATAACTTTATACGAAAGTGGTAGATAGTGGTTGGCAGTGGTTTCATATCCCAGAGGTTTTGTTATGCTTATTGGAGAATATGAACATAGCTTAGATGCAAAGGGTAGGGTAATTGTTCCAGTTAAGTTTCGCGAAGATTTGTCTGATATTTTTTACATTACTAAAGGTATTGACGGTTGTTTGTTTGTTTTTTCAAAAGAAGAGTGGAAAAAACTTGAGCAGAAAATAATCACAATGTCAATTTTCAAATCTCGTGGTATTCAGCGTTTCTTTTTTTCAGGGGCAGCTCAAATTGTTGCTGACGCAAATGGGCGAATACTTATACCTCAACCACTTCGCAATTTTGCAAGTCTTAAAAAAGACGTAATTTTTTTAGGTACAATAACTCGTGTGGAAATTTGGGATAAACTACGCTGGAAAAAAGCAAGCGATTCTCTTACAGATGAAAGTATAAAGCAAGCTATGAGTTTAATGGACATCTAAGAAGAGGTGTTGTTTTTATGAAAACTATACACAAACCTGTTTTACTTTCAGAAAGTATTGAATTATTAGATATAAATCCAAATGGTGTGTATGTGGATGCAACCGCTGGTTTTGGAGGGCATTCCGAAAAAATACTTAATGTGTTAAAAAGCGGAAGTCTTTTTATGATTGATCAAGATCCAGATGCTATAGAATTTATAAGAGAAAAGTTTAAAGGAAATTCTAATGCAATTATAGTAAAAGGTAATTTTTTAAATATTAAAGACTTAATTAAGCCTTTTGGTGTTGAATTTGTAGATGGAATACTTTTGGATTTAGGGGTTTCTTCTTTTCAACTTGACTCTTATAAGCGTGGGTTTTCGTATAATAAAGAAACTTCATTTTTAGATATGCGTATGAGCAAAGAAGGTTTATCTGCAAAAGATGTTATTAACACTTACTCGTTTAAAAGTTTAAAAAAAATAATTTGGGAATATTCTCAAGAAAAATTTTCAGGGAATATTGCAAAAGCTATAGTTAAAAAAAGAGAAAGCACAGTTATAAAAACTGTTGGCCAGCTTGTTGAAATTATAAAATCAGCGATTCCTATTAAGTTTTTTAAAAAAAGAAATGCTCATCCTGCAAGAAAAACTTTTCAAGCTCTAAGAATAGAAGTAAATAATGAGCTTGATGTTTTAAAAAAAGGGCTTGATGCAGCATTTTCTGCTTTAAAGCCAAAAGGTAGACTTGCTGTTATAACTTTTCATTCACTAGAAGATAGAATAGTAAAGGAAAAAATAACTAATTGGCGTAAAGATTGCGTTTGCCCAGCAGATTTTCCTATGTGTATATGTGAAAAAACTAAAGAGTGTCATTTAATTACAAAGAAACCTATAGTTCCTTCAAAAGATGAACTTAAAGATAATTTAAGAAGCAGAAGCGCTAAGTTAAGGGTTATTGTTTCGGTTTAATCTTTAATAATTTTATAGTAAGTTTGGTGAAATTATGTTGTTTAAAAAGAATTTAGCTTATGATCTATCGTTGTTTGAAGAAGCGCCGGAAGATTGTTTTAACAGCAAAAGTAATGTAATTAAAATATCTAAAACAAAATTTATAAAAAACAGAAATATTTTAAGAAAAAAAACAATAACTTCAGTGATATGTGTGTCAGTTGTTGTTTTATGTGGCGCTACTAATCTTGTTTTAGGGCAAGTGAAACTTTCAGAATTAACTCAACGAGTTTTTAATTCTAAAAAATTATTGGAAGAAAGTAAAAATGATGAGACTAGACTTAAAATGCAACTCGAATCTTTTTTATCTCTTGGAGAAATTGAAGAATATTCAAAAAAATTGCTTATGATGAAAAAACCAGAACCTTATCAGATAGAGTATGTTAATATTTTCGAGCAGAACAAAGCTTTATTTGGGCGAAGGATTGATTAATTTCTTTGCTTGTCATAAAGACTTTGATTTTTAAATAAGTTTTAAATGATGCAGTGTTTTATTTTGAATAAATTTTAAAATTTTTAAAGACAATTCTATCTAGGATTAAACTTATATTTTCTTTGCATTAAATGTGTAGGACGCTTTAAGTAAGGTTAAAATAATAAACAGAGGTTTATTTTTTATGGCAAAAGGCACTACTGTTAGAATGTGGCGTAGATCCACTTTTGTTTTATTTATGTTAATAGCAGTAGGATTTGGCACGATTGTTTTAAGGCTTTTAAATTTACAAATTTTTCAAGGAAAAGCTCTTAGACAAATGGCCTTAGACCAACAGTTAAAAGATACAGTGATATCTGCCCAACGTGGCACTATATACGATAGAAATATGAAGCCTGTTGCTCAAAGCGCAACTGTTTTTACTGTGGTTTTAGAGCCAGCATATATAAAAACTGATGAAAAGAAAAAACTTATAGCTTCTGGTTTGTCTGAAATTCTACAATTAGAAGAGGATGAAATAATAAAAAAAGCAAGTAAAAAATCTTATTATGTCATAGTAAAAAGAAAAATAGAGAGCGATGTTAAAGAAAAAATAGTTAATTTTCAAAAAGAAAAAAAAATAAAAGGTGGCATTAGGCTCATAGAAGACTACAAAAGATACTACCCTTATGGTCGCTTTGCTTCAAATGTTATAGGTTTTACGGGATTTGATAATCAAGGTCTTTCTGGGATTGAAAATTTTTACGATAAAGATTTGATGGGGGAATTTGGCAGAATTGTGACTGCTAGAAATGCTGTTGGTACCGATATGCCTTTTGAATATGAGCAAATGATTCCGGCTAAGAGCGGTCACAATCTTGTTTTGACGATAGATGAAAGTATTCAACATTCTATGGAAAAATATTTAGAAGAAGGAAGAATCAACAACAGAGTAAAGAACGGTGCGGTTGCTATATTAATGGACGCCGAAGAAGGAGATATTTTAGGATTGGCCAGCGGAGGATTTGATTTAAATTCTCCGTTTGAAATAGTTGATTTACAAGCTAAAACTGAAATTGAATCTACAAAAGAAGAAGATCGTTCAAAGTTAAAAGGAGATTTTTTGCAAAAGCAATGGAGGAATAAAGCCGTTAGCGACACTTATATGCCAGGTTCTACTTTTAAAATTATAACTGCTTCAATGGCTTTAGAAGAAGGAGTTGTGAGCGAAAATTCTTCTTTTAATTGTACGGGTAGTGTTATTCCTTTTGAAGGAGCAAGGCGAATACATTGTCACAATCGAAGAGGCCACGGAGTTCAAGATTTTCAAGGAATAATAAGTCACTCTTGTAATCCGGGATTTATAAGCTTGGGTCATGCTTTGGGTGCTGAGAACTTTTATAAGTATTACAAGCTTTTTGGTTTTACACAAAAAACTGGAATTGATCTTCCGGGTGAGGCAAAAGGAGTGTTTTTTAATAAAGACGGTTCGATGGCACCTATGGATCTTACTGTTGCTTCGTTTGGACAAAACTTTACTATTACACCAATGCAATTGGTGACAGCGGTTGGCGCAGCTGTTACTGGAAAATTGGTTGAACCCCATGTTGTAAAACATATAACTGATGAAAACGGAAATATATTAAAGACTAAAGGAAAAAGCATTAAAAGGCACGTTGTTTCTGAAAATACATCAAAAAATATTTGTGAATTACTTAAAAATAATGTTGCTACAGGATCTGGTCGAAATGGGTCGGTTCCAGGGTACAACATAGGTGGCAAAACAGGTACGTCTGAAAAAGTTGGTAACAGTGGTCCGGGTGGCAAAGATTACATAGCTTCTTTTTGTTCTTTTTTTCCAACTGATTTTCCAAAATACGTTCTTTTCATTATGTACGATACTCCGAAAGGAGATTATTATTACGGTGGGCTTATCGCGGCTCCTGTTGCAGCTAAGATTATGTCGGAAATTTTGCCTTATTTAGGAATAAACAAAAGATACACAGAAGAAGAGCTTGAAAAACTTGATACAAGTACACCTTCTTTGATAGGGTTGCCGATTGAAAAAGCAAAAAGCGAATTAATTCAAAATCAGTTAAAATTCTCTATAAAAGGTGATGGAGAAACTGTTGTTTCTCAAATTCCTGACGCTGGGTCTGGAATCCCGAAGGATGGAACGGTTGTTATATACACAAACAAGGAAAATTCTTCCAAAAAAATAAAAGTTCCAAATTTTGTAGGCCTTAGTGCGCTAAACGCAAATAAACTTGCTTTTTCTTTTGAACTCAACATGAGGGTTTCAGGTGTGCCTACACAATCAAACGAAGAAGTGGTAGCATCTAATCAAAGCATTTCCCCGGGTGAGTTTGTAGATCCTGGAACAGTTATTTGTGTAGAATTTATTCAAAAGGATGATATAGATTAAATTTTAAATTAGAAAAATTAGTAACAAGGAGGAAGGTGGAATATTGAATAAAACTTGGGTTATAATTGCAGCAATTACATCTTTTTTTTTAACGTGTTTGCCCGCAGAAAAAATAATTAAACGTTTAACTAAATTAAAATATGGCCAAACTATATTAGAAATTGGTCCCTCTTGGCACAAAAAAAAAGAAGGTACTCCAACAATGGGCGGGATTATATTTATATTCGGGATAGTAATTTCTTTTTCTATGTGCCTTCTTCTAAATTATATTTTTGTTGATAATTTTCTTAACATAAATACTAAAAATCTTTTATCGCTTTTAAAAATTTTTGCTGGGATTTTAATGGCAATTGCTTACTCAGTAGTAGGATTTATAGATGATTATATTAAAATATCAAAAAAAAGAAATTTAGGTTTAAGTGGAAAACAAAAATTAATTTTTCAATTTTTAATAGCATTTGTTTATCTTTTTTTTATTTATTTTATAAAACAATATTTTTCAGACGAGCCATTTAATACAATAGAAATTCCATTTTTAGGCAATTATAATTTTGGTATTTTTTATTTTATAATTTGTTCAATAATGATTGTTGGTATAGTTAATGCTGTAAATCTCACTGATGGCATAGATGGCCTTACTGCATCTGTTACTTTTTTTACTTCTGTACTTTTAATGATGTCTTCATCATTTGTAAATATTTCTTATTTAGATGTAATTTCAGCTTGCCTTGCTGGAGGGTGTCTTGGTTTTTTGATGTTTAATTTTCACCCCGCAAGAGTTTTTATGGGGGATACAGGGTCTTTATTTTTAGGAGGAATGATTTGTTCTATAGTCTTTGGGCTTGAAAAACCTTTATTGTTAGTTAGTTCTGGTATAGTATATTTAATTGAAATGTTTTCAGTGGTATTGCAAGTTATTTATTTCAAAGTGACCAAAGGCAAGCGACTTTTTAAAATGAGTCCAATTCATCATCATTTTGAAATGATAGGCTGGTCTGAAGCTAAAATTTGCATAGTATTTGGATTTGTTTCTGTTATTGGAGGAATTTTTTCTTTATTGTATTGCGTTTTTTCAAATTAAAATTTATTAAAATAGTTTTTTATTTTTTTGGAGGCTAAAATGAAAGATAAAAGAGTTCAAAAAATAAAACCAATTGTTCATAAAAACTTTTTTAAAAATTCAAATTTTAAAATTAAAAAAAGAAAAAAAACTTTTGGCGAAAGTGTAAGAATTTTTTCAACAAGATCTGGAATAGACTTAGTTTTCTGCACAATAACACTTGTATTATTAGCAATAGGACTTGTTATGTTATTTTCGGCTTCATTTTTTAATGCTTATCATTATCAAAAAGGTGATAGTTATTTTTTTATAAGAAGTCAATTAATGTGGGCTGTTTTAGGAATTATTGTTTTTTTTATTACTTCTTTTTTTGATTATCGCAAACTAAAAAAAATAGCAATTCCTACATTAATTTTATCTTTTCTTCTACTTATTTTAGTTTTGTTTATGCCGATTAGAAATGATGTTAGAAGATGGATACCGTTAGGTCCTGTTAGTTTTCAAGCCTCTGAAATTACTAAGTTTGCTATAGTGCTGTCTTTTGCTTATCTTATTTCGAAGAATTTTAAAAGAATGAGTACTTTTAAGTATGGTGTTTTGCCGTATTCTATTATTTTGTTGTTTACAGCGTTTTTACTATATTTAGAACCGCATATTTCTTGTCTTGTAATAGTAGTTTTGTTGTCTGGCGGAATGCTTTACATAGGGGGAATAAAGCTTAGATGGTTCGGTGTTGTGCTTTCAGCAGCAATTTTAGCGGTGGTTTTTCTGTTAGTTTCTAACAAACTTTCATATGCAAATGAAAGAGTAATAGGTTGGCTTGACCCATTTAACTCAACTGCTGACACGTGGCAAACAAGGCAAGGCCTTTATGCTATAGGTTCAGGAGGATTATTTGGCGTTGGACTTGGAAAATCAAGACAAAAATATTTATTTATACCAGAACCACATAATGATTTTATATTTTCAGTAGTTTGTGAAGAGCTCGGATTTATTGGAGCTTTGCTTATAATATTGCTTTTTGTAATGTTAATTTGGCGAGGCATAGTTATTTCTATGAGAGCCAGGGAAAGATTTGGTGCTCTTTTGGGAATAGGTCTTACAGCGCAAGTAGGTTTGCAGGTTATTTTAAATATTTTTGTTATAACAAATACTATTCCTAACACAGGAATAAGTTTACCATTTTTTAGTTATGGAGGAACTGCTCTTGTTATGCTTTTAGCACAAATGGGAATTATTCTTTCAATTTCTAGAACATCAAGTATTGAAAAGTAATTTTAAAATTATTTGTTTTAAAAATTTAAAAATAAATAAACAATTTCTTTATTAAATGCGATTAAAATATTTTTAAAATAAAAAAATTTTTGAACTTCTGCGAATTAATTTTATAAAATCTTTTATTATCAAAGATTGACAATATTAAAATTTTTGAGTTTTGTTTTGATTATTAAGTTTATAACACAAAAATTATTATTTTTTAGCAAAGTTTATTATTAATCAAATAGGATTAATTGACTATAAAAGGCATATTAAATAATTAATTTTTAATTTTATTAAAATTTTTTTAAAACGACGACATAAAATGATAAAATAATAACTAAACAGTGGTTAATCTTAAAAGTAGATGGTTCTTTAAGCGCTATTTTTTTCTGCTACATATTTAAAAATTCTATTTTTACAATTTGGAGGTGATTTTTAAAGTGGGAGTAAAGATCACCCAGGAAGATATTAAATGTACTGTTTTGTTAGAAGGAGACATTGATCATCACAATGCACGTTTTATGCGACAATCTATAGATGATTATATCAGCAAAAATCATCCTAAGGTTTTGTGTCTTGATTTTAGTAGAATAAAATTTATGGATAGCTCCGGAATAGGTTTGATAATGGGTAGGTTTAAGTTTATAAAGCTTTTGGGCGGGGAACTTGAAGTTGTGGGAGCTTCTAATTCAATTAAAAAGATTATTAAACTTTCTGGTTTAGAGTCTTTGGGAATTATTAAAAAATAAAATTTTTAAGTTTTTGATAAATATTTTCACAGAAAGAAGGGGGAAGTTTTGAAATTTGTAAATGAAATGAGACTTGAATTTATTAGCTGTTCTTCTAATGAAAGTTTTGCGCGCGTTTCTGTATCCGCCTTTGTTTCTCAACTTGACCCAACTATTGCGGAACTTTCTGACATAAAGACCGCTGTTTCAGAAGCTGTTACCAATTGTATAGTACATGCTTATAATCAAGATTTTGGAATTATTTACATATCAGTAAAAATTTTTGAAAATGGTCATATAGTTATTAAAATTAGGGATAAGGGTTGCGGTATTTCAAATGTTGGTCAAGCTATGCAGCCTTTGTTTACTACAGGAGGAGAAGAGCGTTCAGGTCTTGGTTTTGCTGTTATGAAAAGCTTTATGGACGATGTTAAAGTTACATCTAAACCCAATAAAGGCACGATGGTTACGCTTGAGAAAAACATAATAAGACGAACAATTAAAGCAAGGAATTAATGCTGTTTTTAAAAAATAATAGCAGTGAGCTTAATGTTAAATATTTTAGATTTTTATATTAAATTGTTTAATTTTAAAAAATTTTGTTTTAATTTTAAAATTTTTAAAGTTATAAAACACTAAGGAAAATATATGGAAAATAAGTGCCAAAAGAAAATTATTATAAACGAAAACATTGGCCTTGTTCATCTTTGTATTAAAAAATTTGTAGGAAAGGGCATAGAGTACGACGACCTTTTTCAAGCTGGGTCGTTAGGTCTTGTAAAAGCGGCTGCTAAGTTTGATTATACTAAAGGTTTGAAATTTTCTACTTATGCTATTCCTGTAATTTTGGGTGAAATAAAACTTTTGTTTCGCGAAGGTGGTTCAATAAAAGTTAGCAGAAGTCTTAAATCTATGGCTATTCGTATATCAAGAGAACGCGAAAGTTTTTTTATTAAAAATGGTAGAGAGCCTTCTATTAATGAGCTTTCTAAAATTCTAGAAACAACCACCGAATTTATAACAGAAGCTATAAACTCAAGTTCAGTACCTATTTCTTTGACTATAGTTGACAATAAAAACAGTTCGGGTCAAATTGACATTCCCACAGAAGAAATAGAAGAAAATTTATCAGAGTGTATTTCTTTAAAGCAGGTTATAAGCGAATTACAGTCTTTCGACAGGATACTTATAATATTAAGATTTTTTAAAAAACATACCCAAAGCGAAACAGCGAAAATTTTAAAAACTACTCAGACTCAAGTTTCACGACGAGAAAAAATTATTTTATCAGAACTTAGAAGGAAATTATTGTAATTAACATAACAAAAAGTAAACATAACAAAACTCATTTAACTTGGTGAGCCATCGGAGATTCGAACTCCGGACACCTTGATTAAAAGTCAAGTGCTCTACCAACTGAGCTAATGGCTCTTACATAAAACTTAATTTGTTTTGGCTGGGGTGGATGGACTCGAACCAACGAATGACGGAGTCAAAGTCCGTTGCCTTACCACTTGGCTACACCCCACAATATTTACCACCCTTGGGCTTGGGGTGGGTAATCGGATTTGAACCGACGGTCTCCAGTGCCACAAACTGGCGCTTTAACCAGCTAAGCTATACCCACCAAGTATTTTTAACATTTAATTAAAATATATGCGGTGTGATATTATGGTGCGCCAAAAGGGATTCGAACCCCTGGCCTACTGCTTAGAAGGCAGTTGCTCTATCCAGCTGAGCTATTGGCGCAATTAAAACACCTGGAGCGGGTGATGGGAATCGAACCCACACTGCCAGCTTGGAAGGCTGGAATTCTACCATTGAACTACACCCGCTAATTTTTAAAAAGCAAGTTTACCCTTTAACTAATCTACCAATTATTCGTAATTTTAACATACAACTAAAGAAAAAGTCAACTTTTGTTTTAATAAAAGTTAAAAATTTTTTAAAACATTGTACTTTTTATTTAAAATTAATTTGTTGTTTTATCTTTTAATTAAATACAATGAAAATTATAGAAATTTGTCATTAAAATTATTTTTAGATTTTACAAAGAGCAGATAATTGTAAATTTTATTTTAATATCCAGTATAAAGAGTTTTGTTTAATTTAAAATTTTTAAATATGTTTATTAAAATTTAGTTTTTATATAAAAAAATAAAAAGAAGTATTATTTTTAAAGTTGATTAACTATAATATAATATATTTGTTGTCAATGAATGTTAGTTCACCGGTCTTTAAATTTTGAACCTGAAAAACTTAGAGGGATAGTGATGAAATTGATAAAAAAAACGTTAGCTATTCTTTGTTCATTTCAATTTTTATTTTTTTCTATAACTAATAAAGTTTTAGCTTTTGAAGAAAAAAATATTACTGCTCCATCGGCAGTTTTGTTAGATTTTGCTAGTGGTAGAGTTCTTTTTGAAAAAAAGTCCCACGAAAGAATGTTTTGTGCTTCTCTTGGTAAAATAATGACTCTTTTACTAGCTATGGAAGCTTTAGAAAATGGTAAAATAACCTTAAATGACACTGTTATAGCTAATGAAAATGTAGATTCTATCACAGGTGCTCATGTTTTTATAAAATCTGGCGATAAATTATCGGTTGAAGATTTAATAAAGGCTGTTGCTGTGACTTCAGCAAACGATGCAGAAATTGTTCTTGCAGATCATATAGCAGGAAGTGAAAATGATTTTGTTAGTGAGATGCAAGAAAAAGCTAGTGAATTAGGTTTGCAAGATACGATTTTTAAAAACTGCAATGGCGTTGAAGAAGAAGGACAATTTTCGAGCGCACATGATATAGCTTTAATTACACAAGAACTTTTAAAATATCCAAAAATCCTTGATTATACTTCGATTTGGATGGATAATATAAGAGATGGAAAAACTCAAATTGTTAGTTCAAACAAACTTTTAAAAAATTACCACGGTGTTAATGGAATTAAAACTGGAACTACCGATAAAGCCGGATCTTGCATTTCAGCTTCTGCTACAAATAATAATTTTACTCTTGTAGCTGTAGTTTTAGGTTGTAAAACAGGAACTGATCGTTTTAACGATGCAGTAAGACTTTTTGATTATGGGTTTAAAAATTTTTCTTGTTTTATTCCGGAAAAACAAAGTTTACCTTTTGTAAAAGTGATTTCAGGTACGAAGGAATTTGTTTGCGCAAAGGTGGTCTCTTGTAATTTTTTGGTTCCTTTTGGCAAAGAAAAAAACATAACAACTGAAATTGAAATTTTTGATAATATAGAAGCTCCTGTAGAAATTCATCAGAGTTTAGGAAAAGTTATTTTTAAATTGGAAAATGTTGTTTTAGGAGAGAGCAATATAGTAGCTCTTGATAATGTTTCAAAGTTAAATTTTAGTTCAGCTTTTCGTATTTTATTAAAAGAATTTTTAAATATGTAAATTATAAGTTTTTGCATAGAAATTTTAAGATATAGATTTTTAAAATTATAAAATATTTTATGTTGAATTTTGCTGTTTTATTGAAAATAATTTTTGTTTAAATTAGTTTTTAGTTTAAAATAAATATAAGGAGAGTTTTATGCAAAAACCTTTTAATATACATTCTTTGTTAGACTTAACAAAAACTATTTCATTTAAAATTTTTGATAATAAAATTTACCCATGGGAAGTATTATCACATTTATCTTCTTTTATTTTTTATTTAGGTGGTAAACTGTCGTCTGATAAATACATATTCTATAAAGAAAATATTTGGATAGCAAAGAACTCAAGAATTTCTGAGTTGGCATCAATAAATGGACCAACAATAATTGATGAAGAAGCCGAAATTCGTCCTTCGGCTTTTATAAGACAGAATTCGATTATTGGCAAAAATGTTGTTGTGGGAAATTCTACAGAAATAAAAAATTCCATTTTATTCGATAATGTTCAAGTACCTCACTATAACTACGTCGGAGATTCTGTTCTTGGATATAAATCTCACCTTGGTGCAGGAGTTATTCTTTCAAATGTTAAATCCGACAAAACGAAGATTACTGTTCACTTGGGTGACAAAAATCTGCCGACTAATCTTAAAAAATTTGGTGCTATACTTGGAGATTTTGCAGAGATAGGTTGCAATAGTGTTTTAAATCCCGGCACAATTATTGGAAAAAATTCTGTTGTTTATCCTCTTTGCTCTGTTAGAGGATTTGTTAAAGAAGATTGTATTTTTAAAAGTCCTATTTCTATAGTGGAAAAAATATAAAATTAATATAAATCTATAAATATTTATAGTTAATAAAAAGTTGATATTAGTAATTTAAAAAATTTATTAAAAAAATTTTATTTTAAAAAAATTTTACAGCCTTAAAATAAAATTGTTATGTTTACAAATAATTTTGATTAATCAAGTTAATTTTGTAATAAAATTAATAAGTAAAGCTTTTAATTAAACTTTTTTAATTTAAAGCTACAAAATTTAAAGGAGTTGCACATAATGCCAAAAGACAGTAATGACAATGATAATTGTTGTGTAATTACTTTAGTTGATGAAAAGGGTTTAGAACAAAATTTTAAAATTTTAGACGTAATAGAAAATAATGATGGTAAATTCTACGCTTTGCTCCCCGACAGTAATTACGGCTTTTTTGTCGATCTTCAAGAAAATTTGATTGGAACTTATGAACTTAAAAGCAAAAATTTTTATTCTTATTTTATTTTTAAATCTTTAAATGATGGCAGAGAAGAAAGGCTTGTCGAGGTTTTTGATGATATTCTATTAGAAAAAATAGGAAAAATTTTTAAACTAGATAAAGTAGCTGGGATTTTTTTAAAGAATAAATTTGAAAAAATTTGTGATAAAGTTTCTAAAGAAATAAATAAAGATTCTAAAGATCTTGAATAAACTAAGAAAAGTTTAGTAAAATGTATTTTAGCACGAAACTTTAAAGTCTATTTAATTTGCGAATATTTAGTTTTTTATAACCCTACAACTTCATAATAGGAGTTTTGCCTCAGATGCTTGGAAATAGCAGGCCTTTTATTATTAATTTAATTTTTTATTTATTTCAATCTCAAAAAAGGAAGCGCGAAAACATCTGGGAAACACCACGGTTTTTAAAAGTAGGCCGGTTATTATAAAATTTTACGGTTAAATGGATTTTTAGATTTTGTGCTATTATTATTATTTTTATATTTTATATTTAATTTTTACTAATTGATATTTATTCTAAACGAATAAAAAGATACATATTTAAATTAGATCACCTAAATTTAATGCTGTTAGTTATTTTTTTATGTTTAACTGATGGGGTTATTTTGTAAAAAGCAGATTAAACTAATAAATTAAATATAAAGATTCAATAATTTAGAAATTAAATTTATTTTGTATATTTCATGAATTTTGTTAAATAATTTAAATAAATTTATATATTAGATTATAATTTATTTTAGAAAAAATTATCTCAAAATATATAATATTTTTTTGCTTTTATATGTAATAAATAGTTGTTTACTTCAAATACTATAAAAAGAGTTTTTATTCTTTTTGAAATAAAAGTAAAGGAGGTTTAAAGTGAAAAAAAAATATGTTGCTTTATTAATTTCTACAATTATAGTAATTTTTTCTATAAGTTTTATAGGTAGTTTTATAAAATCTTTAGTTGTTGAAGCAGATGTAATAGGAATAGCTCCTATTTGCATTGATAATAATATAATTTGCTCAGGAAAAGTAGAATTTGAAGAAAAACAAAATGTATTTGCTGATCGAGTTTGTATAGTAAAGGAAATGCTCAAAAAAGAAGGAGAGTTTATAAATGAAAATGACGCTTTGTTTGCAGCTTTAGAAGTAGGAGATGTAAAGACAACAAGTTCGAATGATTCGTTAGAAATACCTGATATAACAGAAGATATTAAAGAAAAGATAAAAAATTCTTCAGAAATAGGTGATTTACAATCTTTTTATAAAAAAGCTTTAGAGAAACAAAATAATAAAGCTGATACAAACGAAAGAAATAACACTTGTGTGTTGAGCACGGGAGAAACTCATGAAATTAATTCACCTTGTGCTGGAATTTTATCTTCAGTATTTGCAAAAGAAGGCCAAACAATTTTCCCAGGAAGTCTTGTTGCAACAGTTGCTAATCCTTCAAATTTGCAAGTAGCTTTAAAAGTAAGCGAAAAACAAATTTCTGAGATAAAATCAGGACAAAATGTTCACATAACCGGCACTGGTTTTGAGGGTATGTATACGGGGAAAATAAAAGAAATTTCTAATCAAGCTCAACAAAATTTTTCAAATACAAATTCAGAAGCTTATATAAACGTTTTCGCTAGTATTAATAAGACCGAAAATAGTCCCATAAAACCAGGCTTTACTGTAAAATGTGAGATAGTTCTTCCTGAATATTCGAATGTTTTGATAATTCCTTATGATTCTGTAAAGTCAGATGAAGATGGAAGAGAGTTTGTGTTTAAATATGAAAGCGGAAAAGCCAAAAAAACTTATATAGAAACGTGTAAAGAATTCAACAAGGGTTTTGAGGTTTGTTCTGGAATTTCAGAGGGAGACATGGTTGTAAAAAACCCAGATATTGTAAAAAAAGAAGGTGTGACTATTAAAGTAAAGAATATTTTAGAAAATTGATCAAATAAAAAAGGAATATGTAGTATTTAAATAAAAAAAGTAAAGGTTAAAAAAATATGTTTGATATTTTGCTGTGTTCCATAAGAAATATAGGAAGAAAAAAGACCAGGAGCTTTCTTACTGCCATAGGGGTGGCTATTGGCGTTGCATCGGTTGTTCTCATAGGTAATATATCTCAGTCGGGATCTTTTGCGATAAATAACGAACTTGATAGCCTTGGACTTGATGGGCTAACAGTCAGTGCAAGTACTAGAACTGCGGATATGGAAAAAAAACCACTTTATGATCAACATTTAGATGTAATTAAAAAATCAGAATATGTAAAACAAGCAATGCCACTTATAACAAGAAATGCTGAAGTATCTTGTCACAATTTACAAACTAATGCTTTGGTTTTTGGAGTAAACGAGAATGCAAATAAAATAATTTCTCTTAATACTTTGCACGGCAGATCTATAAATAAATCTGATGTTTGCGGTGGTAGTAATGTTTGTATTGTAGACCAAAAGTTTTCTCAAAAATTTTATTCAAGAAACAATGTAATTGGAAAAAAAATTCTTATAACTTTAAATTTAATACCAGAAGTTTATGAAATTGTGGGGGTTGTTAAAACTGGCACAGGGTTAATTGACAATGTACTTGGAAATTATATTCCAAATTTTGTCTATATTCCTTACACAAGTGTTCAAAAAATTACTGGCACAAAGACTTTTGATCAAATAGCGGTAAAAATTAACGATAAATTTAATCTTCCAATAGAAGAAGTAGGCGCAAAATTGGCTCAATCTTTAGAAAATCATTGTAAAGTGTATGACAAATATATATCTAACAATCTTTCTAAACAAAGAGATGGATTAATAAGACTATTAGACATAATTGCTATTACTTTATCTATTGTTGGAGCTATATCTTTAATTGTAGCAAGCCTTAGCATAATGATAGTAATGTTAGTTTCTGTTGGCGAAAGAACGAGAGAAATAGGAATTAAGAAATCAATAGGAGCTAGTAGAATATCTATTATGGTAGAATTCTTGTTGGAAGCCATTATAATAACATTAATAGGAAGTATTTTAGGAATATTAATGGGTAATTCATTATTTTTTGTTGGATCCAAAATTTTTGGATTTCAATTTACTATAAAAATAGAAAATAACTTGCTTGGATTTATATTTGCAACTAGTACAGGATTAATTTTTGGAATTTATCCAGCGATAAAAGCTTCTAAAATGAATCCTGTAGATGCATTAAAATTTGCATAAAATGAATATTTTGTATAATTAGAGTATACGTAAAATAACATCTGACTTATTTATTGTGAAATATTATTCAATAAGTTTTTATATTTTAAGTTTTTATATTTTAAAGCCTTAACTAATATAAAGTTAGCAAGGCCTTAAAAATTTTTTCATTAATTATCAAATTACTTTTTATATTTTTTATTTAAATGATTTAATTATATATTTTCGTCATTTTGATATTTATCAAAAAAACTTTTACGATTTACATTGTTAAAATCAAAACGATTATTTTTAAAACCATGTTGATGATTTAAAGGTCCATTATGATTTTTGGGGAATCTCATATCCTTTTTATTTCTATCAAATTTCAACGATAACCCACCACCTACTGATTTTAAATCACTGTTTTTTATTTTGTTATTTTTTTGTTGTTTTTTATTTTTCTTCATAAACATTCTTCCTTTCTTTTTTATTATTATACAAATATTTGTGATCAGTCTTATAAACAGGCAATTTAATTTTTGCAGATTCTAGCAATTTGATAAATTAATGATTATATGGAAGTTTTTAAAATTAGATAGTAATTAATTATAAATATTTATTAATTTGTGTAAATTAAAAGAAATATTTTAAAATAAATCCTTAAACTTTATAAGCTGTCACAATTACAATTATTTACAAATATTTTATTTTTATTCAAAATAATAATTGTAGAAAATAATAAAAAAATCCCGCTGCCTAAGGGAAGCGGGAAAACAGGAATATTTGGATAAATAATAAAAATAAAAGTAAATGATTTTTATTTTGATATAAAATCAATTAGTTTGGAATGCAAAATAAATATAATGTTTAATAATTTAGAAGAATTTCTAATGAAAATATTTCAAAAATTATAAACTAGGACAGGTTTTTTCCATGGAGGACTATGGTGAATCAGGGATTAAATAAGGTTTAAATTTAATATTTGCATTCACATTTAAAAATAGCAGCTCTTCGCTGATTTTCAAATCCAAAATCCTGTTATAATACCTTTTATTCCTGCTCATACAAATCCCCTCACCTTCCTATTTGTTTGGACTTAATTAAAAGTCCTTTATTAATCTGTCCTAAAAATTATTTATTATTCAAATTTTTGAATTGAATATGTTTTGTTAAGTTTTAATATTTTGTAATTGATTTGGTTTCTTCTATTTCTTGTTTACTTTTTTTTTGTAAGTTTTTGTTTTTGTTTAAAAGATTTTTATAATAATTTTCAAGTCTTTTTTCTCAAGTACTTGAACTATTAATACCTAAAAGAATACTATTTGTCTTTTTTACAATAGTGTTTGATAAAGTATTAATTTCTTTACTATCCATTATAAAATCATTACTACGCTTTATTAAATGTTGATTTGGAAACAAAAGAAAAAAATGTTAAAATTATAATTGGTTTTAAATAATTTTAACCAAAAGAAGAGGTGCAAGCTTTGAATAATTATAGAATAAAAAGAATTTCTTCGAGCATTAAAAAAGAATTAAGCTGCATATTAAGAGATTTAAATAGCTTTGAAATACAAAGAAATTTATTGAGTATAGTAAAAGTTTCTGTATCTCAAGATTTGTCTGTTTGCAAAGTTTATATTAGTATATTAAAAAGTAAAGTAAGATCTTACGACGTTTTTGCAAGTATACAATCATCTTCGAAGTTTATTCGTAAAGAACTTGCTAAGCGTCTTCAACTTAAACGCACACCTGAAATAAAATTTTACAAAACCGATTCCATTGAATATGCTATAAAACTTAAGAAAGTTCTTGAAGATTTAAGTTAAACTTTTTCAAACAATAAAAAAATCAATAGATTTAATTAAAGGTGGAGCATGATAAATTACGAAAAGTTAAAGAGTGTTTGTGATATTTTTCAAAATAAAGATGATTTTGTAATAATTACTCATGATAATCTTGATGGAGATGCGATTAGTTCATCTCTTGCAGTTTTTTGCATTTTAAAAAAGCTTAATAAAAAGTGTGTAATAGCATATGAAAGTAAGATTCCTCAAAATTTTAATTTTTTAATTGACGATTATTTTTTAAAAGAAAAGCCCTATGTATTGTTTGATTGTGAAGAATTTGATATAAAAGATAAATACGTTGTAAGTGTTGATTTAGCGGATAAAAAACTTTTAGGAAAGTTTTTGCAAAATATAGAAAAAATAGATCTTTGTATAGATCACCATAGAACTAACAAAATTTTTGCTGAAATTTCTTCACTCGTAAACCCTTTAGCAGCATCAACAACTGAAATTATTTATGAAATTGCAAAATTTTTAAAACTTATCGACATTCAAATTGCAGAGTATATTTATGTGGGGATTATAACGGATACAGGAAGATTTGCTTATCCGAATGTTACTGAAAAAACACATAAAATAGCTTCTGATCTTATAAAAATTGGAGTTAGAAACGATACTTTAAACTATAAAATTTTTGATTGCATAACTAAAAATCAAATTTTTTTAAACCAACTTGTTTTACAAACACTAGAGTTTTTCTTAAACTCAAAATGTGCTATGATTTTCATAAATCAAAGTATGCTTTCAAAAAGTAATACTAGTAAAGAGGATATTGGTCTTTTTACTCAAATACCTAGACAAATTAAAGGTGTATTGGTGGGTGCTACTATTAAAGAAGAAAAAAAGAATGTTTATAAAGTATCTATTAGAACAAAAGTTGGTGTAAGCGCTGAAGATATTTGTAAAAAATTTGGAGGCGGTGGTCACAAAAACGCAGCTGGATTTACGGTTAAAGGCGATTTAAACCAAATAAAACAAAACTTACTTTGCGAAATAAGTGCTGTTTTATAAGAATTTTTAAAAGTAAAGCTTGTAATTTTAAGTTTTATTGCTTTAAATTTAAGAGATTAAAAAGATTTAAAATTGATTTTGTCGCCTCATTAACAGTTAAAACACAGTCTGGCAAGCTTTTATAACCAATAGATTTTAATTCCATAATGACGTTTGTAATTTCAGGGATAGATAAACCTATTTCTGTAAGTTTGTTGGCTTTAGAAAATATATCTATTGTTTTTCCAAACATGATAGCATTTCCATGATGTAAAACCAGCACTTTGTTGGCAATTTGTGCGACTTCTTCCATATTATGCGATGTGAAAATAACAGTATTTCGTCTTTTTTTATGATAATTAAAAATATCAAAAAGAAGCATATCTCGACTAAGAGGGTCAAGACCTGTTGTTGGCTCATCTAGAACGATAACGTCTGGATCCATAGCAATTATACCCGCAATTGCTGCTTTGCGTTTCTCTCCGCCAGAAACATCAAATGGTGATTCGTTAAGTATTTTTTTATTTAAACCTACAAAATTCGCTGCAACTTCAACTCTTTTTCTGATTTCTTCTTTGCAAAGTCCCATATTTTTTGGCCCAAACGCAATATCTTTACTTATAGTATCTTCGAAAAGTTGGTGTTCTGGATATTGAAAAACAACCCCGACTTTAAATCTTAAATTTTTTATATTAAAGTTATTTGACCAAATATCTTCCCCGTTAAAAAAGACTTTACCATATGAAGGTTTTAAAAGACCGTTGAGATGCTGAATGAAACTGGACTTTCCTGAACCTGTGCAGCCTATTATAGCAACGATGTCCTCGGGATAAATTTTAACGTTTATGTTTTTTATTGCAGTATTTTTAAAGTTACTGCTTAGTAAATAATTATAAGTAAGATTTTTTGTTTCTATTATAGGAACTGACAAATTTCTCACCTCTTTATTTAATATTTTAAAAGTCAAATTTTATTTTTGTTTAAAGTCATTTGTTTTTAAAAAATTATGCAGAATGTTTGCACATTCTCTGCTGTTTAAAGGATTTCCTTTTACATTAAACCCCATTTTTTTTAGAGATAATATAAGTTTCATAGGCTGAGTTAAAGATAAATTGCAAGAACGTAATAAATCTAGCTTCGAAAAAATATTTTTATCGCCATTATCTACTATTTCTCCATTTTTCATAACAAAAATCTTATTTGCTAACACAGCTTCTTCCATAAAATGAGTTATAATTATGACAGTAATGTTTTGTTTTTTGTTAAGATCTAAAAGTGTTTTTAACAATTCTTTTCTTCCTTGAGGGTCTAACATAGCTGTAGACTCATCCATTACTAAACATTCTGGATTCATAGCTAAAATTGAAGCGATAGCGACTTTTTGTTTTTGACCTCCAGAAAGTTTGTGAACAAATTCCCTTTTTTTATCGAAAATTCCCACTGCATTTAAAGCAAAATCAACTCTTTTTCTTATTTCATCTGGATCAATACCTAAATTTTCAGGGCCAAAAGCTACATCATCTTCAACTACGCTCGAGACTATTTGATTATCAGGGTTTTGAAGTACGAGACCAACACTAGATCTTATTTTATAAGTTTCGTTTTCATCCGATGTGTCTTTTTTTTTTACAAAAACTTTGCCTTCAGTTGGAACGAGTATAGCGTTAAAGTGTTTCGCTAAAGTTGATTTTCCACTTCCATTGTGCCCAATAATAGCTACAAATTCGCCTTTGTTTATCGTCATATTAATGTTCTTTATGGCTAAAGATTTTAAAGAATTTTTGTCATATTTGAAACTTGCGTTTTTGACTTCAATAAAAGCTTTCATATTTCTTCTCCTAAACAAATCATAGCTAAAATTTCTTTGTCTATATTTTTTAGCAAATCAGGAAGCTTTTGCTTTAATTTTATTCCTGCTGTACCAAATTTAATTGTTCCTCCACCACTTCCATCTACAAATTTTGCTAAAATTCTAACTAAATTTCCGGCATGTAATCCAATTTTTTGAGCAGATTTACTAACAAACACCATCATTAGTAGTTTATCTCCATGAGTTAAAAAAATAATAGCGACTATATTTTCGCTTCCCTGCACTATGTTATCACACATATGTCTGACAACATCAGTTTGTATTTCTTTCAATTTGCCTACAACAATTTTTATAATGTTATCAGTTTTTTTAAGTTTTATTTTTTTAGCATCAGATAAAAATTTTTTAGCCATATTGTTGCAAATTTCAATTTCTAATTTTTTTAATTTATCAGCATTTTCTTTATTTGAATTTAAAAGATTTTCAATTCCTTTAATCAAATCGTTTTGTTTTAATATTTTTTTAGCTTTTTCTAATATTTCGTTGCAATTTTTAAAAAGCTCTAGAGCACAGGCACCAGTAAGGGCCTCTATTCTTCTTATTCCAGAACCAACAGAAGTTTCGTTAATTATTTTGAACAAACAAATCTCGGAAGTATTTGAAACATGAGTGCCCGAGCAGAATTCACTCGAAAAATCTGATATTTGAACAACTCTAACAACATCACCATATTTTTCTTCAAAAAGCGCCATGGCGTTAAGTTTTCTAGCTTTTTCAATAGGCATCTCGGTTGTTTCTACACTGATAGCATCTAAAATTTTTAAATTAATATTTTTTTCAATTTCGTTTAATTGATTTTTAGTTAATTTTTCTGAATGTGTAAAATCAAAACGAAGAAGCTTATCATTAACAAATTGACCAGATTGATAAACATGATTTCCTAAAATAATCCTAAGGGTCGAATGCAACATATGTGCAGCTGTGTGATTTCTTTGAGTGCTTTTTCTTTTATCTACGTCAATATTAACCTTCAAAATATCACCTATTTCTACGGTACCTGACTTTAAACTGCATTCATGAATGTAGACAGAAGAATTTTTTTCAACATGAATCACTTTTAAATCGACATTTTCTGAAAACATTCTTCCCGTATCAGATGCTTGACCACCTCCTTCTGCAGAAAAAGGGGTTTTATTTAAAATAATATATAGGTTTTTATAAAATTTATTTTTATCCAGTGAAATTGATTGTAAAGAGTTGTTTTCTAAAAAAATACCAATAACTTTAGAATTAGAAGAAAAGGCGTTGTATCCAATATATTCAGAATGAAAATTGTTGTTTAAAATTAAATTCTTCTTTCCCCAAGTGTCATTACTGCATGAAGTATTCCTAGCAATGTTTGACATTTTTTTTTGTTTTTCTATAAGTTCATTAAATTCTTCTATGTTAACAGAAAAACCTCGTTCATTCAGTATTTCTATTGTAAGATCTATGGGAAAACCGTGAGTGTCATGAAGCAAAAAAGCATCCTTACCAGACATAATATTGTTCTTTATATTTTTTAACATTTCTTCTAAAACATTTAAACCATTGTTCATAGTTTTTAAAAAATTTTCTTCTTCAAGCAATATAATTTTTTTAATACAAGAAGCGTTTTCTAAGAGTTCTGGGTAAGCAGTTTTATTTTCTTCTATAATCGCATCGCAAATTTTATACAAAAATGCATTATTAAATCCAATAATTTTGCCATATCGAATTGCCCTTCTAACAAGTTTTCTCATCACATAGCCACGTCCCTCGTTCGATGGGATTACTTTATCAAAAGCCATAAAAACAATACTTCTGATGTGGTCCGCTATTATTTTAACTGAAGTATCATTTTTTTCATTATGTCCGTAGATTATATTTGCTTTTTTGCATATAAATTTTAAAATATTTTTTATAGAATCTATTAAAAAGAAATTATCAACACCTTGAACTACACAAGCTAGCCTTTCAAGACCCAAACCTGTATCAATATTAGGACTTTTTAATTTCGAATAGCTCCCATTTCCATCGTTTAAAAACTGAGTAAAAACTAAATTCCAAAGTTCTATATATCTTTCACAATCGCAGTCTACATTGCAGTTCTCTTTTTTACATCCGTACTTTTTACCCTTATCAAAATAAATTTCCGAACAAGGTCCACAAGGCCCTTTTCCATGTTCCCAAAAATTATTTTTTCTATCAAATTTCATTATTTTTTCTGGGTTTATTTTCTCTTTCCAAATTTTATAAGCTTCTTCATCTTCTTCGAAAACAGAAATAACTAATTTTTCTTTAGGCAATTTTGCAACTTCGCAAAGAAATTCAAAAGCCCAATTTATTGCTTCTTTTTTAAAATAATCTCCGAAAGAAAAATTGCCTAGCATCTCAAAATATGTGCCATGTCTTGAGGTTTTACCAACTAAATCAATATCGAGGGTGCGCACGCATCTTTGAGAAGTAACAACTCTGCTTTTAGGCGCAGAGTTGTTTTCCATAAAAAATTTTTTCATTGGAGCCATGCCGGAGTTTATAAACAATAGACTATTGTCGTTATTTGGAATTAAAGAAAAACTTTTAAGCCTCAAATGTTTTTTTGATTCAAAAAAAGTAAGAAAACTTTCTCGAAGCTCATCTAGCTTCATATATTTCATAAAATAATACCGCCTATTTTTGAAGCTTTTTAACGAAATTTTTAAACAAATTAAAAAGCATTAATTTGAAATTTTTTATTTTTCACTTTTATGTTCATCATTTTCTGCGTTCTCTTCTTCGCTATTTTCATTGTTATCTTCTTCTTCATAATTTTCTTTACTTTCGAAAAAAAACTCTTCATTTTCATCTACATCACAAATTATTGTACTGTTTTTATCAAAATCTTTTTGTAACATAAATTCAGAAAGCTTATCTTCAATATTGTAACTTATAGCTCTTCTTAAAGGACGAGCACCATATAATGGATCAAAACCTTTTTCTGAAATTTTTTCTAAGGTTTCTTCTGTAAAAACTATTTTCGATCCCAAAGCTTCAACGCGGTTTTCAAGGTCTATAAGCATTCTAATTGCTATTTCTTTAACATCTTCTTGGGAAAGTTTATCAAAAACAATTATATCGTCCACTCTGTTTAAAAATTCTGGACGAAATGACTTTTTAAGCTCTGACAACACTGTTTCTTTAAGATGTTTTTTGTCTTCTTTATATTCAAAATTTTCAAAACCCAATCTTTGTTTTTCCGTTATTAACCTCGCTCCAACATTTGATGTCATTATTATTATAGTGTTTCTAAAGTCTACTTTTCGGCCTTGAGAGTCTGTAAGGTGCCCATCGTCTAAAATTTGAAGCATCATGTTAAATAAATCAGGATGAGCTTTTTCTATTTCGTCAAAAAGAACAACAGAATATGGCTTTCTTCTAACTTTCTCTGTTAATTGCCCAGCGTCGTCGTAACCAACATAACCTGGAGGTGATCCTATAAGCTTTGACACAGCGTGAGTTTCCATAAATTCAGACATATCAAAACGCACAATTGAATTTTCATCTCCAAACAAAACATCTGCCAGAGCTTTGCAAAGCTCTGTTTTTCCTGTGCCTGTTGGACCTAAAAATATAAAAGATCCTGCTGGCCTTTTAGGGTCTTTAAGGCCCAAACGACCCCTTCTTATAGCTCTTGAAACACTACTCACCGCTTCATCTTGGCCTATTATTCTTTCGTGCAAAACATCTTCCATTTTAAGAAGTCTTTCGCTTTCTTCTTCTGTTAACTGTTTAACTGGAACTCCTGTCCAACTAGAAACTATGTGAGCAATATCCTCCGATAAAACTTCTTCCCCGTTGCTTTCTTTGCAATCTTTCCAAAGCTTTTTTCTTTCTTCCAATTTTACTTTTTTTGTTTTTTCTTCGTCTCGAATTTTAGCTGCACGTTCAAAATCTTGAGCATTTATTGCGGCAGATTTTTCAGCATCCAACTGTTTTATATCATTTTCAAGATCCTTCAAATAATCAGGAGCCGTATAAGATCGAAGCTTTACCATAGAAGCAGCTTCATCTATAAGATCGATAGCTTTATCCGGAAGATATCTATCTGGTATATATCGAGAAGAAAAGGCAACCGCAGCTTCTAACGCTTCATCTGTAATTTTTATTTTATGGTGAGCCTCATACCGATCTCTTAAGCCTTTTAAAATTTTAACAGCTTCTTCTTTCGTAGGTTCTCCAACAGTAACAGGTTGAAATCTTCTTTCAAGCGCTGCGTCTTTTTCTATATGTTTTCGATACTCACTGATAGTTGTTGCCCCCACAACTTGAAAATCGCCGCGCGCCAAGCTTGGTTTTAAAATATTAGCAGCGTCAGCTGAACCTTCAGCAGCCCCAGCGCCAACAATTGTGTGCAATTCGTCTATAAACAAAATCACATTGCCTGCTTTTTTAACTTCATTTATAATGTTTTTTACTCTGTCTTCAAAATCTCCACGATATTTAGTACCGGCTATCATTCCTGGCAAATCAACAGTGACCACACGCTTTCCTTTCAAAAGTTCTGGAACATCTCCTGAAATTATTTTTATAGCAAGGCCTTCAACTACCGCTGTTTTTCCAACACCAGGTTCTCCTATTAAACAAGGGTTATTCTTAGTTCTTCTTGATAAAATTTGAATAACTCTTTCAATTTCTTTTTTACGGCCAATGACAGGATCGACCGACCCAGATCTTGCAAAAGAAGTAAGGTCTCTTCCAAATTGATCAAGTGTTTTAGTGTTAGAATTTTTTTCTCTTCTGTTACTTTGATTGTTTTGTATAGAAAAAGGAGGGCCTTCGCTGTAAATTTCTAAAGAAAACGATGCCGACATTTCTTCAGCTTCGCCAATTGTTCTGCTTATTTTTTCTAAAATAGTTCTAAAATCGGCACCTAATTCTTTTAAAAACCTAACAGCATAACTATCTGTTTCTCCAATTAGAGCCAACAAAATATGTTCGGTGCCCACATAATTGTGAGAAAGCTTCGACGCTTGAACAACTGAAATTTGTAAAATACGTTTTGTTCTTGGGGTAAAGTCATCCATATTAAGACTTGTTTTAATATCACCAAATCCTATATCTCTTTTCATAAGAGTAATTATTTTATCTGCAGTAACGCTTAAACTATTTAAAACCACGCACGCAACACCGCTGCCTTCTTTTAACAAGCCAAGCAAAACATGTTCGCTTCCTACATAAGTATGACCCATGCTTTCTGCACTACTAACAGCGAGATTTAAAGCGGTGTTTGCTTTTTGTGTAAATCCATTAAAACGATACATCACTTTTTCTCCTTTTTTTAAAATAGATCATTTTTTAAACCAGGAGGCCAAGCTAAAGCGCGTCCTCCCAAAAGATGAAAATGTAAATGAAAAACAGCCTGACCTGCACCTTTTCCACAGTTGCTAACAATTCTGTAACCGTTTCTGCAATTAAGCTTTTTTGCTATATCTTTAATTTTTAAAAACATATGTCCAATAATTTTTTCTTCGTTTTCTCGAAGCTTGTCTACTGAAACAATGTGTTTTTTAGGAATTACCAATGCGTGAATAGGAGCTTGAGGATTGCTGTCTTTAAAAGACAAAATTTCATCATCTTCATAAATATTATCTGAAGAAATTTGCTTTTCTACAATTTTACAAAAAACACAATCCACAAAAACACCTCTTTTGTAATTTTATTTTAAAGATTAATTTAAAGTTATACCAAAAACGCTAAATTTATTTTATGAACAAAAAGTACAAACAGCATCTGATATTTTTCTTATAACATCTGTTTTAGCATAAGAAATAGCTAAATTTATTGCACTTTTAAACGATTTAGCCGCTGAATTTCCATGAATTTTAAAGATAGGTTTAGATACACCAAGAATCGGAGCTCCTCCATGTTCTTCTTGACTAATTTCTTTTTTAAATTTTTGAAAATCAGAAAAGAGAAGAGAGGAAGCAAATTTATTTTTAAAATCTTTGTTAAAAATATCTTTTGTTTTTTTCATAAAAGTAGAAGCAAGACCTTCATAAAGTTTTAAAACTACATTTCCTGTGAATCCGTCTGTCACAACAACGTCAGCACCACTTTTTGAAAGTTCTCTTGCTTCAATATTTCCTATAAAATTAAGAGAACTTGATTTTAAAGTTTTAAAAGCTTCTACATGCAAAGATCTACCCTTACATTCTTCAACCCCTATATTCAAAAGCGCAACACGCGGATCTTTAATTTTCATGACATTTTTCATATAAACAGACCCCATAACACCAAATTGCACAATCATAGAAGGGGTACATTCTATGTTGGCTCCTCCATCTATCAATAAAAAAGGAGTTTTGTAAGCAGGAACAATTGGCGCAAACGCACATCTTTTTACGCCTTTTATTCTTTTAACTATAAACGTGGAACCAACAATTAATGCGCCGCTATTTCCTGCAGATAAAAAAATATCCGCTTCACCTTTTGCCAAAAGTTCTAAACCTTTTGCCATTGAACTTTGTCTTTTAGATCTCATAATCTCTTGAGGTGCATCTTCCATGCTTATTTCATCTAAGGCATGAAAAATTTCTAATTTGTTTAGATTTATATTATTTTTTTTAGCAGAAGAAAAAATTTTTTCTTTATCTCCAACAACAATAATTTTTTCATTAAAATCTTCACAAACCGCCATTTGACAACCTTTTAAAACTTCTGATGGGGCATTGTCTCCTCCAAAGGCATCTATTGCAATTCTCATCTAAACCCCCAAGTCATTCCAAAAAAATTTAATAGAACAACAAAATAGCTTTTTAATAACATTCTAATTGCTAGAATATCACTTTTAACCATTTTAATCAATCTACACAATTTAAATTTCTACGTCTTTTCATAGTTATGTAGTGCAATATATGCTTTTTTAAATTTTAAAAAAATTATATACACTTTTTGTAAAGTTAAGTGTTAAAAAGAATGTTCATAATTAAAAGCATAGTGACTCCAGGGATACCTAAAACCATAGTTATACCTATCGACAACAAACTGACGGGTAACCAAGCGTTAGTTAAAAAACTTACAGCATTTACAAATATTAAAGTCAAAATACCCCAAAATGAGCTTATAATAGCTTTTCTTATTGGTTTTTCTGATTTGATAGCAATTTGCACAAATATCAAAGATGAAAAAACAGAAAAAATTAAAAAATACGCTGCTGTATTAGACATTTCTACCTCTCTTTGATAACGCCTTTAGTTTTAAAATCTTAAATCTAAAAAATTATATTAAAACTTATAAATTATTTTGTTTGAACATATTTTTTATTTTTTGCAAATTTCTTTGATGATTTAGTTTTTAAAACTTTAGTTTTCATTAACAAAAATTTATTTTTTGCTTCTAAAGATTTAAGTTTGTAAATGCAAGCATCTATTAAATCATTATTAGTTTCAAAATTAAACCAATTTTCTGTACAAAAAATTTCATCTTTAGTTCTTTTTACTTCATTTAATAAACCTCTACTTTTATTTTTAGCTTTTGTATTATTTATTTTTTTTTTCTTAAAATTCAATAAATTAAACTTTTTAAAATTCATATACCTTCCTTTTCGAAAAATCTATAAATTTATTTAATAAAATTTTCTACTTTTGAACTTTATGGATCTTTCTAAAAAAATATGACTTAAATTTAAAAATTTAAATCATACAAAAATAAAAATAATATAAAATTTTAAAACTTTTTTAATTTTTAATTTGAGTTAATAAAAGCTTTTAAAGTAAATTTAAATTAATTTTTAAAATATTAAAAGTTAGACTAAAATAAAAAACACTTTTAAAAGTTTCTGCCTTTTAAAATTAAGTCGTGGCTTTAATTTTAAATTTTTTTAAAAAACATGTAGTTTAAAATCATTTAATTTCTTTAATTTCTATATTTTTGCTCAAAGTGTCTGATATTAATTGTGTTGAGTCTATATTGTTTTCGTCTAACAAAACCTTATTAAGATCGGGGCGAGTATTTGGGTGTTTGGGCGTAAAAACAGTGCAGCAATCTTGAAACGGTTCTATTGATATATCAAACGTTTCTATTTTTTTAGCAATGTTTATAATTTCGTCTTTATCCATCCCTATAAGAGGCCTTAAAACCAAAGTATTTACAGCGGCGTTTGTGCAAATAATAGAATCGATGGTTTGACTTGCAACTTGAGCAAGGCTTTCTCCAGTTACTAATGACTTTGAATTTTCTGTTTTTGCTATATTTTCTGAAATTTTCATCATCATACGTCTGTTTATTATAGTGTGCAATTCTTTTCGGCATTTTCTACAAATTTCTTCTTGTATTTTTGTAAATCCAACTATAAACAATTTAATGTTTCCACAATATTGAGACAATTTTTCAACCAATCTAACAACTTTATCTTCGGATCTTTTATTTGTGTAAGGAGGACTTGCAAAATGAACAGCATTTATAGATGACCCTCGCTTTGCCATCATCCAAATAGCAACAGGACTATCAATTCCTCCCGAAATTAAAGCTGTAGATTTTGAGCTTGTTCCAACAGGCATACCTTTAGATCCGCTTATTGTTTTGCTGTATAAAAAAGCATAATTTTTACGCACTTCTATGTTTACAATCAACTCAGGGTTACAAAGATCTACACGTAGATTTTTATAGTTTTCAAGAACAATGCTTCCTAGAATTTGAGAGATTTGACAAGATGTAAATTCAAAATTCTTGTCAGATCTTTTAGATGCTATTTTAAAGCTTTTGGAATTTGATAAATCGTCCTTAAAAAAATTTATTAAAACATCTGAAATATCTTTTATATTTTTTTGTGCAACAAATGCTTGGCAAAGCACAGAAATACCAAAGACTTTTTTAATTTTCTCTAAAACATAATCAAAATCAATATTATCTTTTTGAGGAAATAAACAAATTGTTGATTCTGAGTTTTTAAGCTCAAACTCACCTTTTTTCAGTTTTTTTCTAATGTTGTTAATTAATGATTTTTCAAAAGCTGGACGATTTAAACCTTTCAAAAATATTTCTCCAACTTTTATAAGTATTACCTTTTTCATATTTTAAACTCCGTATTATAAATTTAATTGGTATTTAAAAAGCAATTTAGAACGCAAGTTTTTAAAATTTTAAAACTTACTTTTTTAAGAAAATTAAAAATTAATCTAAATGCTAGTATTTTTATTTTTTAAAGCTTCTAAAGCGTTGTCGATTACTTTCAAAAAATATAAAACCTCTTCTTTTGTGTTGTTCTTTGAAAAGCTTATTCGAATTGAACTGCTTATTCGATCGCTCGGTAATCCCATGGCTTTTAACACATGGCTTTTTTTATTTTTTGAACATGCGGAGGCGCTTGAGACAAAAATATTTCTTAAAGATAAAAAATTAAGCAAAATTTCGCTTTTAATACCTAAAAAAGATATATTCAGTATATATGGAAAAAAGTCAGAACTACCATTTATTTTAACATTTTGAAAATTTTTAAAAGAATTTTTACACATTTTAAAAAGTTCAGAAACTTTCAAGAAGTTTTTATCAAAATTTTTTGATTCTTCTACAGCTTTAGCAAAACCAGATATCAAACTAACACTTTCTGTGCCTGGACGAATCTTTCTTTCTTGATCACCACCAAAAATCAAAGGGTGTATTTTAATCTTATTAGAACAAAAAAGAGCCCCTATTCCTTGAGGGCCATGCATTTTGTGGGCACTTACAGTAAGTAAATCACATTTTAATTTAGAGATTTTAGTTTCAATTTTACAAAAAGATTGGACAGCATCTATGTGAAAAATTGCATCACTTGATTTTTGTTTTATTATATTTTTTATTTTTTCAACAGGAAAACAAACGCCAGTTTCGTTATTAGCCGCCATTATACTGACAAATATAGTGTTACTATCTACAGCATTAAATATCTGTTCTTCATGGATTTTTCCATTTTTATCGGGTTTTAAATATACAACTTCAAAACCTTTGCTTTCAAGCTCCTTACATGTTTTAAGAACAGAAAAATGCTCACAAGAGCTTGTAACAATTTTATTGCCTTTATGCTTTTTTGCATAAACACTGCCTAAAATAGCGATATTATTGCTTTCAGTGCCGCCGGATGTAAAATAAATTTCGTTTGATTCACATTTTAAAACATCGGCAATTTTTTTTCTTGATTGCGCCACAATTTTAGCACTTTCATATCCTTTTGTGTGCATCGAAGAAGGGTTTGCAAAATTTGAAGAAAGAGTTTTGTAAACTTCTAAAGATACTGTATCTGAAGGTTTTGTACTAGCACTGTTGTCAAAATATATTTCCTTAAAATTCATGTTTAATCCTTAAAATTTTAAATTTACATTCTTTATTTAACAATTTATAAAAATGACCTTTGCGCATAATTCATAATATTTTAATATTAAATTATCAAAAATTTTTATTAATGACAATGTGATTTTTAAAGTATTTTATTAAGGTGCTCTTTGAAAAATTCTTACATGTTTTTAAAATTTAAAACCTTGAAAGTATCATAAAATTGGTGGACACAAAGGGAATTGAACCCCTGACCCCTCGTATGTGAAACGAGTGCTCTAACCATCTGAGCTATGCGTCCAATTAAACACACTCCCCTCGACATAATAATCGAAGGGAGAACGTTAATCTTAAATGGTGACCCGGACGAGATTCGAACTCGTACTACCGCCGTGAAAGGGCGGTGTCTTAACCCTTTGACCACCGGGCCAATTTATAAAAATCAAAGTACTTGGTAGCGGTAGATGGACTCGAACCATCGACTTTTCGGATATGAACCGAATGCTCTGACCAACTGAGCTATACCGCCAAATCCCCTCTACCGTTTCTATAATTTGCAGACTTGATTTTTAATAATTAATACTTTAATTTTAAATAAGCTAAAAATGTTTAAGGAAAATTATTTTTAAAATAGTCATGTTTAATTGTATTATAAAAAGACTTAATTTGTCAACATTGAAAAAACAATATGTTTAAAATTTTAAAAGTGAAGATTAAAAAATAAAAATTATTTTCGTAAACAATTTTTATTTAAAATTAAATTTCCTTTGACGTAACGTTTTAGCGTACAATTAATTAAAAATTAATAAATCAAAGCATTAGATTTAAACGAAAGTGAGGTGTTTTTTAAAATTTTTTTTAAAACTTCTAGCGTTTAAATTATTTTATTGTGCTAAAATAATCTTCTATACGTTTTTTAAAAATCTAAAAGATCTAATAATTTAAAGAGCTAATTATAAAACTAAATTGCTTGAAATTATGAATAAATAATATAAAAACTATTTTAAACACATTAAAATATGTAAAATTAAACAAATATCTACTTTCAAATTAATAAAAAAATATATGTTTGACAAAACAACGATATTACGATAAAATATGACTGTAAAAAATGCGATAGAGTTTAATTAAGTGTTATTACATATTGTGTGTTTAACAACGATACAATAAATTGAACAGAGTTTCGCTAATTTTCTTCAATAAATTTATTATTTAATAAGTAAGTTTTTAAAAATAGTTTTTATTAAATATTTCTTTTTACAAAAACAGTGATTTATCATTTAATTTGCAGATTTAGAAATTTAAAAATATGCATTAATTTTAAATGTAGGGTTAATGAAGAATTTTTTTGTTTTTATTATTAAGTTTAAACGTAATTTATATTAAAAATGTATTACACAAAAAATGAAGAACGTACAGGAAACTGACAAAAGCGGCCGGTGTTTTTAAAGTCCAAAGGTACATTAAAACTATATGAAGAGAAAAACTAAAAAAATTACCTTTTTTACATCAGAATCGGTTACAGAGGGACACCCAGACAAAGTGTGCGATCAAATCGCGGATGCTATTCTTGATGCCATAATTAAAAAAGATCCTGAAGAGTCTAGAGTTGCGTGTGAAGTGGCAATTACAAAAGAATTAATACACGTTATGGGAGAAATTTCAACAAAAGCATCTTTAGACATAGCAAAAATTGCTAAGGGTGTCGTGTGCTCAGTAGGATACACACATTCTGTTACAGGTTTTGATGGCAATAATTGTAGCGTGATTTTGTCTGTTAACCCTCAATCTGAAGATATAGCGATTGGCGTTAATCATTCTTTTGAAGAAAGACTGGGTTTTAAAGGTAGTTTTAACAAATTAGGAGCGTCAGATCAAGGAACGGTGTTTGGATTTGCTTGTAATGAATCCCCTAATTTAATGCCTTTACCTATCTTTTTTGCCAATAGGCTTGCTTTCTACATTGATAACTGCAGAAAAAATAAAAAAATAGATTATTTAATGCCGGATGGAAAAGCTCAAGTTACTGTTGAGTATGAAAATTCTCTTCCAAAAAGAGTAGAAACTATAGCTATTTCTGTGCAACACATGGAAGGTGTTCCGATAGACCAAATTCGAGAAGATATTACAAAGCATGTAATTTTACCTGCGATTAATAGAAAATTTTTAAACAGTGAAACGCAAATATTAATAAATCCTACAGGAAGATTTGTTATAGGAGGTCCACTGGGTGATACAGGGTTAACCGGTAGAAAAATAATGGTAGATACATATGGAGGTTATTCAAAACATGGTGGAGGGTCACTTTCAGGCAAAGATCCTACAAAAGTAGATCGTTCTGGTTCTTACGTTGCAAGATATATAGCAAAAAATATAGTTGCTGCAAAGATAGCGGAAAAATGCGAAGTGCAAATTTCGTATGTTATTGGTTTAGCAAACCCTATTTCATTTACCATTAATGCTTTTGGCACATCACGTTATTCTAATAGAAAAATTTTAAATGCCGTTAAAAAGATTTTTGATGTTCGCCCTTATGCAATTATAAAACAGCTAGATCTTCGCAAACCTATATATAGAAATTTAGCTAAATATGGTCAAATAGGCCGGCAATCTTTAGGTGTTAAATGGGAAAGAACAAATAAAATAAAAAGTTTATTAAATGCAATAAACAATTTTAAAAATTAAAAGACATATTAGCTTTTAAAAATAAGTTTGCTGATTTTGTAAATTTGCAAGTAGATATTAAAAGCAATGTAGTTTTATTTTATGATTTTTGACGATAATTGCAAGAGGACGGAAAGTTAATAATTTTACAACAATCTGCTTGGTTATTTGTAGTGCTATAATTTTCATCGTTAAAATCCATAAAAATAACATTTGAATTTTTATTTTTTTTAACATCTAATTTTATTGCTTTAAAATTTAAATTTTTGTAAAAAATTTTGAAAACAAACGTCTTTAAAAAATCTTTCATTAGTAGAATCTCCTTAAACATTGTTTTTTAAAACAACTTAAACTTAAAAAAAATTCTTTTAATATTTTTTAAAATAAGTTCAAATATTTTATTGTTAAATCAACAGTAATTACTAAGACCGAAGCCTGACTCATCTATTTTATGCAACAACAGAAAAAATATTCTTGTTTTAAAAAATATTTTTCTACTTTTTAACTTATTCAAAAATAGTTTGGCCCAAAAAAGAAGTAATTAAACAAAAAACTGAAATTAACATAAGTTTAAATAATTTTGTTAAAGTTTTTCTGTTCTCTAAAAAATACCTTCAATTTTAAAAAATTAAAGGTATTTTACAATAAAACTACTTAAAATAAGATAAAAAATAATAAACAAATTTTCAACTTTAGAAGTACATAGCTTTTTAGAGAAAAATATATAATTTTCCGTATTGTAAGAAGAAGTGATTTTCAAAATAAAATTTCATTAATTTTAAAACTTTAATTTGTACAACAGCTTACAGTACATAATATGCCTATAAAAAATAATTTGTGATTTTTAATTTGTTGCTGTGCACCAAGCTTTTGCTAAATTTAAGTTTTATTTTTTTTATTTTTAGAATAGCAAAATTGACATTTTCCACCGCAAGATTTACAGTCAATTTTATCTGTTTTGCTTTTCTTTGCAAAAGTAAATTTAAGAACTGGAAATAAAACTACCGTTCCAGCAAAAATGGCTACTATCAAATCTACTATCATAGCACAAGCTCCTAATTTTTGAGTTATTTTAATTTATCTACATTAAAAAGATATTGCAAACAAAAAATACAAATGCCGACACAACCCAAGCAACAACCAACTGATATATTACTGCAAAAAAAGTAAGTTTAGTATTTTCAAATTCTTGTCGAATAGCTGAAACAGCTGCTATACAAGGGGTGTATAATAAAACAAAAGTCATAAAAGAAAAAGCTGATGCTTTAGAAAATACATTTGATACGACTTTGGAAAGTTCAGCTGTATCAATGGTGTTGTAAAGTACAGCCATAGTGCTCACAACGGACTCTTTAGCTGCTATTCCCGCAACAAGTGCCACAGAAGCTCTCCAATCGCCAAATCCGCAAGGAGTGAAAATAGGACTAATAAATGCTGCTATTTTAGCAAGCATACTTTCGTGACTACTTTCAACCATTTGCATTTTAAAATTAAAAGATTCAAAAAACCAAATTATTATTGAACACGCCAAAAGAACTGTTCCGGCTCTTTTTAAAAAATCTTTAACTCTTTCCCACACGTGCATGAAAAGACTTTTAATTGTTGGCATTCTGTATTGAGGAAGTTCCATTATAAATGGCGCACTCTCTCCTTTGGCTACAGTTTTTTTTAATACCACTGCTGAAAAAATAGCTACAAGTACTCCTATTAAGTAAAGCAAAAAAATTATTAACGGTTGATTTTCGCTAAAAAAAATAGGTACCATAAGTGCGTATATAGGCATTTTAGCACTACACGACATAAATGGTATAACAAAAATTGTCAAACGCCTATCTTTTTGGTTTTCGATAGTTCTAGTGCTCATAACCGCTGGAACAGTGCAACCAAACCCCATAAGCAAAGGTACGAAAGATTTACCTGACAAACCTAGTTTTCTTAAAAGTTTATCCATTATAAAGGCGCATCTTGACATATATCCACTATCTTCTAAAATAGAAAGTAGAGAAAATAAAATTACAATTTGAGGTAAAAACGACGCTGCTGCTCCAACCCCTTTTACTATTCCGTCTAAAACAAGACTTTTAGTCCACAAAGAAGCTTTGGCACTCACTAATATGTTAATAAAAAAATTTGTTACGTGTTCGTCTATAAAAAATGCAACTTTTTCTTTTAAAAATTCACCAAAACTTCCAAAAGTCATATTAAAAATTATAAAAATAAAAAAGAAGAATATTGGAATTGCAAGTATTTTATGCGTTAAGATTTTATCTATTCTGTCTGAAAATGTTTCTTTTTCTCGATCACATTTTTTAACAACTTTATTGCAAACACTGCATATATACTTGTAGCGTTGATCTGCTATTATAACTTGTCTATCCACATTTTTAGATGTTTTTATACGATTTTTTAAAATATTAATTTTATTAAATTGCGATTTATTAAGTTTTATAGATTTTAAAATTAACTGATCGTCTTCAAATAATTTTACAGCACCCCATCTTGTTGAGCTAAGTTTTTTATGCTTTGCATCAGATATGATATTTTCTATTTTTTTTATTACATAATCAACCTCACTGTTGTAAAAACTTTTAGTTTTGTAATTACTAACTTTTTTTTTTGAAATTTCTAAAGCTCTTTCTATTAGTTTTTCAAGACCCTCACCACGACTAGCTGAAATTGGTACAACGCAAACACCAAATTTACGTTCCAATTCTTTTATGTTGACTGTATCACCTTTTTTGTTAAATATATCTATCATATTTAAAGCAACTACTATAGGTATACCAAATTCTGCTATTTGTGTTGTTAAATAAAGATTTCTTTCTATATTAGTCGAATCTACAACATTAATAATCGCATCTGGCGGGTCGTTAATTAAACTGTTTCTTGTTATAATTTCTTCAGGTGAATAAGGTGAAAGCGAGTAAATTCCCGGTAAATCTAAAATTTTCATAACTTGTTTTTTAAATTTTGATTTACCTTCTTTTTTTTCAACTGTAACACCTGGCCAATTTCCAACGTATTGAGTGCTTCCTGTGAGCTGATTAAAGAGCGTTGTTTTGCCGCTGTTAGGATTGCCAATAAGAGAAAATTTTAAAATTGCTTCTTTGTGTAGAGTCTTACTTTTTTTTGTAAGATTTGTATTTTTTGGTTGAATCATACTTTTTTTCTCCAATGTAATCCTTATTTAGCTCTTCTATAATAATTTCTCTTGCTTCAGCTTTTCTTATACTTAAACTATAGCCTCTAACATTAATTTCTATTGGGTCGCCAAAAGGCGCTACTTTTTTCATTGTTATAATAGCCCCAGGAGTAACACCCATATCTATTATTCTTCTTCTAAGTGCTCCCGAGCTGCCAACACTTAAAACAACTCCAGACTCGTATGGTTTTAATTTATTAACAGTTTTCATTTTTGCATATCCTTTCTTAAGAAAAAGATATGAAAGCATTAAATTTCGCTATTTTAAAAACTAATTTCTGCATATTAATTATTTTATATTTTGAAAAGTATTTTTAAAATAAATATATTTTTTAAAAATATGAAAAAATTTTAAAAAGTATTCAAAATGAAAATTGAAGAAATTAATTTTTAAAAACTATACGTTCTTTTAATTTGTCCTTAATGCTAACAAATCTTGCTAAAATTTTTACAAAAAAATTAAAGTTTTCTTTTAAATTTAAAAAGCCAGTAGTAACTTTTCTATTTTGGTCCGCTCGGAGGGATTTGAACCCACGATCTACAGAATCGGAATCTGTTGCGATATCCAAGCTTCGCTACGAGCGGAAATTTTTAAAATTTAACTTATAAAATTTCATACACTTTAAATTATATCATAAAACAAAAACTATTTAAAATTTAAGCTTATTCTTTGTTCTAAATTATTATTTTAAAATTTTAAACAACCATCAAATTACACACTGGTAGAAAACTCAAGCTTTCTGAACTTAAATTAAAATTTAAGTTTTTAGGGCAAACAATAGCAATGTTGAAATCTGCATAATTAAAAGTTATAAATTTATATTGTGGGAAATTTTTAAAATCACCTATAATTTTTTCATTAACAATGTGGATTTGATTAATGTCTAAAATTTTTAAATTTACATTTATTCCTGTTTTCAAACATTTGCCCAAAGCTTCTTTAATCACCCATAAAATCATTAGTTTTCTCGACAAATCTAATTCTAAATCTTTTAGTAAATTTATTTCTTTTGGATTTATAAGTCTTTTGAGTGAATCTATTTTTTTAATGTCGTATTTTTCAACATCTACTCCAAAAATTAATGAACTATCAAAAACTAAAGATATTCCTAAATTTTTAGAATGAGATATAGTAGCACTTAAATTTTTTTGACAATTTTCTATAATAGGCTGATTAAATATACCGTTTTTAATTAGTATTTCTTTTAAATTCAAGTAGCTGAAAAGCGAAAAAAGTGCTTTTTTAGTTGCATATCTTCCTAAAAGATAATCTTTTATTTTTGATTCGCAAGATGTCTGAGATAAAATTTTTAATTCTTTTAAATGAAAGAAATTTGGTAATTTGTAATTTAACAAAATGGTATTTATTTTATTTTCTTTTATTATGTCGTTTAATTTATCAATTTCACACAAACACAGTGAAACATTATAAAATTCTTCTTCACAATTAACAGAAGTTTTGAATAATCTGCTTTTTATGACCATTTTAAAAGAGCTCCTTTTTAAAATTACATTTATATATTTTTAAAAAACACAAAGAAATTTATTTAATAATTTTTCCGTCCCAAAGATCGCAACCTTCTGTAACAATTTTATCGTAAGCTTTGATAGTGTTTTCTAAACTTACGTCTTTTGGATCAGGATTTTGGTTACAAATTACGTAATCATGTCCAACATATGTAATAACAACTTCTTTAAAAATTAACTCATTACCTCTAAGAGTAAAAACTCCTGTAGCTTTTTTAGAAACTTCTTTACAATTTTCTTGTTTTCTAGCAACCTCTTTGTGTAGAGCAATTTTAGGAATTTTTATCCCGCTGTAACTGTTTAAACAAATAGATAGTTTTTCCTGCCTAAGATTTATAAGTTCTGTATTCATATAATCGCAACTGCAAACAATAGTCGCTAAAGAATTTTTGTCTTTTTGATTTATAGATACTACCTCTACAGGAATTTTTTGAGATGTAATCATTGGAATTAATATGTTAAAATTCATTCCTGCTGCAAACTTCGTTACGTCATCAGAATTTATATTAAACGCAATATACCAAGATAAGTCGTCAACAATTTTGCCTATAATATTTTTAGAATTGAATTTATTTTGAGGAGTTACAGAATTTAGATCTTCGGGAGTCAAAAAAGCAATTGATTCAAAATTAAAAACATTTTCATAGCCGTCTAGATGATCTATAAAACTACCGGCTTCAGTAGATCTTATACAAGCTTTCACAGCCTCCTTGCAAGAATCTTTTAAGGTTTGGCGTCGTTTTTTTAATTCTAAAATTCTATCATTGAAATTTTGAGTCTTTCCTAATATAATTTGTCTTTCATTCAAAAATTCAATTAGAGCTTCTTTTTTAAAAGTAATTTCTTGATGGCGAAAATTATCTACATCATTAGAAATAAAACGAATTACATTGAAAATTTGTTTTGAAACTTCATTTGGGTCTGATGCAAAGGAAATTTTAGACTTGTTAAACAATTTTAGTTTTTCTATTTCAATGTTTATGTCTTTTATCTTTTTTTTTGCAATAGCGTCTTCAACCGTGTTGTAAACAGAAGCAATTAGCCCTCCTTTAGAAACTCTTTGACCGTTTTTAAGTTCAAAAATCATAACACCTTTGTTAACGTCGTCAGAAGAAACAACAGTTTCCTTTTTGATTATGTATCCATACGCATCAACATTATCTTCGATTGTTGCTAAAACGGCTATTTCTGTTTTTATACTTGGGTATATTAAGAAAAAAACTTGATAAAATACCAAAAGGAACACTAAAAAAAATAAACAACATAAAATTTGCAAAGTTCTATTTTTTTTAAAAAATAAAAATCTCATTTTTTCAAAAACCCTTTAATATTAAAATTTGATTTTAAACATAATTCTATTTTAAAAACTTTAAATTAATTATTTTTTTGGCTTTATAAAAAATTTCTTCAAAGTTCTTACATTCGTCTACATAAATCCAAAAAATAGATTTATCTTTTAAAAACCAAGTTATTTGTCTTTTTGCATAATGTCTAGTTGCTTTTTTAATATTTTCCACAGCTTCCGAAAGAGAAATTTCATTTTTGAAATATGGTAAAAACTCCTTATATCCAATAACACAACTAGCTGTAGCAACGTTGCCACAATCTTTCTTAAAAATTTTTCTTGCTTCTTCTTCAAGACCTAAAGAAATCATGCGATCGACACGGGAATTTATTTTATTGTAAAGAGTTTCTCTGTTTTTATAGTTTAAACCTATAGAACATACGTTATATTTATCGGTTCGTCGATTTAATTTATTTTGTTCAGTTAAAGTTCTACCAGTAGCATAATAAATTTCCAAAGATCTTATTATTCTTTTTTCGTCATTTACATGTAATTTATTTGCTCTTTCTAGATCAATTTTGGAAAGTTCTGAAAGCAAATAATCATATCCATGTAAATTTGCACGATGTTTTAAATATTTTTTAATTTCTTCGTTATTATTTTGCTCTGCAAAGAAAATATCGTTTAAAAGACTTTTTACATAAAAACCAGTGCCTCCGCATACAATGGGAAATTTTTTTTTATCCATTTTTTTTATGATATTTCTCGCAAGCTTAACATATTTTGCTACGCTGCATTCTTCGTAAATAGATAAAGATCCAAATAAATGATGGACTACATCGCACATTTCTTCTTTATTCGGTTTATTAGTAGCTATATTGAAAGTGTCATAAAGCTGCATAGAATCAGCGTTTATTATCTCACCGTTTAAGTCTTTAGCAATTTCAATCGAAAGACGAGTTTTCCCAGTGGCAGTCGGCCCTATTAACGATATAATTTTAGTTTTTTCAAGCATTTTAAAAAATTAAGTTAAACTAAAACAGTTTTTAATGACAACCAGAGCAACACGAGCAGTCTTTTGAGCTGCAACCACTGCTTTCTTTTAAATCAGCAGTTTTAGGATTTTCGCCTTCCGCACAACTTACAATTATAGCTGTTAACCTACTGACAAGAGTGCTTAACTCTTCTTGCGCTTGTTTGTATTCTATCATATTTTCGTTAGACATAATTTTATCATATAAAGACACAGTTGTTGTTTTTTGAGAAAAGTCGTCATTTTTTAAATTTTTCTCATCACTACAACAAGAATCATTCGTCTTTAAATCGTGAAATTGTTTAAAAAGATTTTGTAAATTTTCATCGCTTTCATTTTTTAAACAAGCTTCAACAAACCTTTTATATCTTTTATCTTTTTGAATTAATTCTCCTATTTTTCTAGTAGCCTCTATGATATCATCATCCATACGAAACCCCCCGTTATTTTAGAGCACTTGATTTTTATTAATTGTATCAAAATTTTTAAAAAAATTCAAACAACTTATAACTTTAAAAGTTATTTAAAACAAAGCACAACATATGATGTAACTTAAAATTATTCAAAAAAATACAAGAAAAAATTATGTCATAAAGCAAAGTTATTTTAAACAAGTTATAAACAAAGTACACAACCATCAAAGAAAAAAATATTGTAGTTTTCTATAAATTTATATTTTTTTCTGCAAAATTCTTTATTTAATTAATTTTTAACAAATAAAAAAAGAAAGTAAAATGGTAATTGCTAGGAGTAATTTTTTGTTTGAAATTTATTGCAAAACAGAATTTTAAAAATGTCGAAGTAATTGCAGTTTCTATATTTGTTTGTATTTTATTATAAGTTTTATTTATTTTAAAATAATCTAAAAATTATTTAAAGTTCAAAGCGTAGCACACTGTGTAACCTAAAATTACCCAAAAAAAGTCACAGGAAAAAGTTATGCTAGAAAGCAATGTTATTTCAAATAAACTATAAACAGAGTACGCAACCATCAAAGAAAAAAGACTGCTGTAAATTCCTAAAACACCGTTTTTGCTTTTAAATAATGTTTTTAAAAGCAAGGCACATATTCCGACTAAAAAAAACATTATAAAGAAAAAACCAAGTGCACCCCAAGATACTAAAATTGTTAAGTATCCATTGTGAAGATCTTCGTAATCTAATCTGTCCAGCAAAAATCGATTTGAATAATAAACTAAATTTCCCCTACCTATTCCCATAATAGGAAAGCGAAAAAAAAGCCTAAGGCCCTGTAAAATTAATAAATTTCTGCCACTAGTTATTTCGTAATTTCCTCGTCCTATCTCTATCGAAGAGTCAATTTTGATATTTTGTGTGTGTAAATGTATAGATTTTATTAAAATATTAAATATATTTTGGAAAAGTGCTTTAAGAAAAATCAAAGAAAAAACAATAAATACACAAGATAACATTAATATAAGAGTTTTTACTTCGGTTTTTTCTAATGTTTTAATTCCTTTATATTTTACAAATTTGCAGAAAATCATAGATACAATGTAAACAGCTAAAAAAAGAAAAGATCCATTTGAATCTGAAAGAAAGAGACAAATTAAATTAATTAAAATACAACAAATTAAAACCCAAATAGGTAAATTTCTTTTTTGTTCTATATTTTTCTTTAAAAAAATGCAGCATGAAATTATAGATAAAACTGATAAAAGTCCTAAAGTATTTGAATTTTCGTAAATACCAACCAAGCGATGAGATTTTACTCCCAGCGTGTGTCCATAAAATTTAAATTCATTTTTTAGTATAGCTAATATTAAACCTATTAAAGAAAGAATGCTTGGAATATACACCAAGATTTTTAAAATATTAAACATTTCCTTTTTATTTTGGTTAAAATTATTCTCAACATGAATACCGTAAAACATAAAAAAACATAAAACACAATGATACACCATTAATAAATTCCAAGGTACACCGTCCGGCATTCTAATTACAACCGTCAGAATCATTGAAGCTATGAATAATATTATAAATTTGTTATATTTAACTTTTAAAAATTTTTTTGATAAAACAAGGTTTTTAATTAGAAGAAACAATGACCAAGCAAGTAGAAAATAAATAATTATTATTGCAATGTGACGAAAAAATGCGACTTGAATAAACAAAATATTAACTAAATAAATTATTCGAAAAGTACTGTTGCTACAAAAATTTTTTAATAAGATTTTTTTTGACACATTTACCAGAAAATCACATCCTAACTTAAAGTAACTCTATATTGTTACGATTTTCTACTTTTTCAAAAGCATTTCTTGTGTCAAATATAATTTTTGAATTTTTTGCAATCATTTCGTAATCTATGTTAGTGTGAGCTGTTGTAGCCACAATAATATCGTATACTTTAACAATATCAGCATTTAATGTTTCGATGCTAGTATAAGTTTTATTAAAATGTTTGTATTTTCGAACAAACGGGTCATAAAAATCTACTGATGCTCCATGTTTTTTTAAACCGTCAACAACTCTTATTGCTGGGCTTTCGCGACAGTCATCAACATTTTGTTTGTATGCAACACCGAGCACTAAAATTTTTGAACCGTTTAAAGATTTTTTAAATTTGTTAAGAATTTTACAAATTCTATTTACACAATAATCAGGCATACTGTCGTTGATAGCAGCAGATGCTTCTATCATAGAAGTGTGAAAATAGTATTCACGGGCTTTCCAAGAAAGATAATAAGGGTCAAGAGGAACACAGTGGCCACCGAGTCCGGGCCCTGGATAAAAAGAATTAAAACCATAAGGCTTTGTTTGCGCAGCTTCTATCACTTCCCACACATTAATGTTCATTTTATTGCAAAGAATAGCTATCTCGTTGACAAGCCCTACGTTTATATGTCTGTAAGTATTTTCAAGAATTTTCTCCATTTCTGCAACTTTTGGAGATGAAACTTTATATATTGAACCATTAAGAACATTTTCATACATTAAAGATATGGTTTCTAAAGCGTCTTTTCCTACAGCACCGACAACTTTTGGGGTGTTTTTTGTTTTGTATAAAGGATTTCCTGGATCAATTCTTTCGGGAGAAAAACCTAAATAAAAATCTTTACCGCATTTTAATGACGAAATACTTTCAAAAAGAGGTAGCAATATTTTTTCAGTAGTTCCTGGATAAGTTGTCGACTCTAAAACTATCATTGTATTTTTTTTCAAAAAACTAGCGACAGATTTTGAACTTTCTTTAACATAAGACAAATTAGGCTGTTGATGCACATCAAGCGGAGTTGGGACGCAAATTGCTATAAAATCTGCATTTTCTATGAAACAAAAATCAGTAGTTGCTTTTAAAAAATTAGAAGAAATAACAAGATTTAAATCGTTTTGCGAAATATCAAATATATAATTTTTTGCAGAATTTACCATATTAACTTTTTTTTCTTCAATATCAATTCCCACAGTTTTAAATCCAGATTTTGCAAATTCAACAGCAAGCGGAAGTCCCACATAACCAAGGCCAACAATGACTACGTTTATCTTTTTTTCTTTTATTTTTTTTATTAAAATCTCTTTCATAATAGTTTCCCTTTTAAATTTAAAAAATATTTTAAGAGCTTAATGACTCTAAAATTTTATGAAGCTTTTTAGATAAAACTTTATAGTCGTAATTTTTAACAGCATTACCTGCGTTTCTACACATGTTTTTGTAATCATAATTTGAAAGATTGTAAATTTTTTCTATAGCTTCTTCTAAAGCTTTTAAATCATCCAAAACAGCGCTGACTCCACATTTATAACGCTGAATCAAATCATAGTTAACTTTTAAATTAGAGATCACAGGCTTTTTACTTGCCATATAATCAAAAAGCTTGTTAAAACTTGAACCAAAGCGCATTAATTTTGTTTGTTTAACAACAATAATGTTTGCGTTTCCTTTTGAAAGGATAAAAGGTAAATATTTATACGAAACATTTCCTTTAAAAATCACATTATCTATATTTTCTTTTTTGCAACGTTCTTCAAGCTCTTTTTTTTGATTACCACTGCCGTAAACAAGAAAGCGAATATTTTTAAATTTATTTTTTATATTTTTTGCAACTTCAATAAGAATAGAAAGATTATTAACTTCTCGAATTGAACCTGTGTATATTATTTTAAAAGTTTTATCATTTAATAAATCTTTATCTTCAACAACGTTTGACATATTTTTATTAAACTCTTGCAGGTCAACTCCGTTATTTATATGATGTATTTTTTTAAAATCAATTCCAGAAATTTTCTTTTCTTTTAAATAATTGTTTCCACCTTCAAACGTAAAAATAATTTTATTAGAATTTTTGTAAATCCAACTTTCAATTTTGTAAAGCGCAATAATTACTGGGTTTTTTTTAGAAATATTTTTGTAACAAACAATAGATTCAGGCCAAAGATCTCGAATTTCAGTTATAATAGGCACATCTAGTTTTTTAGCCAATTTAACAGAAGCAAAAGAAGCAAGTAAACACGGAGAAGAAGTGTAAATTATATTAGGAATACCAAAATGTTTTACACCTGTTTTAGATAAATATCTCAATACTTTTAATGCAAATTCTAACATATTTCTAATGCGCAGAAAATTGTTGCCAGCATAGTCAGAATTTTTTAAAAATATATACTCTACTTCATTAAAAAGTACACTTTTAAAACAAACTTCTTCGTTTTTCTTGATTATATTGATATTTGTATTGTGAATTCTGCTTGATGTAAATATTTTGACATTATAACCCATTTTTGATAAATATTTTGCAAAATAATAATGTCTGTTTAAACCGCCGTAACAAGGAGGAATTGCATAATGATTGATTATCCACAAATTTTTCAATTTCTTCTCCTATTTAAAGATTTTACAGATTTCTTCAAAGTTTCAACAACAAAAACAACATCTTCTTCTTCAAGAGTATTATAAAGCGGCAATGTGATTTCATTTTTGTAAACGTTATAAGCATTTGGAAAATCTTTTATTTTAAACCCAAGATTTTTGTAAGCTGTATGCATTGGAAGTGGCTTGTAGTGCACATTTGTTGCAATATTGTTTTTACCCATTTCTTCTATAACTAAGTTTCTAAAATCTTCATCTTTACCGTCTAAACGAACACAAAATAAATGACCGCTTGAATGGCTTTCAGAATCAAAGTGATTTAACAATGTAAACTCTTTGCTTAGTAATTTGTTATAAAGATTTATAATGTTTTTTCTTTTTTTTAATATGTTTTTATATCTTTGCAACTGAGCAAGGCCGATTGAAGCTGAAATATCTGTCATGTTGCATTTGTATCCAAGAAGTTTTATGTCGTACTCCCAAGAAGAAAGTTTCAATTTTGAAAAAGCATCTTTTGACTGACCGTGCAAAGACATAAGCATAAATTTGTTGTAAACTTCTTCATCATCTAAACCTTCTAAGCTTTTCCAAGTTAAAGCACCCCCTTCCGCAGTAGTTAAATTTTTAACAGCATGAAAAGAAAAAACAGTAAAATCAGCAATAGACCCACTTACAATCAAATTTTCTTTTTTTTTAATAAAAGCTCCAAAAGAATGAGCGGCATCTGCTAAAACTAAAACTCTTCCAAGCAAAGCTTGTATAGAGTTGTTTGGTGAAAATACGTTCTTTTTGATGTTAACTATTTGAAAAATTTTTTCATAATTGCACAAGCGTCCGCCTATATCTACTGGAATTATAGCTTTTGTTTTTGAAGTTATTGCTTTTAAAAGAGAATTGTAATCCATTTCAAAAGAATTTTCTGCAGTGTCCACTAGAACAGGAGTCGCGCCAACATGACAAATCACACTGCAAGACGCTGAATATGTATAAGCGCTAGTTATAACTTCATCACCATGTCCTATAGAAAAAAATCTTAAACAAAGTTCAAGACAAGATGTTGCAGAATTCATACAAACAGCTTTTTTGTTTTTACAGTATGCAGCTATTTTTTTTTCAAAAAGTTTAGTTTTAGGCCCAGTAGTTATCCAACCAGATTTTAAAGTTTCACAAACAGCGTCTATTTCTTTTTGAGAAATATCAGAAGGAGAAAAATTTATAGTCTTTTTTATAAAAACACCTCCTTTTTTGTTTTGCTGTTAAAATTTAAATTTAATAAGTAAGAACACGTTCTTTGAGATTTTAGATAATTTTTGAAAAGCTATTTTAAATCATTTCAAAACTTTAAATTACAATTTTATCTTTTTTGTAGCTATGGTTTTTACAAATTCTCTATCATGAGAAGAAAACAAAACATTACCTTTAAAATTTATAAGACCTTTATTTAAGGCCGTGATAGACTCCAAATCTAGATGATTAGTCGGTTGATCTAAAATTAAAACATTAGCTTCGTAAAGCATCATTCTAGAAAGCATACATCTGACTTTTTCTCCACCAGAAAGAATTTTTATTGATTTAAAAACTTCGTTATTTGAAAATAACATTCTTCCCAACAAGCTACGTATATAACTTTCTGCTGGATCTTTCGAATATTTTCTCATCCAATCTAAAATATTTATATTAGAATCTTTAAAAAATTCACTGTTATCCTTTGGAAAGTAAGATCTCGAAGCGCTAACACCCCACTTAAACGAACCTTTGTCAGGTTTTATTTTCAAAGCTAAAATTTCAAAAAGAGCTGTAACTGAAAATTCATTTTCACTCAAAAAAGCAATTTTATCACCATTTGACATAGTGAAGTTTAAATTGTCAAGCACTTTTTCTCCGTCGATAGTTTTAGTAAGAGATTTTATTCTCAATATATCTTTACCTAGTTCTCTTTTCATTTTAAAAATTATAAACGGATACCGTCTGCTTGATGCAGGCATTTCTTCAACTGTTAGCTTTTCAAGCAATCTTTTTCTAGATGTCGCTTGTTTTGATTGTGACTTATTTGCAGAAAAACGTTCGATAAATTTTTTTAAACTTTTTATTTTTTCTTCTGTTTTTTTATTTTGTTGTTTTTTCGTACGCTGCATCAAAAGACTAGATTCGTACCAAAATTCATAATTTCCAACGTACATTTTAATTTGTGTATAATCTATATCAACAATATGTGTGCAAACTTGATTTAAAAAATGCCTATCGTGTGAAACTACTATAATAATTCCGGGGTAGTTTATTATAAATTCTTCAAGCCAATTTATAGCATCGACATCTAGGTGATTAGTAGGTTCGTCCATTAAAATAATATCTGGTATACCAAACAACGCTTGCGATAATAAAATTTTAACTTTTTCAGGTCCAGATAAAGTGTTCATTTTTGTTTTAAGTAAGTTTTCATTTAAACCAAGTCCTTTTAGCAATTTAGCAGCTTCTGATTCCGCTTCCCAACCACCAAGTTCTGCAAATTTACTTTCTAGGTCAGAAATTCTCATGCCATCTTCATCAGTAAAATCTTTTTTCTCATAAAGAAAATCTTTTTCTTTCATTACATTATAAAGTTTTTTATTGCCAAAAACGATAGCGTCTAACACAGTAAAATCATTAAATATGTTGTGATCTTGTCTTAAAATAGATATGCGAAGATTAGGCGAAACAAAAACTTCACCTTTAAAAGATTCAATTTGATTTGAAAGAATTTTTAAAAAAGTGGATTTTCCAGCACCATTAGCCCCTATAACACCATAACAATTACCCGGTGAAAATTTTAGATTAACGTCTTTAAAAAGAGTTCTTTCTCCAAAGTTCAAACTTAAATCTTGAACTGTTATCATTACTTTTCATCCTTTTTGTGGCACAGACTTTAGTAAATTAGATCTTGTAAAATATATATTAAATTGTACCACGAAGTGATATTTACGCCAACTAAATTTTTAAATCAAAATTAATTTATGCTTTTGAATAATTTTGTTTATACAAAGATTTTATTTAAAGATTCTATTTTTTAAAAAAGCATAATATATATAAAAATAATTTATTGAAGAAGAAGTGACTTTATAAATACTTTTGAAAATCAAAACTTTTGAGAAATAAAGAGGTTTTAAATGTTAAACAACAAACAACTTTTTAAAAATTTTTGCAAATGCTTAAAACCTAATAAAAAAACAAAAATAATTTTACAACCTTTTAAAAGATCAAGTTATAAAGTTGAAAAAACTAAAAATAAACTTTTTTTAGCTGAAAAAATTAAAAATTTATTCAAACAATTTTGGGGAGAAGAAGATGTGTTATGAATAGTGATTTTGAGAACTTAAAAAAAGAAAATTTATGTGATGCTGAAAAAGAAGCTATTGATTACATAAAAAATTTATACAAAAAACATAACGAAAACAAAGAGATTGAAGAAGAAAATCGTTGTAGTTTTGGCAAAGATGAGCTTATTACTACATTGTTTCTGTTGTTGCTGACAAAAAAATCTAATAAAGGCCTTAAGTTAGCCTTATTAAATTTATTGTTGTAAAATCTACTTTAAAATAAAACTTACATTTAAAATAGATTCTGTGTAAAATGTCAACCTATATAAAACATTAAATTTTAAACAAATATTAGCTACTTGTTATACAGAAGTTTGAAGAAATTACAAAAGTGATTATAAATGAACTATGCAGGAATGGAGTAGTGACTTTTTGGTATTTTTGTGTTAAAATTTAAATTGTGGGTTATGTTTTTGAAAATGCAATGTTGGTGTATTTTTAAACTTAACATTGTGTAGTTTTCATAAATTTAAAAGGAGTGTTTTATATGGGAAAATGTGAAGTTTGTGGAAAAACTAATCAAAAAGCAAGAAAATATCAATACAGAGGTTCTCAAGTTACAAAAAGAACTAAAAGAATTCAAAAACCAAATGTTAAGAAGCTTAGAGTAATTAAAGATTCAAGGATTTTAAGGATGTTTGTTTGCAGCAGGTGTATTAGGTCTGATAAAATCGTTAGGGCTGTTTAACGTTTTTTAAAAATATTATTTACAAAACTTAATAAATTTTATTCAAAGAAAATAAATTAAAGTGTTAAATAATTTTAATGTGGTACGCTGCTGCTTAAAACACTTAAGAACGAGATATGTTTAATTATGAATTTAAAGAAATTTTCATTTTTTTTCGTTTTTATTTTTTTATTAACAATTTTTTTCAAAAATTTTGATTTTTCTTCCGAAGCTTTAGAAAATTATGTAGAAAAAATAAAGAAATCTAGTGAAATAAAAGTAGTTACCAATGCTGAATTTTTTCCTTTCGAATTTGTCGATTCAGATGGAAAAATAAAAGGTATAGATATAGATATTTCAGAGAAAATTGCAGAAAAAATTGGTGTAAAGTTAAAAGTTGATTCAGTTTCGTTTGATTCAATTTTAATTGAGATAGAAAATGGATCTAGTAACCTTGCGATTGCTGCTTTAACTAGTACTCCTGAAAGAGCCAAAAATCTAGAATTTTCAGACCCTTATTTTAAATCTACTCAAAAAATATTGGCAAACAAAAATAGCAACATAAACACTTTAGAAGATCTTGCTGGCAAAAAATTGGGAGTTCAACTTGGCACTACATCAGACTCATATTGTTCCTCTAAAGAAAAGACTTGGGAGGTTGTAAGATTTTCAAGCCCAGCTGAAGCTGCTATGAGTTTGTCAAGTTCTAACATAGATGCTGTTGTTGTTGATAATTTCACAGCAGATGGTCTTATGAACTCAAAAGAAAACTCATTTAAAAAACTCGGATACGATTTAACGGATGAAGAATATGTTATAGGAGCTCCTAAGGGAGAAACTGGACTTATTAAAATTGTAAATGAAACAATTAAAAATTTAAAAGAAAGTGGCGAATTAAAGAAAATTGTTGACAAATATAAAAAAATAGCAACAAAAGAAAATTCTGCAGAGAACAGTAACGATAGCAGCAGTAGCGATAACGACAGCAACAACAATACTAATAATAGCACTAGCAATGTTAGTAATAGCAACAATAATTACACTGGACTTATTTTAGACGGATTTAAAAATACTATTATTTTGACAGTGTGCTCAATTTTGATAGGAATAGTTTTAGGAGCCATTTCGTCTATGCTTCGTGTCTATTCCGAAGATACTGGAAAAAGCAGAATTTTGTTGGTTTTATCAAACTTATACACTACTGTAATTAGAGGAACTCCTGTAGTAATTCAGCTTTTTATAATGTATCATGTTGTTCTTAGCTTCTTAAAGATTTCAGACAAATTTTTAGCAGCCATATTAGCATTCGGTATAAATTCTGGTGCTTATGTGTCAGAAATAATTAGATCAGGAATTAGATCTGTTGATAAAGGTCAACTAGAAGCTTCTCGCTCACTTGGACTTAGTTATAAAATTTCCATGATTAATATTGTTATGCCCCAAGCAATTAAAAATATACTTCCTACTTTGATGAGTGAATTTATAAGTCTTTTAAAGGAAACTTCAATAGTTGGAGTTATAGGTCTTATCGATCTTACTAGAGCAGGAGACATTATGCGAAGCATAACTTACGAGGCATTTACTCCGCTGTTTATAACCGCATCAATTTACTTGTTAGTGGTAGTAGTGTTAACAAGAATATTTTCTTTAGTTGAAAAAAATTAATAAAAAATTGATTTTTAAAAATATTTTGATATTGCAAATCAATATTTTTAATAAATAAAAGCAATTTTCAAAAACAAAAGCTTTGTAGTTATTTTTAAAAACTTTTAATTAAACTTTCTAAAATTATAAAATTTAATTTAAAATTTTTTAAAATATTTGCTACAAAGTTTTTGTTTTTGTAATTAAATTAAAGTCTTTAATAAGAGTTTTATTTTTGCATTGTTTACATTAACATTTAATTGTTATTATACAAAATATTGGTAAAACTTTTCTAAGTGTTCCTGTTCTTCTAGCTTTTCTCTAAACATTTTCATTTGCTGTTTAAAATCATAAACTTCAGATTTGTATTCTTCCTCTTTTTCATAATAAGCTCTTTTTGGATCTCCAATATTTTCCATTTTTCGTTTATAAAACTCTTCTACATCATACTGAGATTCTTTAAGTTCTGTTGCAATTTTTTCCATTCCTTTTCCTAAAAAAGATTTTTTTGAAAGTTTTTCAGGAATTTTTTTGGAATCTAGATAAAGGTTTATAACTTTTTTTTCATAAGATTTTTCTATATTTTCCATTTGTTTTTTTCTTTTTCTTTGGAGTTTCTTTGTTTCTCCGTCAACAAAAGCTTTCTCATTTAATAAAAAATTTTCTAAATTCTTCCGAAATTTTTTTATTTCCTTACGAAGCTTTACAAACATTTGATGATAAAAATCTTTTGCAGCTTGTTTTCTTATTTTTGTTTGTTCTTTTACATTTTTTATTTCTTGAACTTTTTTGGAAAAATAATCAGGTGTATTCTCTTCATCTGAAGAAAATTCTGACAAAATATATTCTTCATCTGAATAAAATTCTGACAAAATATATTCTTCATCTGGATAAAATTCTGGCAAAATATTTTCTTCATTAGTATCGTTAGTTTTTTTGGCAGAATTTTCTTTATTTTTGGCAGATAATTGTGTTTTACAGATTAAATTTGATTTTATATCCTCATTACTAACGTTGTTGCTCAAAACTAATAAAGCTGCTCCTGCTAAACTTAAAACTTTTGAAAATTTCCCCCCACCAGTAATAGCGCTTAATGTTTCTCCTGTTATTTTTATTTTCTCTTTTTTTTTCATAAAACGACGCCTTTCTTTAAAAATTTAATTACTAAAACTAATTTCTACAGTTAAACAGTTTTAGTGTTCATTGCTTTTGTAGCTACACAGCGATTTTTATTATAAATTATAAAATAAAAAAATACAAGTTTTTATAATTAAACTATTTAAAAACAAAAAAAATACATAAAACTACAACTAATTTATATTAAAAATTCTGAAATTATATTTTTGATATTATATAAAAACATTATAAAACAAAAAATACGTAATTTTAAAAAATTAAAACTATTCATTTAAATATAGAAATATTTTAAATAAGAATTTTTTTGAATTGTTATTTTTAAAAGTAAGTGTCATTTGTATTTCAAAAACTAAATTTAAAAAACGTTATAGACAAAACTTATTTAACAATTATTTTTAAAATGTAGATTGTAA
>JAITRE010000009.1 GCA_031288555.1 Oscillospiraceae bacterium
TTTTTTTTTTGTTTTACCCCCTGTTTTTTTGCAATTTGTTTTGTTGTATTTATAACATTTTTAAAAAAAAAAAAAAAAAAAAAAAATTAACTAATTTTTACAAAAAAAAAAAAAAAAAAAAAATAATAACAAAACCTTCGGACCTTCCTGTTGAGGACGTCGAGGGATTTTTGGATGAGCCGAACGACAGGTTTGAACACATCAATATTGCTAAAGCTTTCCAAAATAAAAATGGCATCTGAAGAAGGAGGGCGGGGAGGAAGAAAAGAAGACAAAATCGACTGCGATTCAGAGTCACTCACCTGAGGAAAGTTAAAAGAAAAAAAAAAAAAAAAAAAAAATATTAAATAGTTATTTATATGTATATCTTTTATTTATTTATTTTCTTATATATATTAGTTAAAAAAAAAAAAAAAAAAACCAAACAGTTATTTATATCTATATTTACCTACTTATTTTGCGCATACCTGTAATAAATTTGTCTGGATGGTAACTATCAAATTTAAAAACTCAACGTTTTCGCACTGTTGTACATTCAAAGTCTCGTTCAAAAAATCAACACAAATAATCAAAACTTCTTCTTTTAATAATTTTACAACCGATTCTTCAACATCCAGTAATAAGCTAGAGGTGGCCTCAATGAGGTAATCAACACTCGAGTAGTTGTAGAGGAAAGCGGTGAAGGAAGGAGAAAATGAAGAAGATGAAGGAGAAGAAGATGACGATGAAGAAGAAGAATCAAACAACCCCTTCAGATCGCTAACAAACACCTTCAATATATTCTTCACCATAACTATGTAACCTTTTCCCATGATTTCTTTTCTATCTTTTTTTTTTTGCATTGAGAAAATGGCACACAATAAAAAAGTGGCTCCCTGCGAAACTCTAGAGCGTGTTGATAATTTTAATAAAGCAGGAATCAACAATCCATCGCAACTATGATATAATTTTGATTTGTTTTCATCACCTGGGATATTAGCAATGTTTAATAACGCCTGTTCGATTCTCATCACCAGATATTCCTCTTCTTTGATGGGATGCGATGAATCAACGCCTGAGAAAGAAGAGGGAAAAAGGTAATAAACACATCAACATATAATAATCAATGTAAAAAAAAAAAAAAATTAATATAACAATAATAATAAAGAATAATAATAAAGAATAACAAAAATATTATAAAAAATTGGTAGAAATAATAAACCACAAGTCGACTGGGGTGTCTTTGAGAAATTTATCAAGAAGTTTTCCATCAACTTCACAGCTACCTGGATTTCTTCACAATTAAACCCTTCCAAACAAAAGATATGGCACATAACTATTGCTAATCGAAGGGTATGAGCTGGAAGAGATTCACAATTTTGAATAAATCCTGCAAGTTTAGAAGAAATATTGGTTTTTTTTAATTTTTCAACACAGTTCTTATGTTCATTACTTACAGGTTCATTGGGAGTGAACATAACAAACAAATTTTCTACAATCAAGTTGATAATCTCCATGTTTTCATTCGATTGCTCAATATTCACAACTGGAATTAAAGCTACAATTTCTTCTAAATACCCATTTTGAACAAAAGCTACAAAGTCGTGAGGTCTTATTGTCCTTAAAAAATCCAGTCTTAATATTAATTCTCTTTTATTTTCCACCTCTAAAATCTAAAAATGAGGTTGGTACCTTAAACTTCTCTGATGAAGAGTTTTCTTTCACAAATTGTACTCCTAACATCAAAATCTACTAATATTCAATAGTTTTACTTAAATTAACTCTACACATAAAAATTACTCTAATTTCAATAATTTAAAATAAATGATTTGTTTTTCAAATCCAAAAAAAGATTAGGGTGTAAAAATATGGAAACTAATTGGATAAAATCATTGGATAAAATTTTAAAATCATATAATGATTCAAGGTTGATTTTTTCTGTAATTAAAGCATTAATACAAGAATTGTTTGATTTGGGTATAAATTCAAGGAATTTTTTTGTTTGTTGTGGAAAAATTTCATCCTTATGTAATATTTCTGAAATTAAATCAAAAGATTTAGTGGGGAAGGTTTTAAAGGATGTAGGGAGTTTGTTTAGATTTTTTTTTTTACTTTTGATTAGTTCCCCAAACAGAATATTATTCTGATGATAAAGAAAACATAAAGAAAATGAAGATGATTGAAGAAGAAGATGATTTTAATAGAAAAACAATAGAAATGACTAGGAAAGGAAAGGAACCTGAAATGATTTCGAATGTGTCTTATAAAAAAAAAATTTCAAAAGCAAAAATACTAAGAAAATATAAAGATATAGAAAGTATGAAAAAATCAGACTTGTTGAAAGACTTGTTGTCAGATCAAAAAAAGAAACCAAAAAGCGAAGGGAGTGAAGACGATAAAATTGCTTCAAAAATAAAAAAGAAGAAGAATAAAGTATTGGAATCAATTTTAAAAACCTTAATTGGGTTTGAGAGAGAAGAAGAAGATACAAGAAGGAATAGAAGAAGAACAAATCTGGAAAAAAAAAGAAAAAAGTTGGGAGATGGAGAGATTAATAATAGTGGAGATGATTTTTTTGATGGGGAAGAACAATCGGAAGAGAAAATAATATCCTCAGATGAAGAGAAAACTGAAGATGATGACAGAAATAAAATCCTTCTTAATAGAAACACACAATTTTTAGATAAAATGGATGGGAATAATAATAATATACTTAACAAAAATAACAGAAATAAAAAACTAGTTAAGAAAATGACAAAGTCTGAATTAGTTAGTGATCTTTTGTCAGATCAGGAGGGAAAGGAAAAGAATAATAAAAAAGAGAAAAAGAACAAAATGTTGCAATATATTTTGGCCCAGTTAGTTGGCTTTGAAAGGGAGATTAAACCAAGGAAAAGAAGGGAAAAAGAGGAAAAAAGTAGAAAAAAAAGAGGTGGTGGTGGTGGTGGTAGTGGTGGTGGTGAAGATGAAGATTTGTCAGATGGGGAGGAGGAGGATGATGATGCGAGTGTTGACAAGACAGGGATATTTGATATAATAAAGATTTATTATCTCACCAAATAAAAAACCCAAAAGGAGGAAGTGGTGATGATAATAAAGATAAAAATTCGTTAATAAAAATAGAAGAGGAGAAGAAAATATTGGAATCGATAATAGAAAAGTTGGTAGGGTTGAGTGCCGTTGAAGAACGATTAAGGAGAAGAAGAAGAAAGTTGCCGAAAAATGAACGAAAAGAAAAGAAAGGGGAAGATGAAGAAGACATGGGTAATAATAATAATAATGATAAGATGATGATGGTGGTGGTGGTGGTGATAGTGAAACGGGAAGTATGAAGAAAGTGATGAAGATGATGATTAATAAATATTCTTCTTTTTTTTTTGGGAGGAAAGATAATAATTCAAAAAAATATTTTTGAAATGTAAGATTATATAATACTATTTATAGTAATATTTTTTTCGAAATAATCTACAATACAAACAATTATTTTTCATTTTAGACTTATAAATAATTGTGAGTTTAAAGAA
>JAITRE010000017.1 GCA_031288555.1 Oscillospiraceae bacterium
TTCAAAATTATCAACAATTTCATTTTCAACTTCCTGAACTTTTTGAACTTCAGACAAATTTTCATCTGTTCCTGATAAACCTTCTTTACCAGCAAAGACTTTATTGTCTATAAACTGATAGCCAACGCTATTTAAAATTAACATTAAACTTATAAAAAGGGAAAAATACCTTTTAATACCTATCTTCTTCAACTTTACTATCTTTCTTCTACTCATTTCTAAATTCCTTATCCTTAATTATTTTTTAAATTTAAAAATACATTATAACATTTTATTTGATTTTTGTCAATTTAAAAAATTTTATTAATATAAAATTCGCCATTAAACAAGCAAATAAATTACTACTTTAAATAAAGTCCTCAAAGTTTAAAAAAGCCTTAAACCCATTAATGTAGGTTTAAGGCAAAAATTGGACTCTTAAAAATTTTACGCTTCAGCAAAAGTAAGGATTTTAAAATTTTTCAAAAACTCTTCAAATTCTATATAAAATAACCCCGAAGTATTAAGCAACGATTCTTCAAAAGGGAACCTTTCAAACAAGCATCTTCCACGAGGATCAATTAGAAATAAATAAAATTTTCTATCTTTAGTACCACGTTTTATATTAATTAAAGCATAACCGTGACTTCCGTCTAGTACTTCTTTCTTTACTTCTAGATTTGTACCACAAACAATAGGCAATTTTTTTTGTATACTCTCTATTATTTTTTTAATAACTTTAATTTTTTCTTCTGGAGAAGAAATTATATCTTTAGTCATAATTATTGTGGGATTAAAAAATCCAAAAACATATTTAAATACAAAGAAAGGGACTCCACCGTTAAAATGCGCATAAGTCATGTTTTTAGTATTAATACGTTCTTTTTCACATATATCTTTTTTAAATTCTTCAAAAGCTTTGCAATTTGAAGCAGCAACATATGCTTTGAACCATAGTGATATCCAGTCTGTGAACTCTCTTTTATTAAATACTGCTAAATTACCATCTTCTGTAATCGCTTCTGGAATTTCTCCACTAACTTTAACAAAAACTTTATTTCCACATTTATTGAAAAGAGCAATTGTAACAGTTCCATCGTTATTATCTTCAATATTTTTTAATATTTTTTCAGCATTCCCAGGTATCGAAAGAAAAGATGCAAAAGATGCTAAAAAATAACAATTTCCAAAACAACTCTGGTGCACATCAAGCGCAGATGGCGAGTGCTTAAACAAATGGGAATGTTTGGGACGGTCTTTTACTCTAAAATCAAAATCGTATCTTTCTATATATATGTTTTTAAGCTCATCTAAAGTTTCTACTTTGTCAGCAAGAGAAAGCTTTAATTTTCCATGTGGATATTGAAAACTATTACCATAATTTTCATCATGTTGTTTCTCATACTTTGATTTCTTTTTTTCAAGTAATTCACTAAACTTAAAAACTTCCTTTGTTTCATTGTTAAAACAAAAACCTTTATTAAAAAAAACAACTGATTCCAAAGATTCACAACTTTTAAAAGCATCTTTTGCTATAGATAAAGTATCACAGTTATCACAGTGAACATTGACTAAACTACAATTACAAAAAGCTTCCTCTTCTATAGATTCAATTGTCTTTGGAATAAAAACTGTTTTAAAATTTAAATCCAATGTAAAAGCTCCGCTTTTTATGCCACATACTTTAAAACAACGTCCGTCAATTCTTAAATTTTCAGGAATACAAAAAATACCATCCATACTATATCGTAAAGAAGTATCTTTATATTTTTTAATATATACAATTTGTTTTTCACGATCTATTATAAAATCCATTTCTGGCAAACGAAGAGAGCTACATTCCAGATTACATCCAAAAAAAGTACTTTCGTGTTGACAAAATTTACAAAAATCTTTTTCATCAATTTTTAAATTTTTGCATTCATAGAAAGAACGGTCTCCTAAATAAACTCTATTAAATATTCCAACAGGTATTTTTGAAAAATCAACAGTTTTTAAATTGTCACATTGGCAAAAAGCAAAGGATTTTATAGTGTTAATTTGTTCTGGTAAACTAATTCTTTCTAGTTTAATACACTCGCAAAAAGCTCGCTCTGTTATAGACACAAAGTCAGCATTTTTTGGTAAAATAACGTCTGTTAAATTTGTGCAGCATTCAAAAATTCCACTACCGATAGTTTCAACAGAATCTGGTAAAATAACCTTTGTTAAATTTTTGCAACATTTAAAAGCTTCAGAGCCTATAGTTTTAACAAAACCCGATAAAACAACTTCTTTTAAACTTTCACACCTTGAAAAAGCCCCTTTTTTTATAGTTTCAAGAAATCCTAAAAAATTAATAGTTTCTAAATTAAAACATTTTTTAAAAGCTTCTTTTTTTATGCAAATAACACTTTTTGGAATATCAATTTTAGTTAAATTACTGCAATTATAAAAAGTTTTTTCTTCTATTAAATCTATACTTTCTGGCAAAATAACATTTTTAAGATTTGTGCAATATTGAAAACTTTCAGAACCTATACTTTTAAGAGAATTT
>JAITRE010000002.1 GCA_031288555.1 Oscillospiraceae bacterium
AAACAGTTAACCCCTAATCAAACTATTAAGTTTGTAAACAATGATTTAATACCTTTAGCTAAAGAGTACGGATATAACTTTAATTTAAAAGATTACTTAAATCTTATTAAAAAAGAAAACACAGCTAAATTAAGTGAAGAAGAATTACTCAGTGCAGCTGGTGGAGGTAAATTCTCTCTTAAAGCTTTAAGTTTAGCTGGAGCTATAATACTCTCGGGTGCATCTAGCCTTGCAAATGTTAATTTAAGTAAAGACAGCAGTAAACCTGAAAGGGCCATACTAAGTAATGCGAGTAGTAGACGTCGTCCGATGATTAGTAACAATCAAAATGTGAAAACTAAAGTTAACAGAAAAAATCAAAGTAAAATAAGTAGCAAAAACACTCGGCAGCTGTTTAGAAGATCAGCAGCAAGAAACTCAGTAAAAAGAAATTTTGGACAGAGAATATTTAAACCATCTTCTCAACTAGTTTCGTTTTTACCAATTGGTTTAGATGCTAGCCTAATTAAAGCAGATGCTACATTAATTCCAAAACCATCTCATTTAATTGCAGCTATTGAATCAATTGTTAGGTCTGTACCTAGAGAAAAATTGTTAACTCTTGCAGATGAATTATCAAAAGAAACTGGTGATTTTCCTGATCTTTCAATATCATTTAGTAATTTAATTAAAGACTTGTCAGAAAATAATACTACATTTGCTCATAATAGTGCAAACGATGTTATTTCAAAACTTGAAGAAATAATTCAAAATAGAAAAAAAAGAAATACTCAAAACATTCATGGATGATAGATTATATTAATCCTACAATGACCAGTAGTGTTAATTGTGAAGACTATTTTATATTTTTAAGGTGTTCTTTGAAACTTGAGGAAAAATTAAACCTAATGAGTAGTTGTCTCTTTACATTAGTAGATGTAGGAAATAATTCTTATGATAGCAAGCTAGAGCTTCCTAATGTCAACCACATGGGCAACAAGTCAAACACTCAAGAAATTTTAAAAGATTTGTTTAAAAATAATAGAAAAATGGCATACGAACCTAAATTTTTTACAGTAAGTACTTGGGGTGGTAGCGGCGCATATCATCAAAAAAAAGTAACAATAAACAAAGAAATAGATTTAACTGACTTTAGTTTAGGTGCAGCACGTTTAAAGTATAATCTTAAATCTTTCGTATGCGAAGATTCGCCAGGCTCTGATAAATGTTACACTTATGTAAAAACTAATGATGGAAAATGGCTTAAATTTGATGGATCCTCTAATAAACCACAATCTGTTAGCAGCGCTGTTGCTTTAGAGGCTGCAGAAAAAAATTTGATGTATTATATGTATGAAAAAGCACAGTAAGCTTAATTTTTTAAAAACTTATACAGCTTGCTTTTAATATAACATTAAAAGAGGCTTGTATTTTGTTTTTGTTATTTTTCTTTTGAAAAATTTATAATTTTGTCTTTTCTAAAAATTAAATTTGTAAATTAAGGTTAGGTTTATTGTTTTTTAAAAAATTCTTTTAAAAGTAAACAAACTTCTACATGTTCTAGTTTTTATATAAAATAAAGTTTTAAATATTTTTAATTTTTAATAATTTTATTAATTTTCTTATAGTGCTTTTAGCTATGGGTTTAATTTTTATTTTTAAAAATAAACATATAAATGATAGCATTGCTTTTTTGCAGTAACGGTTTTTAAGATTTTAAAAGTTTTATTTTAAAATTTTGTAGTATTATTATGGTTTTTATATTGTTTTATAATTTGTATTTTTTTAATTTAAATATTTTATTTTGCGGTTTTTTTGTAAAAATAGTGTTAACTAAGAGATAAAACTTTAAATAAATTTGCTTGACACAGTTGCTTAATTATATTATGATTTTGAAAAGAAGAGTTTAATTTGCTTTTTGTGTTTTAATAAAAGCTTTGCGCAGTAATAAAACACTAAGGGAGCATAGCTCAGCTGGTTAGAGCACTTGCCTTACAAGCAAGAGGCCATAGGTTCGAGTCCTATTGTTCCCACCACTTGATTGTTGTGGCCCGGTAGTTCAGTTGGTTAGAACGCTAGCCTGTCACGCTAGAGGTCGACGGTTCGAGCCCGTTCCGGGTCGCCATTATTAAGCCTTTGTAGCTCAGTCGGTAGAGCAAGGGACTGAAAATCCCTGTGTCGACGGTTCGATTCCGTCCGAAGGCACCAAGTCGCGGATGTAGCTCATCTGGTAGAGCGCCACCTTGCCAAGGTGGAGGTAGCGAGTTCGATCCTCGTCATCCGCTCCAGAGGTTTTTGCGTTTTTTTAAATATATTAAAATATTTTTTGCTGTTTTGTTTTTTAATTTTTTTCTGGGGGAAATATGTTCAAAAAGATTCAAAATATAGATAACAGTATTCTTTCAAGTATTGCTAAACTCAGAACTCCAATATTAGACAAATTTATGATTTTTATAACGAATTTAGGGAGTAGTGGTAGTGTTTGGTTGCTTTTTGGATTAATCTTATTGTTTATAAGAGGTTATAGAAAAAAAGGTGCTGAAATTTTTGTTACAGTAGGTCTTGCAGCACTTATGAGTGAGAGTATTTTAAAAAATATTATAAGAAGAGCTAGACCTTGCGACAAGGACCCTTATGAACTTTTATTAATCCCTAGGCCTAGCTCTTATTCATTTCCTTCTGGTCACACAACATCTTCATTTGCAACAGCTTACGTAGTGTATAAAACTTTTTTAGAGCTTAATTGTGTTTTTGTTGCACTGGCTCTTTTTTTAGCGTTTTTAATATCTTTTTCTCGACTTTATTTAAAAGTTCATTACCCTAGTGACGTGTTGGCTGGGATAATATTGGGAATTTTTTGTGGTTTAACTGTTCTTAGAATATTTTAAAATACATTAAAAAACTTTTGCTTTGTATATTTAAATTTATTTTTAAAAAACAAAGTTTGTTAAGTTTAAAGTTTTTTTAAAAGTGTTTAAAGTTAAAAAAAAAGAGATTTATTTGCGAAGTTTTCTTTTTTGTGATATAAAATAAATTAAGGATTGTTGTTTTTTAGATTTTTAGCAAAATATTTTAAAGCGGAGGGAGCTTTATTAAGAATTTATTTAGTTTGGATGAAATTTCATTGGAAGAAATTGATGAAATGCTTGAAACTGCTCAGATGTTTTATGATGGGAAAGAAGATTATAAAAGATTGACTGGCAAAATTGCTTGCAATCTTTTTTTTGAGCCTTCTACAAGAACTCAATATAGTTTTCAAATAGCAGAAGAAAAGCTAGAAATGAAGGTTATTTCTTTTAATAAAAAAAGTTCTTCTATAAAAAAAAATGAGTCTTTTTTTGATACAGTTAAAACTTTTGACAGTTTTGGTATCGACTTGTTGATTATTCGATCTTTGCAAAATGAATATTACAAAGAACTTGCAGGCAAAATAAAAACAAAAGTTATAAATGCGGGAGATGGAACTAGCAATCATCCTACTCAATCGTTGCTTGATATTTTAACTATAAAACAAGAGTTTGGCTTTATAAAAGGGCTTAAAATATTAATGGTGGGCGATATTTTACATTCTAGAGTTGCTCATAGTAATTTAAAAATAATGAAGCGATTAGGTGCAAAAGTTTTTATTAGCGGACCCAACGAATATTTAGAAAAAGACGCAATTTTTATTCCCTTAGAAGATGGTCTTTTGAGTTGTGATGTTGTTATTATGTTGAGAGTTCAATTTGAAAGACATGATAAGAAATTTAATATGTCTTTTCAGGAATATAACGAAAAATTTGGGATAAACTCTAAAAACATTGGCTTTATGAAGAAAAACTCAATAATAATGCATCCTGGACCTGTGAATAGAAATGTGGAGATTTCTGATAACTTAGTTGAGTGTGAAAAATCAAGAATTTTAAAACAAGTGAAAAACGGTGTGTTTGTTCGTATGGCTGTGATTGAATATTTGTTAAGGAATAAATGAGTATGGAAATTTTGATTAAAGATGGTTTAGTTTTTAATGGTGAAGGTTTTTTAAAGCAAGATGTACTTTGTGAAGGCGGAATTATAAAGGAAGTAGGCGTGGGTATTAAGAAAAAGACTGAATATGTTATAAATGCTGAAAATTTAATAGTATCTCCAGGGTTTGTTGATTTACATGTTCATTTAAGGCAGCCTGGTTTTGAACAAAAAGAAACAATTTCTTCTGGAACTGCTGCTGCTGTTGCCGGAGGTTTTACTACTATTTGTGCTATGCCGAATTTAAATCCTACTCCAGATTGTAAGAAGAATTTAGAAATTGAAAAGAAAATAATTAAAGAAGATGCAAAATGTAGAGTTCTTCCTTTTATGTCTATAACTTTAAATAGAGAAGGAAAGAAAGTTGTGACGCCGGTTAATGGATGTGTTGGAATTTCTGATGATGGAAATTCTGTGCAAGACGAAAAAATTATGAAAATGGCAATGAAGGTAGCGAGTGAAAAAAATGTTTTATTAAGTGCTCATTGTGAAGACAAAAATTTTACACCTGAGAATTGGTGTGTTAACAAAGGAGAATATTCAAAAAGAACTGGGCTGAAAGCTGTAAGTAATGCTTCTGAATATGAAGAATTAAAAAGAGATTTATATTTATTGAAGAAAAATAAGTGTAAATATCATGTTTGTCATGTTTCTACAAAAGAAAGTGTTGAGCTTATAAGAGAAGCGAAAAGACAAAATCTTTCAGCAACGTGTGAGGTTACTCCACATCATTTAATACTTTGCGAAGATGATTTGAAAGACGATGGATGTTTTAAAATGTCGCCTCCTCTTAGAACAAAAAAAGACAAAGAAGCTTTGATTAATGCTATTACGGATGGAACAATAGATGCTATTGCAACAGATCACGCTCCACATACAGAAAATGAAAAGAGCAAGGGTCTTAAAGGAAGTGCTATGGGTGTTGTGGGGCTTGAATGTGCCTTTTCTGTGCTTTATGAAAGTTTAGTGACTACATGTAAATTATCTATAGATAAATTGCTGAATTTAATGAGCTTTTATCCTGCTAAAATTATAAACATTAATTGTGGTATTAAGCCTTTTTTTAATGCTGATATGGTTATTATAGATCTTAAGAAAAGTTTGATTGTTGACCCAGATAAATTTTTTTCAAAAGGTCGTTCTACTCCATTTAAAGATAAAAAAGTTAAAGGAAAGATAGTTGCTACAATATTTGATGGTAGAGTAGTTTATAAAAATTTTTGAAAAGGGAAAATTATGGTAAATAAAAAATTAATTTTTGAAAATGGCAAAAGTTTTCTAGGTACAGGTTTTGGTGCTGACGTAAATACTGTTAAAGAAGCTGTTTTTAACACTTCGATGGTTGGATATCAAGAAATATTTTCAGATCCTTCTTATTTTGGACAAATAGTTTGCATGACATATCCTTTAATAGGGAATTATGGTATTACTGACGAAGACTATGAGACGCCAAGACCTTTTTTAGGTGGATTTATAGTAAGAGAATACAACAACAGTCCGTCAAACTATAAATGTACAAAGACTCTTGAAGAAGATTTAAAAGAGTACAATATTCCCGGAATATCTTTTGTGGATACAAGGCAAATAACTAAAATGATTAGAGATGAAGGCAGCATTCGTGTTTTATTGACGTCTTCTGACACAACATTAGATGAAGGTTTGAGTATTTTAAAAAAATCAAAAAAGATAACAAATCAAACGCGAAATGTTTCTTGCAAAAAAAAATGGCGTAGTTGTACTGCAAATTTTAAATATACAGTGGTGGTTTTAGATTGTGGAGTGAAGCTTAGTGTTATAAAATCTCTTGTAAAAAGAAAATGCAATGTGATTGTTGTTCCATATAACACTTCTAGCGAAGAGATACTAAAACTTAATCCAAATGGTTTACTAATTTCAAATGGGCCGGGAGATCCTAGGGATAACTTAAAAGTTATTGAAGTTATAAAAAATTTACAAGGAAAGATTTCTATATTTGGTATTTGTCTTGGCCATCAATTAATAGCTTTAGCTAATGGTGCCGAAATTTACAAGATGAAGTTTGGACATCACGGTGGTAATCATCCTGTTAAAGAAATTTCTACTGATAAAATTGAAATAACTTCGCAAAATCACTCTTATGCTGTAAAAAAAGAAAGTTTAAAAAACACAAAAATTTTTTTGACGCATGTAAATTTGCTAGACGATGCTGTTGAAGGTATTGAAATAAAAAATGAAAATGTTTTTTCAGTACAATATCATCCAGAAAGTTCTCCTGGGCCTCAAGATAGTTCATATTTGTTTGATAGGTTTATAGGTAAATTGTAAATTTTAAAATTAAGTTAAAATAAAAAATCGGAGATTTATTTTATGCCAAATCGAGAAGATGTTAAGAATATTTTAATAATAGGTTCTGGGCCTATAGTTATAGGTCAAGCAGCAGAGTTTGATTATTCTGGAACTCAAGCTTGTTTAGCTTTAAAAGAGATTGGGAAAAAAGTGATACTTGTGAACTCGAATCCTGCAACTATTATGACTGACAAAGGTATTGCTGACAAAGTTTATATGGAACCATTGACGCTTGAATTTGTTGCAAGAATAATAAGAAAAGAACGTCCAGATGCTGTATTGGCAGGTTTTGGTGGGCAAACTAGTCTTAATTTAGTTATGCAGTTGTTTAAAAAAGGGATATTAGACGAATGTGGTTGTGAGTTACTTGGAACTAAGTTTGAGTCGATTGAAAAAGCGGAAGACAGAAAAAAGTTTAAGTTGTTATGCGAAGAGATTGGGGAGCCTTGTTTAGAATCTGATGTGGCGAAAAATTTAAATGAAGCCATTGGAATATCAGAAAAGATAGGATACCCTTTAGTTTTGCGCCCAGCGTTTACTTCTGGAGGTACAGGTGGAGGATTTGCAAATAACGAAAGAGAATTAAAAGAGATATTAGAAAATGCTATTAGATTATCGCCAGTGTCACAAGTTTTGGTAGAAAAATCAGTTTTAGGCTATAAAGAAATAGAATATGAAGTGATAAGAGATGCAAATGATAATGCAATAGCTGTTTGCAATATGGAAAATTTAGATCCTGTAGGAGTACATACTGGCGATTCAATTGTTTTGTGTCCTTCTCAAACATTGACAAACAAGGAATTTCACATGTTAAGAGACGCCGCTCTTTTAATGATACGCAAGCTTAAAATAGAAGGCGGCTGTAATGTTCAATTTGCACTCGACCCTTATTCGTCTAATTATTTTATAATAGAAGTTAATCCGCGTGTTTCTAGATCGTCGGCTTTAGCATCTAAAGCAAGTGGATATCCTATCGCTAGAGTTTCAGCGCTTGTGTCTATTGGCATGCTTCTTGATGAAATAAAGCTTTGCAATTCTCCTGCGAGTTTTGAACCTACTTTAGATTATATTGTAACTAAAATTCCTCGTTTTCCGTTTGATAAATTTACAGAAGCATCTAGAAAATTATCGACTCAAATGAAATCTACTGGTGAAGTTATGGCAATTGGTAGATCTATTGAAGAGAGTCTTTTAAAAGCTATTCGCAGCCTAGAATTTCCGGCAAGTCATTTGTGGCTTAAAAAGTTTAGCGAATATAAAACTTTTGAATTAATTGACAGTTTAAAATATCCAACAGACGAACGTATATATATAATTGCTGAGGCTTTAAGGCGAGGTGTAGACGCCTTTGAAATATGCAAGATTACTAAAATTGATTTTTTATTTATAACTAAGATTAAAAATATAGTGAATATAGAAAATGAACTTTTAAAAAATCCTCGAAATATAGAATGTTTGAAGAAATCAAAATTTTTTGGATTTTCTGATGAGTTTATAGGATATTTGTGGGGAGAAGACTTTAAAAAAATATTTAATTTAAGAAAAGACAATAATATACGGCCTGTTTACAAAATGATTGATACTTGCGCAAATGAATTTGATTCATATGTGCCATATTTTTATTCTTGTTACGATAATGAAAATGAGTCTGTAACTAGTAACAAAAAAAAGGTAATAGTAATAGGGTCTGGATCTGTGCGAGTTGGGCAGGGTATAGAGTTTGATTATTCAACAGTTCATTCAATTTTGGCGATAAAAGAATCTGGATTTGAAGCTATAGTTATAAATAATAATCCTGGGACAGTTTCAACTGATTATTTTATTTCTGATAAACTTTATTTTGAACCGCTTTGTCCTGAAGATATTATGAACATTATAGATTTAGAAAAACCGGACGGCGTTATAGTTTCTTTGGGCGGTCAAACAGCTATAAATTTAGCTCATATAATAAAGGAAATGGGAGCTAATATAATTGGTACAGATATATCTGCTATTAAAAATTCAGAGGATAGAAAATCTTTTGAAAAACTTTTAGAAAAAATGAACATTCCAAAACCTTCTGGAAAAACAGTTGTGAACGTAGATGAGGGAAGAAAAGTTGCGAATGAACTTAAATATCCAGTGTTTGTTAGACCTTCGTTTGTGCTTGGCGGGAGAGCGATGAGAATTGTTCGAAATGATTATGATCTTGAGCAATATTTAAAAGAAGCAGTATCTGTAAGTGAAGGCAAGCCAGTTTTAATAGATAAATATATTTCAGGCAAGGAACTTGATGTTGACGCTGTTTGTGATGGGAAAGATGTATTTATACCTGGTATTATGGAACATGTAGAAAAAACAGGTATTCATTCCGGAGATTCGATAAGTGTTTATCCAACATTTTCAATAGATCAAGATGTAAAAAAAATAATTGCTGATTTTACAATAAATTTAGGGCTTTTTATAGGAATTAAAGGACCTTTCAATGTTCAATTTATAGTAGATAAAAATAAAAATGTTTTTGTAATAGAAGTAAATCCTAGGTCTAGTCGCACGGTGCCTTTTATTTCTAAAGCGACGGGGGTAAATCTTGCAAATATATCAACAAAAGTTCAACTGGGGCGAACATTGAAAGATCAAGGATATAAAACTGGGGTTTTAAAAGAAAAGAAACGTTGGTATGTTAAAAGTCCTGTTTTTTCTTTTTCAAAAATTTTTGGAGCAGATACTTATTTGTCTGCTGAAATGAAATCTACAGGTGAGGCTATAGGATATGACAATATTCTAAATAGAGCTCTTTATAAATCGTTGAAAGCATCTGGGTTGCGTGTAGAAAATTATGGAACGGTGTTTGTAACGGTTGCTGATGAAGACAAAAAAAAGGCATTTTTTCTTGTTAAAAAATTTTATGATTTAGGGTTTAATATAGAGGCTACAAAAGGAACGTCAGAGTTTCTTCGAAAGAACGGGATAAAAACTCGTTACAAGAAAAAAATAAGCCAAGGAAGCACTGAAATTCTTGATGCTTTAAAACGAGGTTATATAACTTACGTTATAAATACCACAAGCTTCAACGATGATAACGCAAAAGATGGTTTTATAATAAGGCGGCATGCTGTTGAAAACAACGTTGGTATTTTTACTTCTTTAGATACAGTTAACGTTTTGTTAGACGTTCTTAAAGATATTACATTTGATGTTTGTGAAATATAAAATTTGCATTGAGTTTTTTGAAACGGAGGTTTATTTTTGAAGAGTCAAGTTGTTTTAAAAATAAAGTCGAATATAAAATTAGCTAAAAATATTTTTTTGATGAAAATTTTTGGTTACATAGAAAATTTACCAGTTCCAGGGCAGTTTATAAATATAAAAATTGAAAATTTTTTTCTTCGTAGACCTTTTAGTATTTGTAATTTTAAGGAAGATACTATAAGCATAATTTATAAAATCGTCGGGAAAGGTACAAAAAGCCTTAGTAAAATGAAACCAAATAAAAGTTTAAATGTACTTTATCCTTTAGGAAATGGTTTTGATCTTAATGATGTAGAGAAAAGAGGAAAGATAATTTTAGTTGGAGGAGGAGTGGGAATACCACCTTTATATTTTCTTGCGAAGGAACTTAAAAAACTAAAAATTAATTTTGAAGTGGTGCTTGGTTTTACAACTTATGAAGAATCTTTTTTTGTAAAAGAGTTTTTAGATATTTCTAAATTGCATGTTGCAAGTATTGATGGAAAAATAGGGAAAAAGGGTTTAGTTACAGATATTTTAAAAGAAATTTCTCATGATTATTATTTTACTTGTGGACCGCTAGCGATGTTGAAAGCTGTGCATAAAATTGGAAAAGAAGGGCAATTATCGCTTGAAGAGCGCATGGGTTGTGGTTTTGGTGCATGTATGGGTTGTTCCTTAAGGACTAGTACTAAAGTCAAAAGAGTTTGCGCAGAAGGTCCTATTTTTAAAAGTTCTGAGGTGGTATTTTAGTGAGCAACCTTAATGTGCAATTAAGTTCAATGATGCTTGATAATCCTATCATACCAGCTAGCGGTACTTTTGGTTTTGGTTATGAATTTAAAGACTTTTATGATATAAATATTTTGGGAAGTATGGTTTTAAAAAGCATTACAAAATCTGCTCGTTTTGGAAACGATACTCCTAGAATTGCAGAGTGCAAAAGTGGCATGTTAAATGCGATAGGGTTGCAAAATCCGGGAATAGAAGCATTTTTAGAAGATGAAGTTTTGAAAATTAATAAAATTTTTAAAAAAAAAATTATAGCAAGTGTAGCGGGTTTTTCTGAAGAAGAATATGTTTATGTCGCAAAAAAGTTTAATGATATAGAAATTGTTGGAATGCTTGAAATAAATATCAGTTGTCCTAACATAAAAAAAGAAGAAGGAAAATTTTTCTCATCAGAAAAAAATATTTATTCTTTATGTAGGGAAATTAGAAAAGTTGTTAAAAAACCTTTTTTTATAAAGCTTTCGCCCAATACAGAAAATGTAATTAGCGTAGCAAAAGCTGCTGAAGATGCGGGTGCTAACGGCATAACAGCTTGTAATACTTATTTTGGAATGGCAATAGATCCTCGCAATGGAAAGGTAGTTGTTTCCACTAAAAAAGCAGGATTTTCAGGTCCTGCAATAAAGCCTTTAACTGTGCGCCTTGTTTATGAAATTTTTGAAAACGTAAAAGTTCCAATAATGGGATCGGGTGGAATTTCAAATAGTGATGATGTTATAGAATTCATGTATGCCGGTGCAACGGCCACACAGATTGGGTCTCAAAATTTAATAAATCCCACTGTATGTAAAGAGATAATAAGTGATTTGCCGAAAAAAATTAAAAAATATAATATAAAAAGTTTAAAAGATATAATAGGAAAGAGTCATTATTAAAAATTTGCCGCAATAATTTTAGAGTTAAAGCAATTTATATTTTGATGTAAAATTTTAATTTTAATTAATTCATCGAAAAAAATAATGGTTTTTAGATGTTTATTTATAGTAAAGTTTTTATTAGATTGATTTTTAAATGTACTGATTTGATAAAAATATTAATTAGAAAGTTAGTTTTTTAAATTTTGTACAGAAATTCTGCAAGTTTCATCTTGGCCCAAAATAGGACTAATAGTTGGAATGTACTCTGCAAAGATTTCATCAATTTGTGGAAATTTTTGAATTTCTGAGTGGTTTTTCGTCATATTATATCCATCGCCGCCATGTGAAATAAAATCGTTAGTTGCGACTAAATAATTTTTGTTAACATCGATAGGCAAATTTTCGACTATAACTGATTTTACTCTTGAATTAGCAACGCTATTCGTATCAAAAATACAATTTAAACCTGCTACTTGAGGAAAACTACCAGTAGGAGCAGGATATTTACTTAAACCTCTTTCTAACATTTTGATTATATCTTTCCCGCTAATTATTTTAGTTACTATAAAATTACCGAAAGGCAGAACGGAAATTACATCATTCATAGTTATAACGCCAATATTTATGCTTGCTCTAAACCCGCCTCCATTTAAAAAAACAATTTGAGCGTTTGTCTTTTTTTTTACAGCGTCAGTCACGATTTTAGTTAAATTAGTTTCATGTGTGCGCACAGCTGATTTTTTACCTTCTAAGTAAACCTTCGTTTTTCCGACAATTTTACAAAGAAGAGGCAGAATTTTCTTTTTAATTTTATTTGCCAGTTTATCAACTTTTTTATCCGTTTTTGTAAGAATAAAATTGGAAAACGGTATATTTTCTGCTTTTATTTTTTTTGTATTATTAGTTATTGAAATATCAACGCTGCCAAGATTTTCCAAATATGCTCCAGCTGATACTATTATCGCTTTGTTTGAATTTTGTTTTATTTTAGATAATTCGCTGTGGCTGTGACCATCTATTATTAAATCTATCCCTTCAGTATTATCTCTAACATCGTAAGATCTAAACCCTATGCTTTCATCGTCTATTCCAAGGTGTGTTAAAGCGATTATTATATCTGAATTTAAATTTTTGAGTAGTTTAACTTGTTCTTTTGCTATTTTAACAGGATCATTAAATAAAATTTCTTTTATATTCTTCGGATTTGTTTTAAATGCTGTTTCCGGAGTTGTAAGCCCAAATATTCCTATTTTTTTATTTTCAACTTTAATTATATCATTTTCAGCAAATAAAAGTTTGCCGTTTAAAAAAACAACATTAGCAGCTAATACTTTAAAATTCATGTCTTTTTGAAGCATCAGCAGTTGCTCAAAACCATAGTTAAAGTCATGATTGCCGGGAGTGAAGTAGTTATATCCTGCCATGTTCATGAGTTTAACAGCTGATTTTCCTTTTGAAGTGTTTACTATGGTTTGGCCGTGCAAAACATCACCAGCGTCAAAAAGTAAAACATTTTTATTTTTAGATTTAAGCTTTGAAATTAAGTAACTTATTTTAGAAATTCCTATAGATTCATTATTTTTATCAAAAAGCATTCTTCCGTGTATATCATTAGTGTGAAAAATTTTTATATTAAAATTTGAAAAATTCAATTTAATTTCCCTCTTTTTAAACATTAAATTATTTTATTAAATCGTTGTATATTTTTTCTTTTAAATTTTAAACATCTAACATTTTGTTAAAAAATGAATACAGAAAGTTTAATTAATAATTTCTTATTTAATTTAGATAAATAGGACGAAAAGCTAATATAAAAAGTTTTATTGATTAATAACAAATGAAAATTGCGATAAAGCTTTAATAAAATCCTATTTTTTAATAATATGCCACAATGTTAGCATATGTTAATTTTCAAAAGATAGATTAACGGGTTTTCTAATTACTTTAACAATAACTTTTCAGTTTTTTAAATTTTTGTCTTAAATTTTTTTATAGTTTTCGTAGCCTGGTTTCCCTAAAAGTGTAAACATATTTTTCTTATAATTTTCTACACCTGGTTGATTAAAAGGATTAACGCCCATAATAAGGCTAGAAATAGCACATGCTTTTTCGAAAAAATAAAAAATATAACCAAGAGTTTCTTCGGATGCATTTTCACATTGCAAAATAACCACAGGAACATTTCCATCTTCGTGCGCAGCAACAGTGCCTTCAAAAGCTTTTTTATTTACCCAATTCATAGTTTTTCCAGATAAAAAGTCAAATGAACTCATATTTTTACTATTTTCTATTTTTATATCATTTCCCACATTGTCAATGAACAAAATAGTTTCAAAAATATTTCTACTTCCGTCTTGAATAAACTGGCCCATTGAATGAAGTTCTGTTGAAAAAATCATGGATGTGGGAAAAATACCTTTTAAATCTTTGCCTTCACTTTCTCCAAACAATTGTTCAATCCATTTTCCAAGAAACGAAAATCTTGGTTCGAAAAATGCAGTTATTTCGATGTTTTTAGATTTTTTATATAATATGTTTCGTATAGCGGCGTATTTATAACATTGATTTTCTGATGATTTTATGCTAAGCGAGTCATTATATGCAAAAAGAGCTCCTTTCATTATTTTGGAAATATTTGCCCCACTAACGGAAATAGGCAGAAGTCCCGCTGCAGTTAAAACAGAGAATCTTCCGCCTATATCTTTTGGTATGTTAAAAATTTTATATCCATTTTCTGTAGCTATTGTTTTAAGAACGCTGTTTTCTGCACCAGTTGTACAATATATGCGAGAAGCTGTTTCTTTTCTACCGTATGATTTTTCCATAAATTCTTTAAAAATCTTAAATGCTATCATAGGCTCTGTGGTTGTTCCAGATTTTGATATTACGTTTAAAGATATTTTTTTATTATTACAAAGTTTTAAAACATCACAGAGCGATGAAGCACTTATGCTATTTCCGACAAAATAAATGTTCGGCGTATTTTTTGGCAAGTTGTTATAAAAATTAGATTTTAAAAACTCAATAGCAGCTCTTGTTCCTATGTATGAACCGCCAATTCCTATTACTACTAGCACTTCACTGTCGCTTTGTATTTTTTTAGCAGTATTTAAAATTTCGTTGAATTCTGTTTTGTTATAGTTTTTAGGCAAAGAAACCCACCCTAAATACTCTTTTAATCTGGAATTTTTAAAATGCAACAAATTATGCGCTTGTTCTATTTTTGTTTTTATTTTAAAATATTCTTTAAATGATATAAATTTTTCTAAATATTTGCAGTTTAAATTAAGTAGCATGTTGAAACCTTCTTTTAAAACTTTAATTCTCTGATAGACTATGCTAATAAATTAAACAATGTCCCCATCATAAACTTATTTTGATTTACAGTCAATTTGCTTTAAAAGGTTTTAAATAAAGTTTGTGCGCCGAAACGATAATTTAAGTTTGCTTTTAAAAACATTTTTTTATGTTATAATGAATGTAAGTTTCAATTATTTTAGTTTTTTGCAAGATAAGGAGAAATAAAAATGAACAGACATCAACAAAGAGAGCAAGCGTTTTTATTGTTATTTGAAAGTATGTTTAGTTCTAAAGGTTTTAAAAGAATAATTAACTCAAAATTATTAGTAGAAGATTTTAAAATCACTAAATTTGCTGAATTTCTATTTCAAGGTGTGTGTGAAAATCATAATAAAATAGAAAATATGATAGAAAAAAATATTATAGCTTGGGAAAAAAATCGTCTTTCAAAAGTTGCGCTTTGTGTTTTAAAAATAGCAATATTTGAAATGATATTTGTTGATTCTATTCCAATAAGCGTTTCAATAAATGAAGCGATAGAAATTGCGAAAAAATACGGAACGGAAGGAGATCCTGTTTTTGTAAATGGTGTTTTAGGGATCATTGCTATAAAGTTGAAATCTATAAATCACACTGCCTAGAACTTTTAAAAATTGTTTCGTTAAAACGCAGAATAGTTTAGCTTAATATGTTTTTAATTTTTTGACAAGTGTTTTATATAAATGTTTTTTATTTTTAATTTTTAAACAAAATATAAATTTTTAAATTAAATTGTTTTACGCGTATTTTGAGGATTATTAAATGAAACCTGCTATTCTTAGCGTCTCTTCCCTTAATTATTATGTTAAATCTTTGTTTGAAGGTAATGAGTATTTACAAAATGTTTTAGTTGAGGGCGAAATTTCAAATTTTAAAAATCATTATGCTTCTGGTCATTTTTATTTTTCTTTAAAAGATGAAAATAGTGTTATAAAGTGTGTTATGTTTTCAAGTTTTACAAAAAATTTACAGTTTGCCCCAACAGATGGAGTTAGTGTTTTAATAAGGGGGCGTGTGTCTATTTATGCTCAAACAGGTCAATATCAACTTTATGTAGAAGATATGAACCCGGAGGGTATTGGTTCGCTAAATTTTGCTTTTGAACAGCTAAAGAAAAAACTTCAAAAAGAAGGTTTATTCGACATAACTAAAAAAAAATCTATTCCTAATTTTCCAGAAAAAATAGGAGTTTTAACTTCTCGATCAGGCTCTGTATTGTATGATATTTTACAAGTTTTGGAGAGAAGATTTGTTTTGCCGGAAATTATTTTTTATCCAATTCTAGTTCAAGGAAAAAATGCTGCAAAATTAATTTCCTCAGTTCTTTACAAAATCAGCAAAGAAGATAATTTGGATGTTGTAATTATTGCCAGAGGAGGAGGAAGTCTTGAAGAACTTTGGTCATTTAATGAAGAAGTTTTAGCAAGAGCAATTTTTAATTGCAAGATTCCTGTTATTTCGGCAATTGGCCATGAAACAGATTTTACAATTTGTGATTTTGTTTCAGATTTAAGAGCTCCTACGCCGTCTGCTGCAGCGGAATTAGTTTCTAAAAATCAAAAAGAGATTTTATCAAATTTAGAAAATTTTAGTTTTATTTTTTATAATTTTATTATTAATTTGATTGAAAATAAAAAACAGCAATTAAAATATTTAACCTCTTTTAATATTTATTTTTTACAAAGTTTGCAACAAAGATATTTGTCTTTAGATTCATTGTATCAAGAGATTAAAGAAGTTTTTAGTAGAAAAATTAGCAAAACAAAAGAAAAATTAACTCAAATAGCTTCTAAGATTGATGTACTTTCACCGTTTAAAATTTTGAAGATGGGGTACACGATATCACGAAATCAGTTTAATAAAGTAATAAAAAGTATTAAAGATGTTAATGTAGGCGGAGATATTTTTGTAAAAATGATAGATGGAGAAGTAATTTGTAATGTTTCCTCAAAAAAAGAATTAGATTAAGCTTAATAGACTTTTAAAAATATTAAAACAAAGCAATTTATTAAGAGTAATTTTATTTTTAAAATTAGTATTTAAAATTTAAGAAAAATAAAAAAAATCTACAATAAATTTTTTAAAATAATATTTTATTTATAAAAAAAACTACCCCAAGCGAGGTAGTTTATGTCATTTTAAATCCTAAAATTTATTTTTTAAATTACTTTGTTTTTAATTAGAAATTTTATTTTTAATTAGAAATTTCGTCTAGCTTTCTTTTTTTAAAGAAGAACTTAGAAAAAAACAATCCAATCGCTGCAACTGATAAAAAAGAAGCTGCTAAAAAACTCCAGTTCTCTGAGTTAACACCTGTTTTTGGTTTAGATTTAGAAGAAGGGCCTTTATTGCCGTCTCTACCATTAATTTTGCAAGGAACAGTGTTATATTTTTTATCTTCTATTTTTTTGCTATTATTAATATCAAGATTTTTTTCTTTTTGGTTTTGAACCACCTTACAATCATCAACGTTTTTATTAGAATCATTTTGCTGTTTTTCAACTTTAAGATTTACCTTTTTTGAGTCAGAAAATTTTTGATCAGAATAAGGAAGGCTTTCTAGTTTATCTTTTTGATTTATGATTTCATCTAACTCTTTTTGATTTTTTTTAAGTTCTTTTTCCAGTTTTTCTAAATTTTGAAGACATATAACCTTTTTTTCTAAAAGTTCTTTTAAAAAATTTATTTGTGTTATTGTTTCTTGCATTTCTTTTTGTGATTTTTTTATTTTTTCAATATGTTTAAGCACAGCTTCAATAAAGCCTGCTATGTTATTAATTTTAAAATCACTATAATTGTTATTACTTGTTTTACTTATGAAAGGATATTTTCCTTTATTAAAGTTTTTAATAAATTCATTAATATATTGCTGATTATTACTTTCTAGTTTTTTAATATGAAGAATTGAACATTTTAACATTATAATAAAATATTCCCTTGTTTGTGCTTTTTCCTGCATATCATCAGGAAAATTTTTAAGTTTTTCTAATGTGTCACTTATAAATTTTATTAAATTGCTTACAGAATAAAAGCCTAAATTTAATTTTCCCTCTGGACCCATGTTATATGAAATCAAATCTGTTAATATTTCTAAACTACAGTTTAGGTTGTTATGATCTTTTTTAAATAAATTAATAATTGTATCAATATTCTTTAAATTTTCCTGTAAGTTAGAAGATTTTTTATAATTGTTTTTTAAGTTTTTAATTTCTTTCTTTGAATATTCATTCGAACTTTGTTCTAAATTTTCTAAAATATTAAGTATTTTATTTTCAAGTTTGTTAAATTTCCGTTTTTCCTCTTCCATTTTTTTATTTATTTTTTCTTTTTCATAAGCTAATTGCTGCATTTTGTTATTATTAAATTTTTTTTCTACTTTTAAAGTTTTTTTATCATAAACAGCATGTGAAGTAGTTGTTAAACCCGTTATCAAAACAGTTGATGCAACTAAAGCTAAGGTCAAACGTTTAGCAACTGTTAATTTTCTTTTTGTTTTAAAATTCTTTTTCATTAAAATTTCTCCCTTTAATTTGTTTTAAAATAATAAATTTTGTAAAGTATAAAGCTAACAACTATTTAAATTATTTGTTTAAAATTTTATTAGTTTAGTATTTAAGCGCTTATGTAAATTTAAGTTAAGCACAGCAACAAATACACCTTACCTTTTAATTATATAAAATAATATAAATTTTGTCAAGTAACTGCCGTAAACAAAAAACTACCCCAAGCGAGGTAGTTTACGTCATTTTAGATCTTAAAATTTATTTTTTAAATTACTTTGTTTTAAATTAGAAGTTTTATTTTTAATTAGAAATTTCGTTTATCTTTCTTTTTTTAAAGAAGAACTTAGATAAAAACACTCCAATCGCTGCAACCATTAAGGAAGAAGCTGTTAAAAGGCTCCAGTTGTTCTCCGAGTTAACACCTGTCTTTGGTTTAGATGAACCCTTATCGCCGCTTTTATCATTAACCTTGCAAGGAACGTTGTTTTTCTGTTTGCCACCTTTAAGATTTACATTCTGTAATTTTTCTAAATTCTGAAGACATTTAATTTTCTTTTCAAAAAGTTCTTTTAAAAAATTTATTTGTACTATTGTTTGTTGTGATTTTTTTATTTTTTCAATATATTTAAGCATAGTTTCATTAAAAGCTTTTACGTCTTTTATACAAAGATAATCAATCGCGCCAGGGAATAATTCTGTGAAAGGATAGTTACTTGCATTACAATCTTTAAAACAACTTTTAAAATTTGTAAATATTCCTTCAAGATTTAAATCATCATATGCGCATTTTGCCATTATTATTAAATATTTTATTATTTGTTCTTTTTCTTCTACTGCATTAGGAATGTCTTGAAGTTGTTTTAACGTGGTTTTTATAAAATCTTCTAATTTTAATGTATCCGCATAACAACCGTCCGTTGAAAATTGCGATTTTTCATTATAAGAAATTAAGTTTTTTAATATTTTTATTAAATTTTCTAAATATTCTTTGTGCTCATTTATATTGTTAATGTCTTTTTTTAACAAATTTAAAGTTATACTACTATTTTCTAAATCTTGTTCCAAGTCAAAAGGCTTTTCATAGCTATCTTTAAATTTTTTAATTTCTTTTTTTAAATATTCATTTGCATTCTGTTCTGGATTCTCTAAAATATCAGATATTTCATTTTCAAATTTCTCAAGGTTCTGTTTTTCTTTTTCAAAAGTTTCTTTGTCAGAAACAGCATATGAAGTAGTTGTTAAACCTGCCGTTAAAATAGTTGACGCAACTAAAACTGAGGTTAAGTGTTTAGCAACTGTTAATCTTCTTTTTGCTTTAAAATTCTTTTTCATTAAAATTTCTCCTTTTAATTTGTTTTAAAATAATAAATTTTATTAAAGTATAGGAAAGTTTGTAATTGTTTGTTTGTCAGCTAGTGCTTATGTGAACAACAAGCACAATAAGTATATTAAATGCAACGTTACCCTCTTATTATGTAAAATAATATAAATTTTGTCAAGTAACTATTGTTTAAACTGATATAAATTGCTATTTTCAAATAAATTTCTGTTTAATTATATTTTAAATTCTTCATTTACTTTTAAAACTACATTTCATCTTTTTTCTATTTTCTTTATTTATTATTAAACAGTAGTAAAAAGTTTTTCATTCTGCTGTAAACAAAAAACTACCCCAAGCGAGGTAGTCTATGTTATTTTGAATCTTAGAATTTATTTTTAAAACTACTTTGTTTTTAATTAGAAATTTCGCTTAGCTTTCTTTTTTTAAAGAGGAACTTAGATAAAAACAATCCAATTGCTGCAACCATTAGAGAAGAGGCTGTCAAAAGGCTCCAGTTGTTTGAGTTAACACCTGTTTTTGGTTTAGATTTAGAAGAAGGACTTTTATTGCCGTCTTTACCATTAATTTTGAAAGGAACAGTATTGTATTCTTTATCTTCTATTTTTTTCTTATTATTAATATCAAGATCTTTTTCTTTTTGGTTTTGAACTGCCTTACAATCATCAACCTTTTTATTAGAATCATTTTGCTGTTTTCCAACTTTAAGATTTACCTTTTTTGGGTCAGAAGACTTTTGATCAGAGTAAGGAAGGCTTTCTAGTTTATCTTTTTGTTCTATGATTTCATCTAACTCTTTTTGATTTTTTTTAAGTTCTTTTTCTAGTTTTTCTAAATTTTGAAGGTGCATAAGTTTATTTTGTAGGAGTTTTGTTATGACTTCAAAATTTTTAAATAAAGTTTGTAGTTGTGCTATTTGGTTTTGTGTTTTTTTTAGTTGGTTTACTATTTTTTTTAAATATTTAGACATAATTTCAAAAAAAGCGTTTTTGTTTATCATATAAGTATAAGGAACATTATATAGATCTTGTGCTGATACTAAACAAGAAGAATATTTAGTCATATCAAGACTTTGAAGATAGCTTTTATATTCGGGTTTAAAAAAAATTTCATCAATATTTTGATAAAGATCTGAATTTTTTGCCATTAATGCCAAATATTCTATTATTTGTTTTTTCATTTCTACTGCATCAGGAATGTTTTCAAGATTTTTTAAAATATTTATTATAAGATCTTTTAATTTTCCAGTATCGTTTTTGTAAAAGAATGGACCTGTTGCATTTGGATCATTATTATAATCAATTATTTTTTTAAATATTTTTTTAAAATTAACGAAATACATATCACGTTCATATAGCTTGTAAATCTTTTTTTTCAACAAGTATAAAATTTTACTATTATCGTTTAAAACTTTTTGAAAGTCCGAAGATTTTCCCCAGTCATTTTTGAATTCTTCAATTTTTTTATTTAAATCTTGGAACGAACTTTGTTTTAAATTTTTAAAAATATCAAATATTTTATTTTCAAGCTCAGCAATTTCCTGTTTTTCTTCTTTTATTTTTTTATTTATTTTTTCTTTTTCATGAGTTAATTTCTGTATTTTATCATTATTAAGTTTTATTGTTGCTTTCAAAGTCTCCCTGTTAGAAGCATGTGAAGTAGTTGTTAAACCCGCTGTTAAAATAGTTGACGTGACTAAAACCGAGGTTAAACGTTTAGCAGCTATTAATTTTCTTTTTTCTTTAAAATTCTTTTTCATTAAAATTTCTCCTTTTAATTTGTTTAAAAATAATAAATTTTGTAAAGTATAAAGCTACAACTATCTAAATTATTAGTTTAAAATTTTTTTAGTTTAGTATTTAGGTGCTTAGCTTTATGTAAATTTAAGTTTAAGCACTGCAATAAATACACTTTACCCCTTAATTATATAAAATAATACAATTTTTGTCAAGTAATTGTTGTTTAAACTAATATAAATCGGTGTTTTCAAATGATTTTATACTTAATTATATTTTAAACTACAATAAGCTGTTTTCTATTTTGATGTTTTATTCTTTTTTAAAGTTGTCTAAATAATGACGAAAGCCACCAAACACCGTTTATAAATATTTTTAAAATCTTAAGCGCTGAATAATTTAAAAATTTATAAATTTGTAAATTCAAAAATTTTCTTCAATTTTTTTAATCAATTCTTCTTTACAAAATTTTGAAAATTCTATTTGGCTGTTAAAAACTTTATTCTTTTTTCGTATCACTCTTAAATAGCTGGTATCTGAAAGTTGATGTCTTAAATTTACGTTATCTTTCAGCATTATTTCTATTGTTTTAATGATTCTCAACTTTAAATCTTCATCCTCTACTGGAATCAGAACTTCAATACGTCTATCTAAATTTCTGGGCATTAAATCCGCACTACCTATAAAAATGCGAGGTTTTCCTGCACATTGAAATTTATAAATTCTGCTATGTTCTAGTAAATGCCCAACTATACTAAAAACTTTTATTTTATCACTAATTCCTTTGATTTGAGGTATCAAACAACAAATTCCTCTAATAATCAATTTAATTTCTACACCCATCTGCGATGCTTTGTATAATAATTTTATAATTTTTTGATCCGACAAAGAATTTATTTTAAATATTATTCCACTCGGTAATCCTTTTTTTTTGTTTTCAATTTCTTTTCTAATCATTTTTTTAAAAAATTTTCTCATATAAATCGGAGAAACTATTATTTTTTCATATTTATTAGGTTTTGACCCACCTGTTAAAGCGTTGAATAAATGAGAGCCATCTTTGCCAAAATCTTCTTTGCATGTAAATATTCCTATATCTGTATAGTGTTTAGCTGTTGTTTCGTTGTAATTTCCTGTCCCAAAGTGAAGATATCTTCTTATTCTTCCTTTTTCTCTGCGAGCGATTAACAATATTTTACAATGTGTTTTAAGCCCTGGTACTCCGTAAATAACGTGACAACCAGCGTTTTCTAGTTTTTTTGCCCAAATTATATTGTTTTCTTCGTCAAATCTTGCTTTTACTTCAACAAGCACAGTAACCTGTTTACCACTTTCAGCTGCTTTTATTAAAGCGCTAACAATAGGAGAATTTTCACTTACTCTGTAAAGAGTTTGTTTTATAGCTAATACATTTTTGTCGTATGCTGCTTTATTTACAAGATCAATAACTGGATCAAAACTTTCGTATGGGTTGTGTAGCATTCGATCTTTTTCTTTTATGGTTGAAAATATGTTTGTGCAGTTATAAAAATCTGCTGGTGGGCTTACAACACAAATCGATGAAGTTCTAAGAGGCTTAATGTCTTCTAAGTTTATAAATTTAGAAAGAAATGTTAGATCTATAGGGCCTTCGATTTTATATATGTTTTGTTTTTCAATTTCTATTGTATCACGTAAAAATTTTTTAGTTTTTGAGTCTGTATCTGCAGCTATTTCTAGTCTAACCGGAATCCCTTTCCTTCTTTTTTTTATAGATTTTCGCACCTCAGAAAGCAAATCTTCAGCCTCTTCATTTATGTCAAAATCAGCGTTTCTAGTTATTCTAAAGGGAAAAGCTGCTTTTATTATTTTTGAATCGAAAATTTTGTAAAGATTATGAATTATAATGTTTTCAAGCATTGCGTAGCTTTTATTTTTTTTTGAAGGAATAAAAAGAAATCTTGGTAAAATTGAAGGAACTTGTATAACTTTAAAGTCTGGATCTGATTTTTTCAAAAGCCTCACGACTATGTTTAAGCTTTTATTCATCAAAAGAGGGAATGGTCTGCTTTTATCTACCGCTAAAGGAGTTAAAATTGGAAAAATAACGTTATCGAAATACTCTTGTGAAAATTTTAGCTGTTTTCTAGACATTTTTTTTGTATCTACAAAAACAAACCCACTTTTTTTAACTTCAGGAAGTACAACTTGGTTTAAGCATTTATATTGTTTATCTACAAAATCATGAGCTTTAAAAATAATTTTAGTCATTTGTTGACAAGGGTTTAATCCAGAAAAATCAGATTCTTTGTAACCACAGTTTATTTGTTCTAATATAGCTCCTACACGAACCATAAAAAATTCATCTAAATTTGAAGATACTATTGAAATAAAGTTTAATTTTTCTATTGCGGAATTATCTTTTCTTAAACACTCTTCTAAAACTCTTTTATTAAAGTCCAACCAACTTAATTCTCTGTTATTATATGGTATATTTTTAAAATTTTTTTTCATTTTTATTTTTTAAGAAAATAACCTCCTTTAATTAAATTTTCTATTTTTAGTTTTTGTATTTAGTAATTTTTGTTGTTGAAACTTATTAAAATATAAATTAAAATTTATTTGTACGTAATTTGTTTTCATTTAGAATTTTCTTAATATTGATTAATTTTAAATAAGTTCGAAAGGTTTAATTTTGTATAGCTTAAATTTTTGGAAAGTTTTAGATGAGTTTTTAAGAAAAAATAAAATAATTGTAGACAAGCCAAAAAATAGTTTACACCCGAAATATAGAGAATCAAGATATCCTGTTGATTACGGATATTTAAAAGGTACTTTTGCAATTGATGGAGATGATGTCGATGTTTTTATCGGAAATTCAAAATTAATAAAAGCGACAGGAATTTTGTGTACTGTAGATTTAATAAAAAAAAGTTGTGAAATGAAAATATTATCTGGTTGTTCTAACGAAGAGACAAAATCTGCGTATAATTTTTTTAACAAAACAGGAATGATGAAATGCATCTTAATAAATAGAGTAACCAACGAAAATAAATTTAATTCAACTTTTTTAAAAAACGAAGAAGACAGTAAAATTTACATGAGTAGTTTTGTTGATAACAAAGAATTTTGGAGATTTTTGCAAAAATTAGTTGATGAATCTAATGCAAAGAAAACCGAAGAAGAGATTTATAAAAATGTTTTTTATGGGCTAAACTTTGTTTTTTTAGATAAGACGATAAACAAACAAAAGAAAGGCATAACTGCAGCGATAGGAGAAGCAGCAGAAAAAAGCAATAAAATTTCCGCAATTGCTTGTGTTGTAAATACAAACAAAAAAGAAGCTGAAAATATAATTTTATTAAATTGTTTAGATAGAGAATTAATTAAGATATGTAGCAATCTTAATAAAAACACGTTAATAAGTGGAATTTTGATTAAAAAAGAATGATTAATATAGCGTTGATTATACAAAAATTTTTAAAAACAGAATAAGCTCTTACATAAAGTAGAATTTAATAACAAAAGTAATTAAAATATATTTAAAATTTCTTCACTAATTTTGTAAGCGATGGAAAATAAATTTATTAGCCTTTCTTTATCTTGTTTGAGCAAAAGATATCCAAAAAGACATTCAAGACCTGTTGCGCTATGATATTGACAACTTGTTGCATTTTTAGGAATATTAGTAACATGAAAGTTTCGGCCTCGCTTGTAAACATTCATTTCTTCTTTAGTTAAGTTTTTTGATATTTTTTCAAAAAAATTGGCTTGAGCTTGGCAACACACTTCTTTTGTTGCTAGTTTGTGTAAATTATCCGATTGAAAATCAGAAGAGCAAACAAGTTTTAAACGAATAATCATGTCAAAAACACAATCACCTAAAAAAGCAAGTGCCGAAGAATTAACATTTTTGTAGTCAAAAGATTTTTCTTTAGATTTGTGCAAAATAAAAACTCACCTTACTTTTAAAATAAAATTTTATGTAGCAAAACTTATTTTAAAATTAATAGTTTAAATAAAATAAAACTATGTACTCATTGTAAAATTATAGAATCTCAACGAAATAAATAAGAAGTCTTAAGGATTTTTAAATTTTTAACGGTTGATCGTTTTTAAAAAATCAATCATTCTAATTAATGTTTAATAGTATATAAAGCTTGAAACACTTAAGATATTATTACAAAACATCATTAATTGTCAAGTTTGCAATAAATTAACAGTGATTAATATTTTACATTTTATAATTTTTTGCAAATTTTTTATATATTGCTACTTTTTCTACTTTCTGGTTCCAAAACCGGAAATTTTAACGTTGGAATTCTAGTGGTTGGTTTGTAATTTTTTTTTAAAAAGTATTTTATAGATTCTGATGAGTTTTTTAAATTTTTATGAAAGTTTTTAAAATTTAATGTTCTAAAATGTAAATTTGTGACATATAACCTAGTTATAAATTTTATCTTTATGCTGTAAGACTTAAATGATCTAAAGTAGAATTTATATTCTTCTTTTTGTTCTAAAAAATTTCTTATAAACCCGAAGGCTTTAATATAATCATTTACTTTTTTAAAACTCATAGTTCTTAAAATGCTTCCTTTTCTTTGAGTGTAAGCATACAAAGCTTTGTTTTTAACTACTACTTTTTTTGAAAAATAAAATAATTGAATGGATGCAACAAGATCTTCAAAACACATATTTTCAAATCTTATATTGTTACTTGTAAACAAATGTTTTTTGTATAATTTATTCCAAACGAAACCTTGTATAGTATTTCCGCTTATAAGTTTTTTTAAAGCTTTCCTTTTGTCAAGCACATAAGTTTTATATTTGGCGGGAAAGTAAACGAAATTTTTTTTTATTCGTTCGTAGTGAAGAGAAAAACTACAGCAACTTATATCTGCATTATTTTTAACTAGTATTTCATAAAGTTCTTCGATAAACTTTGGAAAAATATAGTCGTCGCTATCTACAAAAGAAATATACTCTCCTTTAGCAATTTCAAGGCCTAGATTTCTGGCTGAAGATACTCCTTGATTTTCTTTATCTAAAAATAAAAAATTTTTACGATAAGAAGCAAACTCCTTTGCTATTTCTCCGCTTGAGTCCTGAGAACCATCGTTTACAAGTATAACTTCTAAATTTTTATATGTTTGTTCCTCTATTGATTTTAAACATTTTTTTAAAAATTTTTCTACATTATAAATAGGTACAATAACGCTTATTAAAGGTTTTTGATAAAACATATTTTTTACTACACCTTTCTTCAAACGTAAAATTTTTGATACGATTTTTAAACAAATTTAAAAATAATATGATTTTTATATGAATTATTTTCTTTTTTTAGCTAAATGAGAAAAAGGAAAAGAGATGAAAATTGTTAAGTAATAAGAAATTAATCGCACGATTAAAATGGCGGGCTTTATTGTTTCGTCATTAAAGAACGGCATCAAAAACACTCCCATTGCTCCTTCTGCAGCTCCTAAGGAACCCGGCGTTGGTATAAGAGAAGATGCTGTGATTATAAATATTTGCGCGCACATCATGTCTATAAGGCTCAAATTAACACTGGAAACGTATATTGCCCTACATACGTAAAAGGGCACGACAGACATGCACAATAACTGTATAGTTGTCAGTGTGTACGTCTTAAGCACAAGTGATCTATTTTTAAAAAGTTCAATATTTCCTTTATAAAATGCTTCAAGTTGTTTTTCAGTTTTTTCTACTTTTTCATCGTAATTTTTTATAAAGTGCAGACTTTTAAATATTTTAAAAACAGAACTTACTAAAAAATTTGTTAGTTTTTTGTTAAAAGAAAATAACAATATTCCGAGTATTACAATTGCTTGCATCAAAAACCCTAGTATCGTCAAAAACCATATCGTCTTATCTAATTGATTGTTGAAGTAATCAAATCTTATAATAATTGCCAATGCACTTAATATTGTTAACACTGTTTGATACACTAAGAATTTTTGAATTAATATAGACACTGCGATTCCGCTTTTTATACCATAATTAGACAATATAACAACTTGCATAGGCTGTCCACCGTAGGCACCTGGAGTTATTGCTGAAAAAAACTGTCCTACAAGAGATACTTTAGTCGAATTATTAAAACTAATTTTTTTAACATTGTTTGCAAAAACGTAAGTATTAAAAATATCTACAAGCATATTCAACAAATGAAGAACAACAGCTAAAAATAGCCATTTTTTGTTAAAGCTCTTCGAATTTCTAAATAAATCAAAAAGCCCTCCCTCTGAAAAAGCTAAATATGAAAAAATTCCAACAACCAGTGCCATTATAGAAATATTGTACATTGTTCTTAAACTTAAATTTTTATTTTTCATATTTTAATTCCTTGAATTTTTGTTGTTTTGTAGGTGTTTAATAAACTTTTGAAATTGATTTAAGCTGGCTGTAAACAGTTTTGCTGATCATATATTAGCCGCACAAATTAAAAGATATAATGATAAACTGCAAATTCAATACTTTGTAAATTTTACAATGATAATATTAAAGCTGTCAATTGATTTTTTAAACTAATTTTTAAAAATTAAAGGTTGAATACGAAACAAGTATTTTTAAAAAGTTTTGTCAACATTTTTAGTAGAGTTTTGAGGAGATTTTGTTGTATTTTTAACTAAATTTAAATTATTTTATTTTAAAAACATAGAATTTAAATTTAATAATGAAAATTTATATAATACTAAATGGAAACAATTGAATATTATATGAAAATTATGTTTTTAAGGTAATTTTTGTGAATAAAACTAATTATTGTAAATTGTTAAAATTAATGGTATGGTTGTAAATATAAAATACATAGTTTGTTTTACAAAGGGTTAATATGTTTTTGAATAAGACTTTTTATTGAATGAAAAATCACAGAACTTTATAATTTGCGCATTAAATCTTGAGGTTACATATGAAGTTATTTAAGAAAATAGGTCTTTTGTTGTTTTTGATTATTCATCTTAAAATCAGTGTTTCTGCTTGCTCTTATATTTTTTTAGATACTCCTATTTGTTTAAAAGAGAAAGATATATTTTTTGCAACTGTCGCTTTGAATTTGGAAGATAATTGTAGTATTTTAAATTTTAAACTAAGAATTATTTACAATCGTTCAGAAATTACGTACAAAGGGTTAGTTGAAGATGAGTCTGAAAAAATTAAAAGAAAAGAATTAAAAAGCATTTCGAAAGGGGGAGAAATTTCTGTAACTTATTTTAGCAACAATTTAGGATGTTTTTTGACAAGTAATGAAAGTTTGAATTTGTTTAAAATAAAATTTATTTCAAAGAAAGAAGTAGCAAATCTTGAAATAAAGTTGAATGTTGATAAAATGACTACTTGTATTTTAAATGATATATCAAATAACTTAAAAATTAATCCACCTTCTATTTGTGTTGAAAACACTTGCACAGAATTTAAAGATAATAGTCAATTAGGTGGTAGTATTTCATCATTATCTATGTGCAAATGTGAATTTTTTGAAAAAATAAAAAAATCTAACAATAAAAAGCGTAAATCTTCTTTTAAAACTAGTAAAAATGAATGTTTTAAAAACAAGACTAATTTAAAAAATTTTTCTATTAAAAAAGAAGAAAAAGAAAAAAATTTTATTAATAGAAAAAAGAAGAAAAACAAAAAAACGAAGGTTAGCAAGGAAAATATGAAAATAAAATTAAAAGGTAAGACTAGAAAAATCCCAAATAATAAATGTAAAAATTCTTATAAAGTTTTAAAATGTAGAAATAAATTAGAAAATCATAGAAAAACTAAAAAAACTAGAAAAAGCAATAATAAGAAAAATACGAAACGACACAAGAATCATCGTGCAAAATCTAATTTAAAAAGAAAAAAAGAGCCGTCAAATAAAAAATGCGTTGTACCTTTTAAAAAGTCGAAAATGATTTTAAATTTAAGTGATTTTGCGGTTGATAATAAAAATTCTTACAATAAAATAAATTTCTTTAACTTCAATAGAACAAAAAAGCTTAATGTAGAAAAAAGTAATTTTAAACCATTGTTAATTTTTTTAATTTCTGCACTAGTAGTAATTTGCTTGTTTTTTATTAATTTTAAATTTAGAATATAGAAAATTATACTTTTAAAATTCAATATTTATTAATGTCGACGGACATCGAGCAATGTTCTGTGTTTTATTTTTTATAGATCTTTAAGTTTAAATTTTAAAAAGAGGCAGATTTATGAAGAAAAAAGGCTTAAATTTTATAAAAAAAGGAAATTTTGGCGAAGAAATAGCTAAAAATTTTTTAATTAAAAATAATTATATTATTTGTCGAATGAATTATTATTGTCGGTATGGTGAAATTGATATAATAGCAGAGAACCGTTCTTATCTGTGCTTTGTGGAGGTAAAGACTAGGTCAAGTTTTAACTTTGCTCTTCCTGTAGAGTTTGTAAATTATAGAAAACGTGAAAAGTTAATTAAAACAGCAGTTGATTTTTTAAACAGCAATCCTTCTCTTTTACAGCCTAGGTTCGATGTGATAGAAGTTTTAATTTTAAATTATATAAAGAACAAAGTAGAGTTGCGTCATATAAAAAATGCTTTTTATAAAGAATCATTTTATTAAAATTAATTTGTTTTAAGTTTGATTAAATTAAAGATTTTTATTATTTAATGTAATTGCCATTTACAAAAATATTTTTATTATTTAATTAAAGAATAAATTAACATTAATTAACAATATTTTTAATTTAAATTTTTAAAAAACAAAATTTTATGACTTTAAAATGGTTAATAATAAGAATTATTTTTAAGTGATAACATAAATTTGTAATATACGCTTTTTAAAAAAATATTAATTCTTGAGTTTATTTTAATATTTTGTGTAGAGTATTGTAATTTTTAGGAGTTGTTTTATGAATTTTTTTGACTTACATTGCGATACTATATATGAATGTTTTACAAAGAAAAAAGAGTTAAAACAAAATAATTTTTGTGTATCTATTGAAAACGGAAAATATTTTAATAAGTGGGTTCAATGTTTTGCGATTTGGTTAAATGACACTAAATTGCCCGATGAGTCTTTTAATTTTGCTTTAAATTCAATTGATTTTTGGAATAAAGAATTAAAAAAAAATAACAATGTTGTTTTTTGCAAAAAAAAGTCTGACATAGAATCAATAACTAGTGGCAATATTGGTGCTATTTTAACGATTGAAGGAATGTCTTTTCTTTCTAGAAATCCTTCTTTGAATTTTTCTATTTTAAAAAAACTGTATAAAAGCGGTGTTAGGCTGATGACTCTTACTTGGAATGGTTCGGGGGAGGTTTTTGACGGGGTTTTATCTTCAAATCAAAGAGGTTTGACTGTTTTGGGTAAATGCGTTATAAATAATATATTAGATCTTGGAATTTTAATAGATCTTTCTCACGCTAATGACTTTTTATTCTACGATGTTATTGAATATACAAAAGGTAGAAAAGTTTTAGTTACTCATTCTAATTCTAGAAAAGTTTGTAATAATGTTAGAAATCTTACAGACCAACAATTTTTGTTAATAAAATCGTTTGAGTCTTTGGTTGGGGTAACCTTTCATAAAAACTTTTTAAGTAGTGAAAACAGAAAAAATGCTAATTTGAATGACGTTCTTCGCCATGTAGAGCATTTTTTAGAATTAGGCGGAGAAAAGAACATTAGCATAGGGAGTGATTTTGATGGATCAAGTTTGCCGGAAGATATAACGAGCATACTTTCCATTGAAAAGATATATGAAGCATTTTTAAAACGGTACAGCGAAAGTTTGGTTAATGATATTTTTTTCAACAATGCCTATAGATTTTTTTTAAAAAATATACAGTGAGGTTAAATTTAATTTTTGTTTTTAAAAATTTAAAAATGAGAAATTATTGTTTTTTAAAATATAAGAGATGTAGTAGAATGTAACTAAGTTTGTGAAGTTTTTACAAGAAAGGAAATTTGATTTGTCTATTTTTGCGATATCTGATTTACACCTTTCTTTTAAATCAGACAAACCTATGGATATTTTTGATGGTTGGGAAGATTATGTCGATAGGTTGAGGAAAAATTGGAAGAAAAATATAAAAAATGAAGATACTGTTGTTATAGCTGGCGATATTTCTTGGGCGATCTCTTTGCGTGAATCTTTTGACGATTTTTGTTTTTTGCAGTCTTTGCCAGGAAAAAAAATTATTATGAGAGGAAATCATGATTATTGGTGGTCTACAAAACGCAAAGTAGAAATGTTTTTAAAAGAAAACGAACTTTCTTCGATATTTGTTCTTCACAATAGTGCTATTTCTATTGGCGATTATTGCATATGTGGAGCACGTAGTTGGATGTATCCTGCAAAAAGTCCTGAAGATGAGAAAATTTTAAAAAGAGAAATTGGAAGACTTAGAATTTCAGTTGATCTTGCAATTAAAACAAATCTTACACCTATTGTTTTTTTGCACTATCCTCCTATATGTGGTTTTGATGTTAATAAAGAAATTATTAATATATTGCTCGAAAATAAAATTAAAGAATGTTATTTTGGCCATGTTCATGGAAAATCTGCGTTAGGTAGAGTTTTTTTAGGGAAATACAAAGGGATTTATTTTAAATTGTTGTCTGCTGATAGTTTGGGGTTTAATCCTGTTGAAATAAAATGTTTTTGACAAAAAATTTAAAATAAAATAAATTTATGTTGTTTACAGTTATGTAAGCAATATTATATGTAAGTTTTAAAAATTTAAGAGTGTCTTTTTATAAAAATTTAAATTTTAAAGTAAAGTGTTGTTTGTAAAACAGAAAATAGTTTTAAAAAGTCTAAAAATATTTTAATGTTTATTTATATATTTTTTTATGTTGAAAATTAATTATTTTAATATTTTAAATTTTTTAAAAACTCGTTAGTTTCATGATTTTAAAGGAGGTGTTATTCAGATTTTGCGTATAACGAGATTTGTTTTAGACAAAAATATAAAACAAGATAAATTAAAAAATTTATATTTTCTTTACGGAGAAGAAAAATATCTTGTTAGATACTATGCTAAAAAATTACAAGATTCCTTAGTTGAAAATCGTGCTTTGAGTTTTAATTTTCAAAGATTTTGGGCGGAAGACTTGGATCTTCATCTTCTTGACGAAAGCTTGAAAATTTTGCCTATTTTTTCAAACAAAAAATGTGTTGAAGTTATAAATTTTTTTCCAGAAAATTTGTCTAAAAAAGAATTGGAGTTTTTTAAAAAGATTGTAAAAGAAATTCCTCAAAAGTCAACTTTGATTATAAGTCAAAGAGGAGGTTTATACAATGACAAGATTTCTTCAAAGCAATTTTATTTTTTAAAATTTCTGGAAAGAATAGGAGATGTTGTCGAGTTTAAAGCTTTAGATCAAAAAGTTCTTTTGCGACAATTAATTTCTTGGGCCAAAGATTTGGACTGTGTTTTGGATGAATTTTCTGCCTTGAAAATAATTTCAAAATTTGGGAAAAGTCTTGATTTATTAAAAAATGAACTTTCTAAAATTTGTGCTTTTTCTGAATACAAAAATATAACTCCGATTATGATAGATGAGTTCGATAAGCAAAGTTTTGAAACCACTTCTTTTCTACTTTCAGATGCAATAATAGAAAAAAGATATTCTGATGCTTTTACATATCTTTCGAGATTAATTTTAAACAAAAATGACTATTCTACTATACTTGCTGCTATTTCAGTGGCTTTTATCGATTTTTATAGAATTATTGTAGCTTTTGAAAATAACAAAAGCTTGAACGATGTAGAAAGAGAATTTGGTTACAAGGGCTCAAAATTTTTTAGAATAAAAATTGCGAGTAAAAAATACAGTATGTTTTCCAAAAAACAAGTAGCAGATTGCATTGATATTTTAAATGCAACAGATGTATTATTAAAAAGTTCCAAAATTAATAAAGAAATAGTTTTGCAAAAAATGATTGCAGAGATTTCTTTGATTATAAACTGTAATGACGAGCAACACGAATTTGAAAAAGGTTTAAAATAAATAGAAAATTGTAAAAATAGAGTTTATGTAATGTGTAACCTCAAAAACAACACAAGTTAATTGTTTTTTAAATAAAGATATTTAACTCTGACTTTTAAAAAAACTAAGAAGAAAAAAATTTATAACTAAAGCTATGCAAAAGAATTTTTGTTTTGAAGGCCCTGAGAGTTTTTTAAATTTGAGCCTGAAAACTTTATTTAATTGTTAAATTTTTCTAAGTTTTAAGTAACTAAAAATTGCATTTTTCTATATTTTTTAGTACAATGACAAAGTGATTTTATTTTTAAAGTTTAAATGGAGAGATGTCTGAGTGGTTGAAAGAGCACGATTGGAAATCGTGTAAACCGTTAAAGCGGTTTCTGGGGTTCAAATCCCCATCTCTCCGCCAAAAGTTAAAATTTAATAGTTTTTATTCTGATATTTAACGTATTTTTGTTAATTAACATGAGTGTTATATAGTAATTGTCAATAAAAATAAATATAGATTTAATAATTTAGTATCATAGGGAGTTTAACGATATTTAAAAAGTATAATTAGTTTTGTGTATTTAGTGTATTTTTCAGTGTTTTAATTGTTTAAAAGAAATATGAATACCAAAAAATTATTTTCAAATAAAATTTAAGCAAAATAGAATTGTTTATTTTTAGATGAACTTAAAAAGAAAGTTATTTTATTAAAATTGTAGGGTTTTAAAAGCTTTGCAATGAGTGTTTGCGCAGTTTTTGTTGTTAAAATATTTTTTTAGATTTAAAATCGTTGGTGCAAGATTGTTTATATACGCTTGACAATGTTTTGTATGTTTCACTGCGCTTTAATTAAAATTGTAACAATATATTAATAGAAAATTGCAGAATATAAAATTATATTGTTTAAAATTTTAAAAACATACGATTATTTTAGTTTTAATAAAAATTAAAAAAGTTTTACTAAAAAAGATTTTATTTAATATTAAAAATATTGCTATACGAGTAAATCAAGGTGTAAGCGCAGAAATTAGATTAAAGTGTGTGTATAATTTATATAATACAGCTTTGCATGTAGTTTTAACAAATTACAAATGTTTTATTAAAGTTTTATTATATATTTTAATGCGTTGTTCATTAATTTGTCTATTTTTATTTTATAAAAGTTATTGATAAAATTAGTTTAAATTTGAAAATGTATATTAAAATAATATATTTTTAGATTATTAAGATATATAGATGTAATATGTTTAAAATAAACGAATATTGACAAAATTTATTTAATGATGTATAATTATACTTAAGATGATGTAGTTTAGTGAACTCAATTTAAGATTAATTAAAGTTAATATACTAATTCATCTAAAAATACGTAGAAAAGAGGAAGATTCCTTGAAAAAAAAGAATTTGTTTAAAGTAAAAAGAACGTATATAAAAAATATATCTATATTTTTGGTTGCAGCCATTTCTGTGCAAATGCTTTCATCTGAAAATTTAAAGACGTATGCTTCTATTCCATCAATTAGTTCTAGATTCAAAACAGGTTATAAAAAAATGTTGTTGAACAAGAAAAGTCCTAAAAAAATAAATTTATATCAAAAAAAGTTTTTTAATTCAAAATGTGTTAACTATTTTAATAAATTTAATAAATTTAGTAAAATTTTAACTAATACTAAAGGAAATAAGTCAAATACATCATGTAAATCAAATAGTTTTAAAAAACCAAATTTTTCGACTTTGCTTTCTTTACAAAAGTATAATGAGAAAAAAAATCCTTATTCTGGCTTAAATAATTCAACCGGATCGATGTGTTTTGCAAACTCGGCTATTCAAGCGATAGTTAGATCTTGCCCTAAGGATAAAATGTTGAATTTTGCAAGCAAGTTGCTGACAAAATCAGATTCGCTTTCGAAAGAATTTGGTAAATTGATTCAAGGTTTGGTAAAAAATAGTGCTTCTGTTATTGATACAGCTGAATTTGCTAAACAACTCCAAACGCATCAAATAGTAAATCCATACGAGCAAAATGATTCTGATGCGTTTGTTCTTAGTTTGGTTAACTGTTTTAATTTGAATAGTGAACTTGGTATGTTTTTATATCTTGAAAATAACATAAGATTAGCGTACAATTCTTCATCTTTTCCTAAGATGGGCGCTGCTTTAAAAGGATGTTTACTTCTTGGGGGTTATACAGGTAGAATTGGTATGCCACCAAATTTTGTTTCTATAAGTTTGCGAGAGAGTGTAGCGCGGCCCAACAAATACCCACATAATTTAAATGTAATGGAAAAAGTGGATTTACCTTTTGGCCCAAATGATAGCGATGTAGGATACAAGCTTAAATCTTTTGTTTGTCATTGGGGAACAAGTTTTTTATTTGGCCATTATACCGCTTTTGTAAACATTAATGACGAATGGTTTCAATTTAACGATGGTAGTGTTAAATTGATTGCTAAAAAAGATATTTCAAATTACATGAATAAAGATGCAGATTATCTTATATATGAAAAGATAAGTTAAGTATAAATTTTTAATTTTTAACAAGGTTTTATAGCTGTTTTCAAGTTTTAGTACTGAAAACAGCTATATTTTTTTGTTAAATTTATTTTTGAATGTTTTCAGATAGTATATTATTTTTATAATAAAAAAAGCAGATGTGTTGCTGTTTGAGATGAAAATCAATATTTTTTTAATTTTTAATGCAGAAAAAAGCTTTAAGTTTAAAAATAGTATTTTTAAAACAGTAGAATTATATAAAATATTTTATTTTGAATTTTGTAATATTAATCAAGACTATTAAAAGAAGTTTTTTAATAATTAAATTTATCGTCAAGTTTCTACAAGCATCACAGAAGAATTAGTTTTAAACTTAAATAAGAAGTGTTTTTATAGATTACAAGTTTTCAGTTAGGTTTTTTAATGTTTTTTAAAAAATTTAGAAGGAATTTGGTTTTATTTTTCTAAAATAAAATTTAAGAGGTGGAGTTTTGTCTCAAAAAAAAAATTTAAAATCTGCTGATAAAAATAATAACATTAATTTAAACAACACTTCATTAAAAAAGAAAAATAGTTCAAAAAAAATTGCTTATCAAAATCAAAAGAGTCAAATTAATGCTATTTTAATTTTTGCCGCTTCCGTATTGTTGTTTTTTATAACAATATTCGAAGGTGAAAGTATTTGGAGTTTTCTGCACAGCGTTATATGGGGATTATTTGGTTTTGGATCTATTTTATGGTCTATTTTGCCGTTGGGAATTGCAATTAATATATCTATTGAAAAATCTGAGTTGGAAATAATTCAAAAAAAAATGATTATGCTGGTTTTTGTTAATATTTTTTTATGTACTACTTTATATATTTTTACTGACACAGTTTTTGCTGGGAATATTTTAAGTTATCCAGAAGAACTTTTAAATCTTTATAAAAGAGGTACTCAAAAACATGGTTTAGGTTTTTTTGGCGGATTGTTTGGTATGCCACTTTTTTATTTATTTGGGACTATTGGCTCTAAGATAATAAGTATTGTTATTTTATTTATAGTTTCTATGTTTTTAACAGGTACAAGCCTTTTTGAGTTTTTAACTAAAATTAATAATTTTTTTATTTTTACAAAAAGAATATTTAAAAAAATGTTCGAAATGAAGAACGATGGTAATTCAGATGTTGTTTTAAACTCTTCTTTATCGAATAATTTTAGCGATAAGAACAAAAACTTTAACACAGAAATTACCGAATTTGAAAATGAAGAAAAAGATATTAATGTTTTTGATACCTCTGTTTTAAATTCTAAAAATAGTTTTCGAAAAGAACCAAAAATTCTTCCTTTAAGTATTAATGTAGATTTTGCTGAAGCGAAGCAAAATGGGGATTATTGTTTTCCGCCAATAGGTCTTCTTTGCGAATCTTTAACGACAGACCAAAAAGATATTGCTCAAGAATTGCAAACAAACGGTCAAATGCTTGTGGCTACACTTAATGATTTTGGAGTTCAAACTCGTATAGTAGATATATGCAGAGGCCCGAGCGTGACAAGATATGAACTTCAACCGGCTGCTGGTGTTAAAATAAGTAAAATTACAAATCTCTCGGATGATATAGCATTAAACTTAGCGGCTTCTGGTGTTAGAATAGAAGCTCCTATTCCTTTAAAGTCTGCAGTAGGAGTTGAAATTCCGAATAAAATTGTAAGTACTGTAAATATGAGGGAGCTTGTTTTTTCAAAAGAGTTTTCTTCTCAAAAAAGTAAATTAACTGTCATACTTGGAAGAGATATTGCTGGAAATGTTGCTTTGGCTGACCTTGCAAAAATGCCTCATTTATTAATTGCTGGTTCCACTGGATCTGGAAAATCTGTGTGCATAAATTCATTCTTAATTAGTTTGATCTACAAAGCGACTCCCAGTGAAATTCGATTTTTAATGATAGATCCTAAAGTTGTTGAACTTTTAATATATAACGGTATTCCTCATCTTTTAGTTCCGGTGGTTACAGATCCACGTAAGGCGGCAGGAGCTTTGTCTTGGGCTGTAAGTGAAATGCTTAAGCGATATAAATTGTTTGCGCAGAATAATGTTAGAGATATTTTTTCTTACAATAAAATGATTAAAAAAAAGATTAATTTACAAAAAACTAGTGCAGATAAAATTTTAAAAGTTATTAAAAAAGAAGATAATATTGGCAATAAAGAAGAGTTTGAATTAATTCCTCAAATTGTTATAGTAATTGATGAATTAGCAGATTTAATGATGGTTGCTCCTCGCGAAGTGGAAGATTCTATTTGCAGATTGGCGCAAATGGCGAGGGCTGCTGGAATGCATCTTGTTATAGCCACACAACGTCCGTCTGTTGACGTTATAACTGGAATTATAAAGGCTAACATTCCAAGCAGAATTGCCCTTGCTGTATCATCTCAAGTAGATTCTAGAACCATAATTGATACTGTTGGTGCTGAAAAACTTTTGGGTAGAGGAGATATGCTTTTTTCCCCTATTGGTGTTCAAAAACCTATAAGAATACAAGGTTGTTTTGTTACCGACAAAGAAATTGAAGCTATTATTGAATTTATAAAGAAAAAAGATGAAAACGATTATGATCAAAAGGTTATTGACGAAATAGAAAAGAAGTCTATTGAAGAGAAAAATATCGAAAATTCTGATAAAGAAAATACTGCTGAAGATCCTATGTTTAAAGAAGCGGTTAGATGTGTTGTGGAATTAAATAAAGCTTCTACTTCTCTTTTGCAAAGAAAATTAAGACTTGGTTATGCTAGAGCAGGACGTTTAATTGATCAAATGGAAGAAAAAGGAATTGTTGGTCCAGCAGATGGTGCCAAAGCAAGACGAATTTTGATTAGTAAGCGAGAGTTTTTGGAATTTATATCAAAATAGTTGTTTTATAAGCTAGTTTGTTTAAATTAAAATTTTTATTTTAAAATTTTGCAATTATGAGAGTATTTAAATATTTAATATTAAATTTTTTATTTTTAAGTACAAAATAAGTTTTAAAATTTTTAGAGCTTAGTTTTTAACTGTTTTTGTATTTACATTTAATTTGTGCTGTAAAGTATTTTTGCGCTAATAATTTTATTAATGTTTATTTTTTCGCTTTAAATATTAAATTTTTTAAGGAGAATATGATGCGAAGAAAAAGATGTAGAAAAATTAGATTGTCTATATTTTTAACTTTTATTGCGATTGCAATTTTTTTTATTTTTAATCAACATAATTTTTTAAATTTTCCTTTTATCGATAAAACTCTGAATACAGATTTTAAAAATAATTTTTCAAACAACGAAAGTCTTATAAATATTCATATTTTGGATGTTGGCAAAGCTGATAGTATATATATTAATTGTGAAGAAAAAAACATTTTAATTGATGCAAGTGAATACGTAACACGAGAAAAAGTAGTTAACTATTTAAAGCGTTTTAATGTTAAAAATTTTGATTTAGTCGTTGCTACTCACCCTCATAGTGACCATATAGGTGGGATGTCTGAAATTATTAAACGTTTTTCTATAGATAAATTTTTAATGCCTAAGATTCCTGAAGAAAATATACCAACATCTAAAACTTATGAGCACATGCTTCGCTTTTTAAAAGAGAAGAAAGTTTTGGTTGAATATCCTTTTTGCGGGGACACTTTTTTTGTTGGACCTTTAAAAATAAATATTTTAGCTCCGTGTAAAAAATCTTATGAAAATTTAAACAATTATTCTATTGTACTTTGTGTGAATTTTAAAGATAAAAATTTTTTATTTATGGGAGATGCTGAGAAAGAATCAGAAAATGATATTTTGTCAAGTGGACTAAATTTGAAATCTGATTTTATAAAAATAGGTCATCACGGGAGCAAAACTTCAACAAATGAAAAATTTTTAAACAAAGTTCTTCCTAAATTTGCGGCAATTTCAACCGTCAGTAATTCAAGAATAGAAAGTGTTCTTTCGAAGCTTAAAATTAAAAAAACTAAAGTTTTCAGAACAGATATAAATGGAACAATTATTTTTTCAAGTGACGGAGGAGATATTAAAGTAAGTGTTGAAAAAACAGCTAATTGAGAATTTTATAAATTAATTTAGTTAGATTTAACATTAATTTTTTAAAAGATTTTGTGAATTTATTAAGTAAAAAATATTGCTGTTTATTGTGTTAGTTTTAAAGAAAAGTTTTGCTATAAATATAATGCACATAAGCTTAGTAATTTAACTTTAGCAATTTAAAATTTATTATTAAATTAAATTTGACTTTGATATTTTTCCTGGTATAAAATACTAATGAGATGACAAAAAAGCAGAAAAGTGTTGGGAGGCAGTTGAGTTTATGCACATTGAAAATGGAGGGGTTTTATGTTTAAAAAATTTTTTGTTTTTTTGATTATGCTTTGCACTTTAGGTATGGTACATAATGAGAATGCCCAGGCTTTTGAATTTTAAGCTTTCTTTTAATATAGAAGAAAGGCAGTTTATGGTAAAAAGCTGGACGGGTATTAATGGAGTTTGGCCTCCTTGGGATTTGCCTAAATTTTGTCACGTAGAGTCATGTATAAGTCACAATTATGAAGGCGGTTCTCACATGGTGCGATCATTATGTAAGATGTTACCTTGGTGACTTTAAAGAAGATAGCGGTAGGTGCCCTTCGAAAAGAATTATGAACGGTTTTTGTTCTGGTTGGTACAGAGCAGGAGCTAATTCAAACGGTAGATGCAGTTATGGCACAGGATATGCTTTTTACGGTAAATGAAGATTAGATTTTTAAAATTTAGTTTATTTTTTTAAAAAAAGATTAGTGTATTTTTTTACATTTAAATTAGTTGTGAGTTGTTTAAAATATCGTTTTTAAATTATTAAAAATGAGGTGGTTTTGGTATTTTTCAGAATTAAAAATTTGAAATTTTTATTTTTTTGTTTTGTTTTTATATCTTTTGTAATCAACATATATTTATCAGCATTGGTTCACTCTTGTTGCAATAAAAAAGAAGAAATACCTGCAATTTTGGAAAATTCATACGACGTTCATTTTTCAAATTGTCTTGTTAAGAATGAGGATATTTTTTGTTTTTTAGAAAGTTATTGTGATGATATAGTAATTTTTAAGAGAAGTGGAGGAATTTACTTTAATAAAAGGTTGCACCCTGGTTTAGTTAAAGTTTTTGATAAACTTATAACGAGACAAGATATAAAAGAACAGAAAAATTTAATTTTAAAGAACAACAAAAAATCTCAAGTGAATCAATCGGATTATGTAATTTCAACGGAGTATGTTTTGTCGGGGCATTTTGAAAATGAAAATTTACCTAGAATTGTATATACATTGTTTCCAAAAAATGCAAATGAGCTGTTTTCTCTTAATGATGGGTTTACTATCTGGTCTCAAAAAGATACTTTAAAATTTTTAAATGATTTGCGTGATTTTTTAAATTCGAAACAAGGTTCAGAAAATGCAAAAGCCACGGTAATTAAAAATCCTACTGGTATTGAGATATTTTTTTCAACACTAAGAGAAAATTTTTCTTTAATTGTGGTTTCTTTTTTGGTATTTTTTCTATTGCTTTTAAATAGCTTAAATTCTACTAAATATTGGCTTGAGAAACAAAAAATGATGTTAGGAGTAAAGCGACTGGGTGGTGCTTCTAAAAATAAGATTTTTTTAGAAGTTCTTATGAAATATTTTTTAACTTTAACTGTAAGCTTTTTGACGGGTTCTATTGGTTTTTTATTAGTAGGAAATTTAGATTTTTTTAAAAGTAAAGGAGTGAATTTTTTCACAAGTTCATTTTTAATATCGTATTTTTTTCTTTTAATGTTTGGTATTTTTATTGCCATTCCTATTTTAATAAAATATTGTAAAATTCCTATAAAAACTATGTTGAATAACGATTAATTATTTTTGGCAAAAAATTTTTTAAAGAATTGTTTTTAGAAAAAAGTAGTAAGAAGGGAATTGTTGTAGAAATTTATGAAAAATGAAATTTATTATGCATTTAAAGAATTTTTAAAACATCCTACATCATTTTTAGCTTTAGCAGCTCAAATGTTTATTTCTTTTTATTTACTCTTTTATGGACTATATTCTACTTTTAATCTTACTGAAGAAAATAATAAAATCAAAAAGCTTGCAGAAACCAAAAATGGCTATTGTTTGTTTTCAAGTACTGATGATGGAACTTTTTTTGCTAACTTTGATTTTAAAAAAAATGGAAAAGAGAAACTTCAAGAAATGTATAGCTTTTTAAACAATAATCAAAATTTTAAATTATTGACTTCTAGAATAAAATTTTTTCCAAGTTTTCCAAGTGATCGTTTGAGGAATTTTTCGAATTCTAAGGATTTATCTTGTGTTTTTGTAAATAAAAACTTTAAAGATGTATTTGATTTAAGGTGCAAAGAAGGTGAGTTTTTAGATGATAAAGATTTTGAATACAAAGATAAGTCTTTGTTTATTGTTTTGGGAAATGCATTCAAAAATTATTTTAAGGTAGGCGAAAAAATAAAAATTTCTGATACAGGAATGAGCTTTTTTCCAGATGAAGGAAGAAACATGGAGCTTACTGTGAAAGGATTTTTAGAGCATAACTCTTATTTTTTACAATTTAGTAATGGAGATAATTTTGTTAACTTAGACAAGATGATAATTTTTCCTTTAAATTCTAATATGACTGGCAATCCTTTTTTTGAAAGACCTCAGGGTGTACTTGACGAGTGCATTTGTTTAACTACTATAATGACTGACGATATTGACAAAAGTTTTGATGAAATAAATAAATTTGCTTTTGATAAAAAAATTTATACTTACAGTAATTTTTATTCTTGGAAAAATTATAGTCAAGATATTATAAAAACAAGTAATGATCGTGCTTTGTCTGCTTATTTTTTATTTTTTAGTATTTCTGCTTTTGCAATAGTTAATGCTGTTCTTTCACTTTTTATGATGATTGAGAAAAGCAAATACAAAATATACGTGAATATGCTATGTGGTTGCACGATTAAAAATATTATTTTAAGATTTGTTTTTCAAATATCTTTAACAATTTTCACTAGTTTAATTGTTTCAGCGATAGTTGTAGGAAATTTTAATATTTTATCGACTATATTTGTTGTTTTACTTAGTGTTAGTATAATATTAGCTATAAGTTTATTGGTTGTTAATAAATTAAAGAATATAAACATAGGTCAATTAACAACTAAAAAAGATTAAAGTTTCATATTTTTTAATGTGTTGTGGTTTGTGTATTTTAAAATAAAATTTATCAATTAAAGGGGTTTTTAAGTGCTTATAAAACTTGTTAACATTAATAAAACTTATGGTAAAAAAGAGACTTTAGTCAAAGCTCTCAAAAATATAAACATTGAAATAGAAAAAGGCGAAATGATAGCAATAATAGGAGATTCTGGATCTGGAAAGTCTACGCTTTTAAATATAATTGGCTTAATAGACAAATGTAATCAAGGAGATTATTTTTTAAACAATGAAAACGTAAAAGAGTTTAATGACAAAAAACTTTCGTTTTTAAGAAATAAGTATTTTGGCTTTATTATACAAAATTACGCTTTGATTAATGACTATACGGTGTTTGAAAACGTAGAAATACCGGTAAATTATTCTTGTAATGTTAAAAATAAAAAGAATAGAATAAAATTTGTGCTAGAAAATTTGGGAATTCTTGATAAAATAAATTCAAAAGGAAAAGAACTTTCGGGAGGGCAAAGTCAACGTGTTAGCATAGCAAGAGCTATTATAAATGACCCAGATGTAATTTTAGCCGATGAGCCGACCGGTTCCTTGGATAGAAGAACAGGAGAAAATGTTATAAAAACTTTAAAAAATATAAATGAATCATCAAAAACTGTTGTAATAGTAACTCATAACAATGAAATTGCTGCTATTTGTGATAGAGTAATAAGGTTAGAAGACGGAGAAATTGTAGAGGATTTAAAAAACAAAAACTTTAAAAAAGAAAATTTTTATATAAAGTGATAAGTTGTTTTATATATTTGACTCTTAAAAGTTTATGTGTTTTGATGTTTTATTTTTATAATTAAAATATGATTATTTAAAAGCATTAAGATGTTTGTGAATAAAAGGCTTTTGAATTTAAAAATAAAAGCAGAAAACTTATTTTTAAAAATATTAAATGCAAAAATTATTAAAAGAAATTATTGTATTAAAATAATTTTCATGTTAGAATACTTTATAAGCATGCACTTTGGTATGTGAGCAATTAGGGCCCTGTACGGCTTAGATGTCGTGAAACATGTCAGGCGGGGAACTGAGCAGCATTAAGCGAATTTTCTTTGCGCGATATCAGAAAGTCTTGGTTGCTCACATGCTAGAGTGTAAGTTTATTTTTTTAGTAGTTGGGTTTTTCAAGGGGCGTTGCAATTTTAATGTACAAAACTTTATATCGAAAATTTAGACCTAAATTGTTTTTAGATGTTGTTGGGCAAGAGCATGTTACAATTACATTAAAAAATGAGCTAAAATTTGGTAAAGTTTCTCACGCTTATTTATTTATTGGATCTCACGGAACAGGTAAAACAACATGTGCTAAAATTTTTGCTAAGGCAGTTAACTGTTTAAATCTCAAAGACGGCGACGCTTGTTGTGAATGTGAAGTCTGTAAATCTATAGAAAAAGAAGCTATAGATGTAACTGAGCTTGATGCTGCAAGCAATAATTCAGTTAACGACGTTAGGGCTTTGTGTGAAAATTCAAATTTTTTGCCGTCTTTTACAAAATATAGAGTTTATATAGTAGACGAAGTTCACATGCTTTCTAGCGGAGCTTTCGCGGCCTTGCTTAAAACTTTAGAAGAACCACCTTCTCATGTAATTTTTATTTTGGCTACAACAGAAGTTCAAAAGTTACCTGCTACTATTCTTTCAAGATGTCAATGTTTTGAGTTTTACAAAATAAAACCTGAAATTATATCAAAAAAATTAGAACATATTTCTTCTATTGAAGGTATAAAATTAACTAAACAAGCGTCTTTATTAATAGCAAATTATGCAAACGGCGCTTTAAGAGATGCCCTTTCTTTACTTGAAAAATTTGTAGGAACAAATGAAATTATTACAGAAGAAGTTGCGTTTCAAACGTTAGGTTTAGTTTCTGAAGATTACTTGTATGACCTTGCTTTTAATATTGCTAAAAAAAATTCTCAAGAAATTTTAACAATTATTTCAAAACTTTGTGATGCGTCGAAAGACGTAAAAGTGATGTGTGAGGGTCTTATAAAAATTTTTAGAGATATTATGGTGTTAAAAGTTTCAAAAGATTTTAAGAATTTAATTGTTTTAAATAGGCGAAAAGAAGATGTTTTAAATATCATGTCTTTTTTTACTATAAAAGAAATTATTCGTATTTTAAATGTACTGCAAAATTGTCTTCAAGATGTTGTTTTTAGAGGAACTAGTAGGATAGATTTTGAAGTTAGTTTAATTAGTTTGTGTAACGATGATTTTTTGAGTATGAAAGTAGATGTTAATAAATCGAATAAATATAAATTAGAAAGCAATTTGGCTTTAAATGAAAAAAAATCGAGCTCAAAAGAAAGTAAAAATGATTTTAAAGAAGAAGTTTTGAATTTTAAAAAAGGTTTAGAAAAAAAAGTTTTAAAAACTAGTGATAGTATAGATTTAAAATCCAAAAAGGACAGTATTAAAAATAAAAGTGACGATTTTTCATTTGAAAATTTTAAAGCTTTGGATAAAATAAATAATGAGGAAAATTGTTTAGAAGAAAAAATGAAAGAAAAAGAAAAATTGGTAAAAAATAATAAAGATGTTTTATCGTCTAAAATTGATTTTGAAAAATCAAAAAAAGAAACAATTTTCAATCTTGACGATATGGAGCCTTTGAGTCTTTGGAAAGAAGTGTTGAAAAAATTAGCTTTTTCTTCAAAATTAATATATAAAGCTTTTATTAATTCCGAAGCTTATGTGAAAAACAAATCTGTTTTTATTGATGCTCCAAAACAATTAGCTTATGATTTATTAAAAAGCAATTTGCAGAAAAATAAAATTTATAATGCTATTTTAGAAGTTACGGGAGTAGAATACGAATTATTTCCGTATAATAATAGAAATAATAGTAAGAATGATTTATTTATTCAGAGTTTTATAAAACACGCTGAAAATTGTGGGTTTGAAGTTTTAGAGAAATATTGAAAAGGGGTTTTAAAATAATGAAAGCTAGAGTGTCAAATAAGGGTGTAGAAAAACGAAATGTTGAATTCGAAGAAATTACCAAAAAAGCTAAAAAAATGCAAGAAGAGATGCAAAAAGCTACTGAGATGTTAGAAGCCAAAGAGTATGCTAACACTTCTTCAGACGGAAGTGTTGAGGCTGTAGTTAATGGGAAGTTTGAAATAGTGAAGCTTGATATTAAAAAGGGGATTGTTAAAGAAGAAAATAGAGAAATGATCTGTGATTTTATAACTGTTGCTATTAATGAAGCACTTCGTGAAGCAAGAGAAGAACGGGAAACTGTTATGGATGAAATCTCGGGAGGCTTAGATATTCCTGGCGGTTTTTAGGCATAAATAGACTTCAAGACGTTTAAAAGTTGCTTTAAGGTTTAAGATTTATGGGGGATTTATGGATTTTGAACTTTGTTCAAATTATATCCCAAAAGGGGACCAGCCAAAGGCTATAAATGAATTGGTTTGCGGATTAAAAAACGGCATAAAAGAACAAACTTTACTTGGCGTTACAGGATCTGGGAAGACTTTTACCATGGCTAATGTTATTGAAAAAATGAATCGCCCTGCACTTGTATTAGCACATAACAAAACATTGGCAGCGCAACTTTGTTCTGAGTTTAAAGAGTTTTTTCCAAAAAATTCTGTTGAATATTTTGTCAGTTATTATGATTATTATCAACCAGAAGCTTATATTCCAAATAGTGATACCTATATAGAAAAAGATTCTTCTATTAATGACGAAATAGATAAATTAAGACATTCTGCTACAAGTGCTCTTTCCGAAAGAAGAGATGTTATTATTGTTGCAAGTGTTTCGTGTATTTATAGTTTAGGTAGCCCGCTGGACTACAAAACTATGGTAGTATCTTTGCGTCCGGGTGAAAAAAAGGGAAGAGACGAGCTTTTAAAAAAATTAATAGAAATTCAATATGAAAGAAATGATGTTCAGTTTACAAGAAATAAGTTTAGAGTAAAAGGCGATGTTGTAGAAATTTTTCCCGTAAATTCGACCGAAAAAGCTGTAAGAATAGAGTTTTTTGGAGATGAAATAGAACGTATAGTTGAATTTTCGCCTGTTACTGGAGACACTGTTTCACTTCTTTCCCACGTGGCTATTTATCCCGCTTCTCATTATATTGTTCCAAGAGAAAAAATAGAAAAGGCTGTAAAAGAGTTAAAAAAAGAGTTAGAAGAGCGGCTTTTGTATTTCAATAAAAAAGAAAAATTTCTAGAAGCTCAAAGAATAGAGCAAAGGACAAAACACGACATAGAAATGCTTACCGAAATCGGATTTGTTAAAGGAATAGAAAATTATTCAAGAGTTCTTTCTGGAAGAAGTCCTATGAGTCCTCCGTTTACTTTACTTGAATTTTTTCCGAAAGATTTTATTTTGTTTATCGACGAATCTCACGTTACTGTTCCTCAAGTTTCTGCTATGTATTCAGGAGATAGAGCAAGGAAGGAAACATTGGTGAAATATGGATTTCGTTTACCTTCAGCTTATGACAACAGACCTTTGAAATTTGTAGAGTTTTATCAAAAATTAAATCAAGTGATTTTCGTAAGTGCGACTCCAGGGAAATTTGAACTTGAAAAAAGTGATAAAATTGTAGAGCAAATTATACGTCCAACAGGTCTTTTAGACCCTGAAGTTATTGTAAAACCTTCTGAAGGCCAAATAGACGACGTGATCAATCAAATTAACAAAACTGTTGAAAATAAAGAAAGAATTTTAATTACAACTCTTACAAAAAAAATGTCTGAAGATTTAACAGAATATTTGCAAGAAATAAATATACGTGCTTGTTACATGCATCACGGAATAGATGCAATAGAGCGCATGAAAATAATAAGAGATTTGCGTTTTGGGGAGTTTGATGTTTTAGTTGGCATTAATTTATTAAGAGAAGGTCTTGACATACCCGAGGTTTCGTTGGTTGCTATTTTAGATGCCGACAAAGAAGGCTTTTTGCGTTCAGACCGCTCTTTAATTCAAACAATCGGTCGTGCCGCCAGAAACGCAAGAGGCCGAGTTATTATGTACGCAGATGAAGTAACAGCTTCTATGCAAAGAGCTTTGGAAGAAACTTTTCGAAGAAGAAGAATTCAAATGAATTTTAATAAAGAAAATGGTATTATTCCTAAAACAATTGACAAAAAAATTGCAAATGTTATACAAGTTTCTAGAAACAATCCTAACAGAAAATCTGCGAAACTTAAATTTAAAACGAAACATGATGTGAAACTAGAAGTAGAACGTCTTAAAAAAGAAATGAAAGCTGCATCGAAAATGTTGGAATTTGAACATGCAGCAGTTTTAAGAGATAAAATCAACGAACTTAGTAAAAAAATTTAAACTTAAGATTTTTTATAAATTAATTTTGTTATTTCAAAGATTAAAATTTAATTTTATATTTGCTTTTTAATCGAACTTCAAAATTAGAGTTTTAAATTTTAACAATTGTATCTGAAATTCTATTAAAAAAATTTTATGATTTAACAGGTTTTTATTAAGAAATTTTTTCTATTTAGTTTAAATAAAATTTTATTATTTAAATCTTGTGTTTTTGATAAGTTTTGAGATAAAAAATTTTTATTTTTTTGAATTATCAATTAGCTTCTGGGTTTGATTTAGATTCAGGTTTGAGTTAAAAGTTCGTTTTTAGTAGCCTCAGTTAAAAGTTTATTTTCATATAGAGCGGTTACTGTATTTTTAAAACTTTTCAGATTCAATTGTTTTATTTTAAAATCACTTTCTTCAAAACGTTTTTTATCATCATTATTTTTGAGGAGACTATCAATATAATCATTATAGTCTACTACAACTTTTGACGATATTGTCTCAACAACAAAATTGATATTTTGATTTATTGTTTTCAGTAAGTTTTGTATTTTTGTTTTTTCTTCATCTTTAAAATTAGAAATACAGTTAGCTATTTCTTTATTATTGCTTTCTTTATTATCTATTTTCTGCTGCTGATTTTGTTTACTATCATTTTTCGAAGCTGTTTTCTGCTGCTGATTTTGTTCACTATTACTTTTCTCTGTTTCTTTCTTTGCAATTTCATCTGTAATTTTTGTAATTTCATCTGTAATTTTTGTAATTTTCTCTGTAATTTCCGCTTCTTTCGCTGTAATTTTCGTTTCTTCCTCTGTAATTTCCGCTTCTTTAGCTACAATTTCATCAATTTTCTTTTTTAGTTCGGTAACAGCTTCCGTGTTTGCTTCAATTTCTCTATCTAAGTCATTAGAAAAATCAGTTGCGTAATCTATGTCATTTTCTAAATTATATTCATTTTTGTTAAGAGTTATTTTATTATTCGTAACACCAATACCGTTAATAGTATTTGTTACTGCAGCTTTAGCTTCTGCCACTGCAGTTCCGGCTTCTGCCACTGCGGTTTTGGCTGTTTCCATTGCAGCTTTAGCTTCTGCCACTGCAGTTCCGGCTTCTGTCAAGTTATTAATATAACTTTCTAGTTTTTTTATTTTTTCTTTATATGCTTCCATGTCGTCAAATACAGTTTGAAGGTTTTCGCCTTTTGCTGCTTCTATAAAAGGAATTTTTTCTTCTTCGTTTAAAGCACCTGCTTTTTCATTTAAAAGGTTTTTTAATTCCTCTATGTTGTTACAGCTGTTTAATTTTTCTGGACTGAAAGATTTAAAAATAACATTATTATTTTTTATTGTTGTTATTTCTTTGTTTATTGATTCTTTATCAATTTCTTCTACGTCTTTATTAATCAGTTCTTCTTTAATTTTTTCTTTAAGTTTGTCCACGATTTCAATTTTATTTTTATGTTCAGTATTTTTTTCATCAAACTCTGTTTGCTTTTCTGTAAAAGTTGTTTTGGCTGTTTTAAGCTTTTTTATTTCGGTTTTTAAACTTTGTTTTAGGATTAATTTATTATTAAGATCATCTGACTTTGTCTTTTCTTCTGTTAATCCAGTTTTCTGGTTTTTTAATTTTAGTTTTATGTTTTCGTTGTTTTTATTTTCAGTTTCTAATTTTGTTTTTTCTTGTTCTTTTCCTTCCAATTTTATTTTTAAATTGCCTATATCTTCATTTAGATTTTTTATAGCCTCCTGATTTTGCCCAGCTTGTTGTTTGTTTTCCTTCTGAGTTTTGCTCTGTTTTTCTTTTTCTTTATTTTGATTCTGGTTATTTTTTTGTTGTTCAATTTCGCTAATTTTATCCTGTTCGCTAACTACTTTATCTTGATTAATATTTTCTGAAGTGTTTTGAGCTTCTTGATTAGTGTTTACTGAAGTGTTAGTGACTTTTGCGTCGTTGTTTTTTTCAGTTTGGTTAGTATTTTCAGAGCTTTGAGTTTCTATTTTAGTTTGTTCTTCAACTTGTTCATTAGTTTGTTTTTCAACTTGTTTATTAGCATTTTCTAAAGCATTTTTGTTTTCTAATCCAGTTTGTTTATTTTTATCTTGGTTAGTGTTTCCTGAAGTGCTTTGAGCTTTTTGATTATTTGTTTCTTTCAATATGTTTTGAGCTTTTTGTAAAGTATCTCCTCTACCAGCTAATTTACTACCCTTAGCAAAAGAACTACCTGCACCTTGTTTCTGTTTCCTAGCAAAAGTGCTTTTATTTCCTCCAGCAAAAGTGTTTCTTCCCATCGTACCAACTTTTGACGAAGACCCTGAAGTAGACCTAGTTCTATTAAATTTAGACAACTGTGTAGTCACGCTTCTATTTCTATTAAGCCCACGATTCGCAGCAGACCTTACCGAAGAAGAGCTACTCTTTCCTCCTCGTGAAAATCTTGATAACTTACTTGCACCTCTGTTGATGCGTGTATTTCTAGATCTATTAGAAGATGCCCTATTTATTCTTCCTCTTTGAGAAAGTTGTTGAACACTTGAAGTGCTAGAAGAACTGCCTTGTTTCGCTGAAGCTGATCCTCCTTGCCCCGCAAACATAGAACCAACTATACCACCTAAAGAAACAAGAGTCAAACCCGAGGCTATGGCTATAGATTTAGGTGAAAATTTACCTCCACTTACATTTTTTAGCTCCTCTTCATTTAACTCGCTTTGTTCTAGCCTTAAATAATCTTCAACAGTAAAGTTGTATCCATATTTTTTAGCTATCGGAATTACACCGTTGCTTATAAAATCAAGTTTTTTATCTTCTGAAAAATCTTCAAAAGCAAAATCATTTTTTAATTTTAAAATTTCTTCTTTCATCTTCTCGTTTTCATTAATATCAATAAAAAATTCTTCTACACCTTTCATTTCAAAGCACCTTCCTTACTTTTTCAAAACTTTAAATATTTTTAATAAAGATAAATTTAAAATGATTAAATTAACTTTTTTTAATTAATATCTTTCTTAAAAGTATAAACTTTATTATTATAAAAATTTTTAAATTTATACTACAAAATATTTTCTATTAGTCACTTGGTTTAAAGTTTTATAAAAAAATTTTAAAAATTTTGACAAAGAAGTTTTGCTATTATTTTTTAAAACGTCTTTTCAAAACAATAACTTCACCAATCTTAGCTTTGTTATTTTTATTATTCTTTAATTTTACTTTATATGATTTCTTTTTCTAATTCAGGAAGAAAATTTTCAAAATTACTTAATATTTTATTTTTTAACTATTTATTCTATAGTCTTTTTCATTAATTGTTATTATATCTTTTTTGCCCATAAATTTATTTAAAATCTTATCTCTTATCTAATTATTTATTAATTCTTCAGCATTTTTAAATTTAAGCATTAATTGTCTAAGTTCTTTTGATTTTTCTTGTGAAAATTTTTTATTTTTTTATTTTTTAAATTATTTAATTTTTCTGTATTTTCTTCGCTGTTTTGTTTTTCTGCTTTTTGCTACTGGTTTTGCTCGTCGCTATTTTGCAAAGTTGTTTTCTTTCGTAAACTTTCTAATAGTGTTTTGTTCTCTTGGGTTTTATCTTTAAAATTTTCGATTTTTAATTCTACATCCTTAATTTTCGCTTCTTCATTTGTAATTTCCGTTTTTGCCGCTGCAATTTTTGCTTCTACATCTACTAAACCTTGAATTTCTGTTTGAATTTTTGTTTTTTCCCTTGTAATTTCTGCTTTCATATTTTCTATTTCTTTATCTAAATCAGCACAAAAATTATCATCGCACTCTATCGCATTTTGCAAATTATATATTGCATTTCCAAGTTTTATTTCGTTTTCATTAGCGTTAGCTTTTATTATTTCATCTTTAGCCCTTTTTACGGCAAATTTATAATACATTATTGCAGTTTTAGACAAATCTATTTCACCTCCAGTAGACATTTTTAATTCCCGTGTTTTTTTTACTGTATTTTCAGCTTCTGTTAATCTACTCATGTATTCCTCTATTTCTTCTATTTGCTTAACATTATTCTTGACTAATTTTACGCTTTCAATTATTTTATTTTCTTCATCGATTGCTTTTTTATAAAAGTCTTTATTTTCTTCTTTGATAATCTCATCTATTTTGTTTTTTAAAAATTTTTTTAATTCTCCTGTGTTTTCGTCATTTTGATATTTTTCTAAGTCTTCTTCATCAAAAATCTGATAAATAATAAGACTAATAGTGCATTTTTTATTTTTTTCTTCGAGTTGTTTTATTTTTCTCTTTAATGATAGTTTGATATTTTTTTTACTTTGAATGCTTACTGATTTAATAATTTCATTTTTGAGTTTACTTAGAGCTGTTTTAGAACTACTGAAAATAGTTTTTTGTTTAGTGTGTCTATTCTTTCTAATTTTTAAAGTTTTTTCTTCATTTTTAAGATTTTTTATTTTATCTTTTAAATCTTGTTTTAGCTTTAATTTAGCTTCAAGAATGTTTGTATCTTCTTGTGTTTTATTATGTTTTTGTGTTAATTCGTTTCTCTGGTTTTCTAATTTATCTTTTTTAGCTTCTATCTCGTTTTTCTTAGCTTCTGAATTTGTTTTTATATTCGTTTGTTCAGTCAGTTTTATTTGTAGTTCCTCTATTTTTTTATTTAGATCGTCTATTTTCTTCTGATTTTCTTCATTCTGTTGTTTGTTTTCCTCGTTTTGCTTACTTTGATCTGTTATCTCAATCTTGGGTTTTTCTTTGTTTTGATTTTCTATTTTATTTTGTTGTTCAACTTTTTCTTTTTCTTCGATTTGTTTTTGATTATTTTCCTCATTAGCAGTGTTTTGCTTTTCATAAGTCTTATTAGTTTTTTGTTCATCATTTATTTTTTGATTTTGTTTATTAGCTTGATTTTCTGTTGTGAATTTGTCGTTATGATCGAGTTCAGCTTGTTCATTTACTTTAGCATTTTGATTAGTATTTTCTAAAGTATCTTGATTAGTATTTTTTTCTAAAGCATTTTTGTTTTCTAATCCAATTTGTTTATTTTTATCTTGGTTAGTGTTTCCTGAGGTGCTTTGAGCTTTTTGATTAGTTGTTCCTTTCACTATGCCTTGAGATTTTCGTAAAGTATCTCTTCTACCAGCAAATAATTTTTTATTTTGCACTGTTTTGCTGCTTTTATTTCCCCCAGCAAAAGTGTTTCTTCCCGTCGTACCAACTTTTGACGAAGACCCTGAAGTAGACCTAGTTCTATTAAATTTAGACGACTGTGTAGTCACGCTTCTATTTCTATTAAGCCCACGATTCGCAGTAGACCTCACCGAAGAAGAGCTACTCTTTCCTCCTCGTGAAAATCTTGATAACTTACTGCGTGTATTTCTAGATCTATTAGAAGATGCCCTATTTATTCTTCCTCTTTGAGAAAGTTGTTGAACACTTGAAGTGCTAGAAGAACTGCCTTGTTTCGCTGAAGCTGATCCCCCTTGCCCCGCCGCAAACATAGAACCAACTATACCACCTAAAGAAACAAGAGTCAAACCCGAGGCTATGGCTATAGATTTAGGTGAAAATTTACCTCCACTTACATTTTCTAGCTCCTCTTCATTTAACTCGCTTTGTTCTAGCCTTAAATAATCTTCAACAGTAAAGTTGTATCCATATTTTTTAGCTATCAAAATTACACCGTTGCTTATAAAATCAAGTTTTTTATCTTCTGAAAAATCTTCAAAAGCAAAATCATTTTTTAATTTTAAAATTTCTTCTTTCATCTTCTCATTTTCATTAATATCAATAAAAAATTCTTCTACACCTTTCATTTCATAGCACCTTCCTTACTTTTTCAAAACTTTAAATATTTTTAATAAAGATAAATTTAAAATGATTAAATTAACTTTCTTAATTAATATCTTTTGTAGAAAAAAGCTATTAAATATCAAAAAAGTATCAAACTTTAAAAACAAATTCCTAACATTAAAATTGAAAGATAAATGTTTACCAGATAATTTTCAATCAAATTATTAAGTTTTTGAATAATGGTTTAAATTTAATACTTATAATAAAAAATATGAGCATAATTTTACTTTAAAAGATTTTTAAATTTTATAAAAAGAAGAAATATAAAAAAATTAAGTGAAGAAAATTATTTTTCAAACTTATCAAAATCCGATTGACACTTTAAAGCTTAGATGGTGCTATATATTTATAATCACGCCAAATGTAGAAAAAACAACCGGTAACTATCAGAAGTTCTATTGTTAATGTTTTTTTAAAAAACTTTATTCTACATTTTGCATGAATACATCTTTTCTTACTCTTCGTTTTTAACATTGAGTGAATTTTAAGCATAAAAATTTTTTAAAAATTAATTAATTTAAAAATTTATTTTTTTGGTTCATTAGAGTTAGGATTATTAGGGTCTTCTTTTTTCTTTGTTGCTTTTAAATTTTTCATAGCTTGTTCCAAAACATTTTCTGAACTAAATTTATTACCTAAACCACCTGTGACTGAGTCTAATTCAGAATCGTTAAGAGATAAAATGTTTTTGTCTTTGTCTGGTTCTCCAAATTTTTTTGGCATGCGAAACACTCCTTTAAATTTACAAATTTATTTTTTAAAAAGCCTATATTTAAAACTTTTATTATTAGAGTTTACTAAAATTAAAGTAAAATTCATTTTAAAATAAATGTTTAAGACTAATTTATTTTTCTTTACTTTATTATAAGGTATGTAGAAAATTAATTCTATGATAGCGAGGGTTTTGTTTTTGCAAATATTTATAATTTTTTTATATTTTCAAAACAACAGTTTTGTGTTAAACTTTGATGTATGTAGTGGATTTTTTATGTGATTTAATAGGTTGTTGAATTTTTGTAAACTTAAAAATCAAAAATATAATGTATTTTTAAAATGAATTAATTGAGAAATGATAATTAAAATTATGGTTTTAAAAATTTGGTGATGGTTTTTGAAAACAATTAAAATTAAAGAAATATGTTTGTTTAGAAAATTTTTAGTTACTTTAATAGGTATATTGTTAATATTTGTTTTATCTTGTTGTGGTGGGAAAAAGAAGTGTCAAAGTATATCTTGTAGCTTTAACGAAGAACCAACGTCTTTAGATCCGCAAGTGGTGGAAGATTATCCTTCTAGTGTTTTAGTGATAAATCTATTTGAGGGTCTTGTAAGACTTGATAAAGACAGCAAAGTAATGCCTGGCATTGCTGAAAGTTGGGAGTCAGATAGCGAAAGTAGAATTTTTACATTTCATTTAAAAAAAGACGCTAAATGGTCTGATGGTAAAACTTCTGTTACCGCCAAAGATTTTTTGTTTGGGATAAAAAGGTCTATAGATCCTAAAACTTTTTCTAATTCTTCAAAATTACTTCGTATTATAAAAAATGCTTCAGATATTAGTCTTAACAAGATGAATCTTGACAATATTGGCGTTTTTGTTTTAGATGACTACACTCTTAAAATTGAACTTGAAAACAGTTTTAAAGATTTTCCTGTACTTTGTTGTAATCCTTGCGCCATGCCGTGCAATGAGGACTTCTTCAAAAATACGAATGGACAATACGGGAAAAATTCTAAAACCTTGCTTACTAATGGGCCTTTTAAAATAGGCAACAGAGGTTGGGATCACGATAAAAATATTAATTTAGTTAAAAATGAAAATTATATTTATAAAAATGAGCGTGCTTTCACTCCGATTATTAATTTTTTAGTTAACAAAGATAACGAAGAAGAATTAAAACTTTTTAAAAATGAAGATGTAGATATATGTCATCTTAAAGAAAACGAAGATATAGAAGTGTTTAAAAAAAATATTGATTCAAATTTTGTATCTTTTCAAAATGTTCTGTGGGGTATTGTTTTTAATTGTAGTTCTAATGCCTTTAAAGATGAAAATATGAGAAAAGGTTTTTTAAGTGCCATAGAAAGAGATAATATAATATCGAAATTGCCTGAAGGTAAATTTACAAAGAGTGACGACATTATTTTAAATAATGCAATGTTTGCTGGTAGAAATTATCGAGAGCTTGTTTCTGGAAATTTTTTTTATAAAGGAAACAGCAACCCAAAGTCTTTTATACAAAATTTTTTAAACGAATCTAAAATTAAAATAGATAATATTTCTATTTTTTCTTCGGATGATGATAATGTAAAAATAATAAGCAATAATATTTTAGAGGTTTTGAATAAAAATCTTGGGTGCCACTTAAATATAAAATTTTTTCCTTTAGACGAATTAAAAAAAAGAGTCGAGTCAAAAAATTTTGAATTTGCTTTAGTTCCTTTTAGTTTAAGCAGTGATCCTATTAAATTTCTTGGAAGCTTTTTATCTGATCAGCAAAAAAATCCTGCAGGTTTAAGTGATTCAGAATATGATAAAATTTTTGAAAATAACTTTAGTGGAGATACATTAAAGTGTATTGAAAAAGCAGAAAAGTATTTGAACAATAAAGCTGTTGTTTACCCCGTGTGTAGCAGTTTAAGTTATATTGCTATTAATAAAAAAATTTCAAATTTAGTTTTTAGACAGGATCAAATTGTAGATTTTTCATTTGCAAAAAAAGAAAAATAATAGAATAAGCTGCTTTTAACATTATATTAAAAACAGCTGCGCATAAATTTTTTAAAAATTAAATTTAATTTTAGTTTTTTATTTCATATATAAAATAGCATCCATTTTTACTTGCAACATCTAAAGCTTCTTTTTCACTAATTTGTTTAACATTGGAATCGTCAAATTCGAACCAATTTTTGTTAATTTCTACATAAGCGGAATAATGGCCAGGCGTAAAGCGCGAGAAAGACTTAAGATTATATTTTAAATTTTCATTGTTAAGAGTATAGCGGGTTAAGTCTAATTCTTTTTTTATATTTAAATAATTAAGATTTTTTGGATTATATCTATACAAAATATGTGCTGTCGCGCTTATATAAATAAAATTAGGTTTATTTTTAATTTTTCTTTTAAAATTTTGACTATTAAACCCAAATTCTAAAACTTCGTCCATGTTTCTACAATTAGGATAATATATTAATTGTATATTTTCCGAGTAAGAGACGCGACCAGTGTTTCTTTCTACAGAAATATAAGCGGATATATCAAGTTCTTCTTTTAATTTAAAATGTTCGATTAATTTTATAACAAAATTTTCAGAATCATTAGATTTATATAGATCGATGTTCTTAATCTTAAATTCTTTAACAAAATTGGCTGTGTCAACAACAGAAGCGGCGTTGTTTAGTAGGTTTTTAATTAATTCACCAAATGATTTTGAAAATGTGTCACCTGAATTTATTAATTTATCTGCAAAAGTTAGTGCTTTATTTTTAGGGCAAGATCTAATAATTGTTTGAATTGCTGTGTTTATATAACACATTGATCCGGTTGTATTTTTTAAACCAGAATGAGGACTTACCTTTTCGTATTTTGCTGGTAATACCGGTAATAATGAAGTCAACGAAAATGTTTTTTATTGGTAGATATTACTATAATCAAAAATATATACATATGCTTTAAATATTTTTTTTTACTTTTAAATAGATTTTTTATTTTTTTTAAAATCCTCTTTTATTATATTTTTTAATAAAATAAAAAATTAATAAGCAAATATATATACTTATTTTTAAAAATATACAATAAAACCATAAAAAACTACAATATTTTCAGCAGTAATTTGTTTGAAATTAAGATATTATGATTATATTATGCCGCAAATTTATTAAACATTTAGTTTTTAAATTTGCATTTAGATTTGATTATATTATTTTTACACATTAAATTAAAAATTTTTAGAGTAAAAATACTTTTTTATTTTGCATTTTGTATATTTAATAACAAACATAGGTTATTTATTTACAGTTTAAGGCAGTTTATTTGCAATGGTATCAAAGAAAGTACTGAGCATCTTTTCTTTAAATACTTAGTTAATTTTAAAATAACATTAAAAATAAAATTGTTATTATCGCTTCGCCAAAAATGTCTACAAAATTTTTAATATTATATTAAAATTTGTTTTAATTACAATATTTTGCAAATTATTAAAAATTAAAAATATTTAAAACTTCATTTTAGACAAAAACTAGAATACATAAAAGTTTGTTTACTTTTAAAAGAATTTTTAAAAAACAATAAACTTAACCTTAATTTACAAATTTAATTTTTAGATAAGACAAAATTATCAATTTTTACATAAGCGCAATAATTATCAGAGCCCTTTGCATCTTTGCATACAAAAGATTTAAGATTGTACTTTAAAATTCTTCCGTTAAAATCGAAACCAGTTAAATCTATTTGTTCGTTTATTTCTATTTTTTTGATGATGTTTTTGCATATTACTGTTCCAGGTACTTATTGTAAAAAAGCTAGATCTGTCTGTTTTTTTCTATTAAGCAAAGAATTTAAAGTTTTTTGAGTGTCCAACGTGTCGTTAGTGTGGTTGATACTAAGATTTTGTTTGTTACTATAAAAAATTCTAGTATTTTGATTATTAACATCTACTACAGGAAGAAAACTCAGCAATTTTAATTTTTTCTCAAGTTTTAAAAAAATCTTTAAAATACAAAATAGTGTTCACAATTAATTTTATGTCCTGATCTAGGATCAATAGTATCTATATCATTTACAAAGTTGTTGTATATGTTATTATTTTTATTTTGAATTATTTTCTTAACTTCTGAAACAAACTTGTTTGCACTACCATTAGCAAGTTTATATTTGATTTCTAACAAGTTTTTAATTAAATTAGCAAATGATTTTGAAAAATTATCAGGTTCTTTTAACAATTTGTTTACAAGAGTTAACAATTTTTCTTTAGGTACAGACCTAACAAAAGATTAAAGTGCTCTATTTAAGTTTAATATCTTGTTTTATAAGCCTCCCCTTTTTCTTTAATTTTAAATATCCTTTCTTTAGTTTCTAAAAGTTTCAACCATCGAAATTGGACGTTATTTAAAGTGTTTACAACAAGTTATTAAATATTCGTTTAAAATAACTTTTTTTAAAATACGCTAAAATTTTAAAGACATTATATTTTCTGCATTGTTGTTTAGGTAACAGAGATGAAGCAATCTTTTTTATAAAACGTTTCTTATTATGAAGATTTATTGTAACATCTAATTTTTAAAGGAAGAAAGAAATTTGTTTTTTAAATTTTTTATACAATTTAAAGAATCTACTAAAATACATAATACTTTTCACAACCAATACCCCATTGTTTTAAAATTAACAAGCTTAGCTTTGTAATTTTTATCAGTTCTTTTGTTTTTAACTATTTTCTAATTTCTGAAATAAACTTGCTTTCATTATCACTATCAAGTCTAGTATTATTTCTAACAAACTTTTAATTAATTCGCTAAATGAATTTTAAAATTTATCAAATTTTTTTGACAATTTGTATGTAGAAGTTAACGATTTTTTAAGTAAAGACCTGAATAGCTGCAATTATACAAAGTACTTCTTTGATTAATGAAGTTTGAATTAATGTTAAAGCCGATTAGTAAATGTGAAATCGACATAGAAAAAGATGATTTTGGTGTTTTACGTCTAAATTTCTTTGATTTTGAGCTTTTTATTAATTTTACAGGATTGAATTTTATTTTAAATAATATGAAAAATAAATTTTTAAAACTATATACTATAAAGTTCTCATAAAATTTTAAAATAGAGACTAAATTTTAAAAGTAAGCTAAATTATTTTTTAAATGAAATGTTATTTTTAAAGAATTAAAAATTAATTTACTTATTTAACAAGGAGCTGTCTTTTTGAAAAATAAAAAAATTTTGTTTTTTTTGATAACACCATTAATATTAATATCTATTATTATTTTTGTTTGCTTATTTAATATAAAATTCAACAATAAACGTAACGAATTAAATAAAAAAATATCCTTTGAATTTTCAAAAAAAGCTAATGTAAAAACAAATAACATAGAATTTGAATGCGAAATTTCAAGAACTAAAGAAGAGATTACAAATATAAAAATTTTGTCGCCCAAAACTCTAGAAAATATACAGTTTTCTTGGCTCGGAAGTCATCAAGAAATTTCATTTGGTTCTCTTTCAATAAGAAATGAAAAAGAAATTGTGTTAAATAAGAATTTCTCGCCTATACCTGTCATAAATAAAATATTAAATCATGCCAGCAAATTAAAAAATAAGCATAAAAAGATCAAATCAAATGTAGATGGTTTGCGATACGAAATAACCGCATATCCTAATTCTAAACAGATTGAGAATATTATAGTTTTTTCTTATTTTATTGTACATTTTAAAAATTAAATATACGTATTGGTTATTATTGATGTTTAAAATTTCTAACTATGTTTTTGATCTTGACTTTTTTATATAAACGTTTAGATATTAACATTAATCAAATTTCATTAATCGAATAACCGTCTTAATTACAACTATTTAACTAATTGTTAGGCCTTTATCTAAAGAAAATTATTAATTTTTGCAAACGAATTGTCAAAAAAATCTGATAATTTTTAAAATTCAATTTGGTAAATTAATTAAAGGTCTGTTAAAAGATAACACTAGAATTGCTAATAATGCAAACAAGTTTGTTTAGAAATTGATAAAATACTCGAAGATAAAAATGATAATTATGCAAACGGCTATGCTCATTTTATTGATCTTCAAGTAGTGGGATCAACGTATATTGTAAAGAATATTATTTATTTTTAGCAAGATTTTTTAAAATGATAATTTCACTAATATTCAAGAAAATTAGAATATTTGTTTGAAAAAAGTAATATTAGATGAACTTAACTCTATTTTAATAAGTACTTTTGGCAATAGCATACGTCAGCAAAAAAAAATTAATAATAAACGAAAAAATAAATTTAACTGAATTTGATATTAACGGCAAAACTTTAAAGTACAATCTTAAATCTTTTGTGTGCGAAAATTCATACCCCTCTTAATCTATCATTACACTTATGTGAAAATTAATGGAAAGTGATTCAAATTTGATGATTCTAAAGTAGAATATGTTCGCAAAATTGATGTTTTAATAATGCTGCAAGAAAAAATGCAATATTACGTCTATGAAAAAGAGAAACAAGCTGTATTTTGTTTTATTATTTTTCTTTTGAAAAATTTATAATTTGATCTTCTCTAAAAATTAAATTTGTAAATATTACGATTTTTACAATATATCTTTAATATAACACTTGTTTACAATTAAATCAAAATATTCACAAAATACCCTAATATTAAGCTTTTAACAACGCTTTTCAGCTATTATAAATTTAAAAATTCATATATAAATTTATTTAAAAGTATGATACAATATGAAAGTAACATAGTACGTAACTCGCTAGCTAATTTAAGAAAAAATGATTCAGTAAAGTAAATATAACGAAGTATGTGTATAAAAAACACATCAACTCGGATAAATGCAATGTTTTTGAAAGTTTATAGTTTGAGTAAATAAACAAATCGTTTTTTGTATTTGTTAGATTTTAAAATTTAAATAATACATATTAAATTTGGGCTAGCTGGCTGCTGTACGCACGGTGGGTTTTTTCTTAAAGTAACAAATGCTTTCAGATTGGCTTTGTGCATTTTTGAAAATGACATTTTAAAAGGAATCTATTTTTCAATATTATTTAACAGGAGGATAGCATAGTGGCTACGATGATTTTAAAAAACATAAACAAAAAATTTCACAGCAAAACAATATTTTCTAATTTTAATTTAGAGGTTAAAAATAATGACTTTATAGTTATTATGGGAAAGTCTGGATCCGGAAAAACTACTCTTTTAAATATGATGGGTCTCATTGAAGAACCGGACTCGGGAACTTTGGAGTTTGCTGGGAAAAAAGCTGGTAAACCGAATTCAAAAGAAGCAATGAAAATAATAAGAGAAAACATTGGATATCTTTTTCAAAATTTTGCTCTTCTTGAAAACGAAACTGTTAAAAAAAATCTTTTGATAGGCCTTAAATACGTAAAACTTACAAATAAAGAAAAAGACGAAAAAATTAAAAAAGCTTTAAATAAAGTTGGTCTTTCTGGGTTTGAAAACAGAAAGGTTTATGAACTTTCTGGAGGTGAGCAGCAAAGGGTTGCAATAGCTCGGATTATATTAAAGCCATCTACTATTATTTTAGCAGACGAGCCAACTGGTTCTCTTGACAAGATTAACAAAGAAGCCGTGGTTTCTTTACTTAAAACTCTTAATAAGGAAAAAGCTGTAGTAGTTGTAACGCACGACCCCAGTATAGCAGAAATTGCATCTAAGGTAATAGAAATTTAAACAAAAAACTGCTTAATAAACTAAAATATCTTATACATTTTTTCTAAATACTTATTAATTTTGGAATAATAGCAAAAACAAAATTGTTATTATTGCTAAAAAAGTATTTACAAAATTATCGTTGCTGCATTTAAATTTGCCTCGATAATTATAATATCTTGCAAATTATTAAAAATTGAGAATACTTAAAACTTTATTTTAGACAAAAACTAAAACGTGTAGAAGAAACAATTTTTTAAAAATAATAAATTTAGGTTTGAAGTGTTTAAGTAAATGTCTTTGAAAGTTTTAATATATTCAACAAATCATATAAAACATACATTTAAAAGATCGCAATATTTACAAATTTAATTTTTAAACAAGATCAAATTATAAATTTTTCAAAAGAAAAATAATAAAACAAAATACAGCTTGTTTTTAATATTGCATCAAAAACAGCTGTATGAGTTTTTGAAAAATTAAACTTGTTTCTCTTTTTCATACATATAATACTGCACATTTTCTCTTGCAGCATTTAAAGCATCAATTTTGGTAATATATTCTACTTTAGAACCATCAAATTTAAACCACTTTTCATTAATTTTCACATAAGTATAATAATGGTTAGGGGCGCGTATATTTTTGCACACAAAAGATTTAAGATTGTATTTTAAAGTTTTGCCGTTAATATCAAATTCAGTTAAATTTATCTTTTCGTTTATTATTAAATTTTTTTGCTGACGTATGCTATTGCCAAAAGTACTTATTAAAATAGAGTTAGGTCTATCTAGTATTACTTTTTTTTCAAACAAATGTTTTAGAGCTTCTTGAATATTAGTAGAGTTATTATTGTTTAGATAGTAAGGGCAAAAATAACCTTTATTTGTAAAATGTTTATTTTGGTTAATTGTTGAAACATCCAATGTATGAAAACAATTTGCTGTTTCTTTGTTCAAATTAAAAAATTTTGTCAAAAATATATAGTACATTTCACAATTAATTTTATTCTTAGTTGCTTTAGGGTCAATAATAACTGTATACTTTGTGTAATTTTCATTATTTTTGTCTTTGAACATTTTATTAATTTCTAAAATAAACTTGTTTGCATTATTATTGGCGAGTCTAGTATTATTTTCCAACAAACCTTTAATTAATTTACCAAATGAATTTGAAAAATTATCAGGTTTTTTTGACAATTTGTTTGCATAAATTAATAATTTTTCTTTAGGTAAAGACCTAACAATTGATTGAATGGTTGCAAGTACACAAGATGGTTCTACAACTGATAGAGTTGGGCTAATGTTGCTAACATCTACACCGATTGGCAAAAGCGAAACTGATAGAGACGAAGATGTTTTAGGTGTTTTACGTTCAACTTTTTTTGGTTTTAAGCTTTTTATTATTGGTTTTTTAAACGACTGTTTGCTTTTGCTGCCTTTTTTATTTTGATTATTTCTAGCTTTAGTTATCGCATCTTGATTGCTTATACTAGCTTTTTTTACCATATGTCGCCTACTATTCGCGTTGCTTAATATGGCCCTTTCAGATTTGCTGCTGCTTTTATTAAAATTAGCATTTGCAAGGCTAGATGCACCCGAGAGTATTATAGCTCCAGCTAAACTTAAAGCTTTAAGAGAGAATTTACCTCCACCAGCTGCACTGAGTAATTCTTCTTTACTTAATTTAGCTGTATTTTCTTTTTTAATAAGATTTAAGTAATCTTTTAAATTAAAGTTATATCCGTACTCTTTAGCTAAAGGTATTAAATCATTGTTTACAAACTTAATAGTTTGATTAGGGGTTAACTGTTT
>JAITRE010000013.1 GCA_031288555.1 Oscillospiraceae bacterium
GCAGCAACAAAAGATAAAAGTAAAAGCTTTAAAAACTTTGATATCGTGATTTTATTCTAACATCTTAAAATAAAAACTGTCAATAGGTTTTTTAAAAATAGTTGTTAAAAATTAAAAATTAATCTAAAAACTATACAACAAAACAACAACTCAATTGTCGTTTTTAAAAAGTTTTAAATTTTAAAAGCAAACATTTTAATCTCGGCACACTAACACTAATATAGTTTAAAATATTTTGACTCTTGACAAAAATAACGATGAATGCTAGCTTTTAAATTAGTTTTGGAGGAGTGTCCGAGCGGTTTAAGGAGCTGGTCTTGAAAACCAGTGTCTCTGTCAAGGAGCCAAGGGTTCGAATCCCTTCTCCTCCGCCAAGACCGTTAAATTCATCAAAATAACAATTATTTCTGCATTTAAAACAAATTCAAATTTAATCATTAAAACTAGCTATTCAACTCCAAAAATCTAATTCTCTACTAATTATATGACAAAAACTTTTAGAATCCTTTATTTCAAATTCTAAATAATGCACACCATTAACGGTTTCAACATGGCCAACAAAACTTTCGCTTAAATCCGACACAAAGATATGTGAGTGCAGGCCATCTTTCAAAAAGAAATCTGGTAGTTGCAATCTAATACTAATAGATTCTTTACCTATTTCTTTTGGATGAATAGGGTTATTGTTAGAATCAACAAAAGTTATTTCATAAGCGCTAAAATCTTTAAGATTTTGAAGACCTAAATTTTTTATTATACCAAAAGTTTCGATGTGTAAATTTTCGTGGCTTTCAATCTTTTTGATTACAACTCGATAAAAATTCGAAAAAGAATTATTTATTACAATTTTAAGTTTTTTTACTTTTATCTCGCCTGTTTTCGAATCTTTGTAGAACACATCAATGTCGTGAACTCCGTTTGGCAACTTAGAAATATACTCACTTGAAAATACTATTTTGCCAGAACTAGTAGAATAATCTCTTCCAAAGTTCAACACATCATTCATAGTATTGTTAACGACTTTTTCTATCGTGTTAATGTCTAACTCAACATCTACTGTTACATCGTTCTTCTCAGAATTGTCTACAAAAATTGCGTTTGAATTATCTTGATCAATTTTTTTGTTGTCATCATTTTCACTACCATTTTCTTGAAAATCTAGCTCTGCGATGGCCTTTAAATTTGGTTTTGAAGTCATAACATTTCTACTAATCAAAATTTTTATTCTGTGAAGTATAACTAAGTCGTTTTCTGTATCTGATACATTAGACAAACTACCAAATACATAAAAATAATATTCACCAGGCTCTAAATTTTTAAAATATTCTTTTTTAAAAATAATTTTATTATCTTCAATTACGTAATCTCTTTCTTTAACTAATTCTCCTCTCACAGTTAAATCAGGAACATTGGCACGAATTTTGCGAATAACTTCCTCTGCAGCAGAAACAACATTGGCGTCACTTCCTCCAAACACTATACTCTCATCATTAGTTTTAATAGCTTCATTCATATTGACCACTTTAATTACATTTTTGCCTCCAAGTGACATAACAACACTCGCATCCTTCGGCAAAATTTTATCTACCACAACTTCGCTTGTAGCTTTAATGCTATCTCTATACAATATCAAACCATCACTGCTTAAATAAAGTACATTCTGTGCTTTGTCAACAATCTTTGCATAAACAAAAAATTCTTTATTTAGTTGGCTAGAATTCCAGCTTTCATCGGGAGTTATGCTAAAGTTAACATTTTCTAAATTCTCCCGCACAATCTTCCATTTATTTTCGCTTTTTTCTATTAACTTACCAATAGTTTCATATTGCTCAGTAGAAATTAAATATTCAACACTGTCAATTCCACTTAAGCTATCTACTACTGATATTGTAACATCAATTTTATCTTTAAATCCTATGCTTTTAATCGTTCGATTCAAAAATTCTGTAAAGGAGTTGTTACCCACTTCTATTTTACCTGCTGGACCGGTTTTATCCATAGAAATTTCAAGAAACGTTTTACTGTGAAAAGTTTCTCCATTATATTGACTAACATTAAAAATTTGATTTTCACCTTCTTCTACATTCGAAAGCGTTAAGCTAAAAGTTCCGTCATCTCCAACTATTACACTATCAAAAGTAGAGCTACCATCTTTTGCAACACGTATTTCATAGCCCGGTTCTCCTTTTCCCGAAATAGTTGGTGAATCATTAATCCATGTTGAAAAAGCGCTTAAATTATTAATCGAAACTTCTGATACAATTTGTGAGGTATTAACTATAAGTTTTACTTTATGAATCAGGGTAACATCTCCCGATACTTTGTCTGGTAAATCGCTGTACACGTCAATATAATAAGTTCCTTGCGTTAAATTTTTTAAGCATTCTCCTTTAAAAGTAATAGTACCGTTTTCATTAAAAACATAATCAATATCTTTGTTTAACTCAGTTCCTTCTGAATTTCCTGATGAAGTTAAATTTTTGTTTACAATTTTAACAACTGACTTTCCGCGCAATTCAATGCTAAGATTTACATCTAATGACGACCCTTCTTGTATTGCAATTTCTCCTACTTCTTGATTGCTATCTTTATATAAAATTAATTTATCACTGCTTATATAAGTAGCATTTAACGCGTTGTCAGTAATTTTTGCATAAATAAAATAAACTTTGTTTAACAATGCAGGATCCCATTCACTTTCGTCTGGATTAACACCGAATTCAGCTAAAAATCCGTCATTTGATTGTTTTATAGAACTTGATAAATTTATCCATTTGTCTTCGCTATAATTTACTATTAAATCTTGTGCATCCTGAAAATGTTGATCTGTTTTTATATATTCAATTTTTTTTATTCCACTCAAAGTATCTTCAGCTAATATTTTAACATCAATTTTTTCTTTAAAACCAAACCCCGCACTAATTGTATTTAAAAAATAATTCCAAGAATTTTTTTCTACTCTTATTTCTCCAGAAGGACCTTTCTTATCTACAGAAATTACAAAATTAACAACATCAAGTATATTGTTATTATTAGACTGAGTTACAGTATAATTTTGATTTTCTCCTTCGTTAGCATTAGAAAGTGTTATTTCCCAAGTGCCATCTTTATTTACGGTTGTCTGTCCACAATAACTGCCGTCTTCTTTTGTAATAACTATTGTATATCCCGGTTCACCTTTTCCGCTTATAGTCGGGTCTTGATTTATCCAATCTGGAAAATTTGCCGTATCAACACTAGCTTTTACATGATTTGAATGAAAAACTAAATTGCTAAGAGTAGCGGGATCTTTTTGCCAAAATTCAAACTTATTTTCAACTTTTGCATAAGCGTCTTTAATATCTCCGAAAGTTATATTGTTATAATTTCCATAAGGAACCCACATCACAGCTGCAAGTGTACTTATTTTATTTGAAAAATCGTGACTGTTTTCTACGCTCCCTTCAGCCTGATTTCCTTTAAATTCGTCGTAAACTTTAATAAAACCTCTCATTTCCGCATTAAATGTCTTTGCACTACGAGTTTGGTTATTTGTAAGCGTTAAACTAACAATAGAATCTTCTTTTAGCTCTTTTGAATTTAATTTAGTTGGCACATACAAAGGAAAAAGAGAATTTATACCATCTGTAAAGTTATATGTTTCTAACATATAAGTTGGTAAATATGAAGAAGCTGAAGGAAGTTGTAATACACTATCTGAAACTAATAATAAAACAGAACAATTTTCTTTAAAGAAAATATCTATTTTCGAGTTTTTTTTAACAAAAAAGTCATAAACAGAATCACACATAAAAATCACGCGACTATTTCCTTTAACAGAAAATGAATAATTAGAACTATCTTCATTTCCTAATGAAATAATCGAGCTTTTATGAGTAATAATTACAACATCTGCATCATCTTCTATACTAATATTAACAAAAGATGTTCCTTTAGATACAGCCCCAATGCAAAAACCCTCACTTGAATATTCAAAAGAAGCGTAAACGCTCGCATTTTCTTTTATAGTCAAATCAAACTTACAAACTTCAGCATTTTCGTAAATTCCACCTAAAAAAATATTTGAATCTTTTGTGTTACTAGTACATCGAACAATCGCCGAGCCTCCTATAGTTACTTTAAAATTAGGATATTTACTATCGGCTTGTGAACCTATAAGGCCAATCTTTTTATTAGCTACAACATCATTATTAGCAAAATTAATTTCAAGAACTCCACCGGAATCGCTAGTTATTAAAATAGAACCTATTGAATCATTATCAAGTTCTTCATCTGAACTTCCAAATAATATTATTGGTAATTCGCCAAAAAGTGAAAAAAATTTGTTCAAACCGCGAAGAACTATTACAAGATTTATTCCAGGATCCACTTTAATACTGGGTAACGCAGCCTCTTTTGTTTGGGACAAAGACGTACCTTCTAAAACAAAATATAAAGGAGTTTCTTTTGAATTACTTCCAGTAAAATGTAGCCCCCAATTTCCATTGATTGCCTTCGCATGAATATAAGTTTTTGAAAAATTTTTTTTTACTTCGGCACCGTTTTTTTGTGTATAAGAAAATTCATTATTTTCTGCGTCAACTTTTATAGAAAAAAGCTGTCCTTTTTTTAATGTTTGAAACTCTTCTCCAGATTCAACAACTACAGATTCTTCTGGTAATTCCAAATCTTGCGCAAAAACTGTATTTTCCTGATCGTTGTTCTTTAAGAAATAATCGTTTGTTTTTTTAAAATCAGGCAAAAAAACCAATAAAAAAGAAAGTATAACAATAATAATATTTCTTATTTTTTTCATAGAATCTTCCTTTCTAAAAATATTTTAAAATTCTAAACAATTTTAAATAAACAAATTACTTAACATTTCTTCTAAAAATAAAATACTTAACTTAACTTCTAGCTTTAAATTTTTTAAATTTAACAAAGCTTCTTCAAAATTATTTTAACAATCTAAGTTATTTGCTTTAAAAAGTTTTTGTAAAATAAAAATTTAAAAATGAATCAAACATCATAAATTCATAAACTTATTTTCGACAACCGCATCTTGCACTTTATTGCATGCTTTGAAAATAATTTTTAGCTAAGTCTTTGCAACAATCAAAATAATTGTTAAGCTAATTTAAGGAACAAAATAATCTTTTAAATTATTTTAAACCTTCACTTCTTCTTGCTTGTAAAGTATTCACAAAATTTTCAAAAATAAACTTTCAATTTTTAATATTCTGTTAATTTTTGCAATTTTAAAACTCAATATAAAAATCACAAAGTTTTTTAAAAAATCTACGCTGCTATAATTTGCTTCATTTTTTAATTTCGGCACTTATATTTCTATTTTTAAAATTAAAAAATTTATTAAACAAATTTACAAAAATGCAAATATAATTAACGTAATTTACTTTTTTAATTAAAATAATACAAAAAACAATTTATTTTTTAATCTATTTAAAAAACAATTTAACAAAAATTATAATTTTAGGTAGAAAATAAAAAAGATTAATATTTTTAAGAAGAAATTAATAAAATACTTATATCTCGTAATATTTTGATAGTTGATGTTTATTTTAGAATGCTGTTTAAATTTGTTACATAAACTTTTTGTTATATAAAAAAATACAAAAAAATTATAATTTTAAAAAAATAAATAAAATAAGTCAAAAAAATAAACTTAAGCATTCGAAAAATTTTTAATTAAGGATTTTAAAATAAATTATTGCACAGTTTTATTCGGGGTATTATACTATAGTTACTAGAAAATTTTAATTTATTAAGCGTGTTTTTTGTGTTTATAATTTCAACAATAAATTTAAAGTTTAAATTTTGTTTAATTAAAAATTTATGGCTATTACAAAAAAACATAATAATTAAATTTTAGTTTTTGATTTTATTAATTGTGTCTTTATTTAAAATTCGAAGGGTTGAGATTTATAATGAAAGTTACTAGAAGACGTAAGAAGTTTAATAAAAAAAAGGGATTAGTTTTGTTTTTTATTGGTCTTTTTTTTTTAATTATCATGTTTTTATCAATCAAGGATTTTTTTGAAAAAAATAATCAAAACCAATTAGAGAAATCTACTTTTTTGAATGAATCAGATCAAATTAAGCAAACTATTGCTTTAATTAAGCCAGAGATGTTAAAGAATAATGAAAAGAATGAGAAAGTTGTTGGAGCAGACCCTGAATTTGTAAAAAAATATGGTGCAGATGTATTTGAAATCTCCAAAAAGCTTGAACAACAAGATTATTCGCCAATCGATGGTAAAAGAATTGCTTTTTTAACTTTTGATGATGGTCCATCTAAATATACAGAAGATATTTTAAAAATTTTAAAGCAACGCGATGTACCGGCAACATTTTTTTTGGTAGGGAATCAAATTACTGAATATGAAGATAAAGTACAAAAAATTTATGAAAATGGAAGTGCTTTAGGTAACCACACATGTTCTCATAATTTTTCCAAGCTTTTCAAAAATAAATCTCCCAATCTTGAAGTTTTTAAAAAAGAAATAGTAGACACAAATAATTTGATAAAAAAAGCTTTAAAAAACGATAATTTTACCACTAATGTATTTAGAATGCCAGGAGGTAGTAAAAGTTGGCGTAACACTTCTGATGTTTTTGATTATTTAAAAGAAATTAAAATGGCTTCTATAGATTGGAACGCATTAAACTCAGATGCCGAAGGAAGATATAAAAATTCAAATGAGTTGTTTGAACGTTTCAAAGCAAGTGTAGGTGACAAAGAAATGGTTGTTTCTTTAATGCACGAAAAACCTTCTACTTTAGAAAGTTTGCCAAAAGTATTAGATTTCCTTTTAGAAAAAGGATTTACTTTTAAGATATTAATATGATTTCAAGGACCTTGATTTTCTACTGCGTTAACTGTAAGTTTTCAGCAAATTTTCAAATTCTTCTTCATCAATGCATTTAACATCCAAAGATTTTGCTTTCAAAAGTTTACTTCCTGGATTTTCCCCAAAAAGTAGGTAATTAGTTTTTTTTGATACACTACTGCTTATTTTTCCTCCAAAGTCTTCTATAATCTTTGAAGCTTTAGATCTAGTGTAATTTTTAAGACTTCCGGTTATAACAAAAGTTTTTTTTGAAAACATTTTGAAATAATCTTTTTTAAACTCATCTAAAGACATGTTAAGTCCTAATTCTTCAAGATCATTTAACAACTTTTGATTTTCGCTAGACTTAAAATAATCATAAACACTTTTAGATACCACAGGGCCTAATCCTTCTATTTTGGCCATATCTTCCATAGAAGCTGCTTTTAAATTTTCGATATTTTCAAAACTTTGAGCTAAAAGTTTTGAAGTTTGCTTGCCGACGTGGCGAATCCCTAGTGCAAAAATCACACAATCAAAGCTTTTAGACTTTGATTTTTTTATTGCATAAAGCCAGTTGTAAATTGACTTTTTTATATTCTTTCCAAGAGGCAAAAGCATTTTTTCGTCTAATTTGTAAATATCTGTTGGCGAAAAAATTAATTTTTTTTTAATTAAAAGTTCTATAATTGAAGAACCAAGACCTTCTATATCCATAGCGTCTCTTGATACAAAATGTATTAAATTTCTAACTAATTGTGCATTACACTTTATATTACGACATCTTACTGCCACCTCTTCTCCTTCTTTAGTTAAAGAAAAATTACAAAAAGGACAGAATTTAGGCATAACAAAAGGAACAGATTTTTCGTCATGTTCTACAACTTTCACAATTTCAGGTATAATTTCCCCTGCTTTCTTTACTAAAACGATATCTCCTAATCGAATATCTTTTTCTTTAATAAAATCTTCGTTATGAAGAACAGCTCTACTTACTGTTGTACCAGATAAAATTACAGGTTCAAGAATTGCTATAGGAGTAGCTGCTCCCGTTCTGCCTATATTCAATTCTATTTTTAAAACTTTAGTTTGTTTTTCCTCTGCAGGATACTTATAAGCTTCCGCCCATCTTGGAAATTTTGAAGTTGCGCCGAGTGATTTTCTCTGTAAAAAATCATTAACTTTTACAACAGCACCGTCTATTTGAAAATCAAAACGCTCTCTATTTCTGTTTATTAAATCGATTTTGATTATACATTTATCAATAGTTTTGTAAGGTCCGTAAATAACATTTGTTGGAAAACCTAATTTTTTTAAAAAGTTTATTGACTCTTTATGAGTGTTAAGAAGCTTACCGTCAATAAACTGAACATTAAAAATTAAAATATCAAGATTTCTGCTTTCAGTGATTTTTGAATCTTTTTGTCTTAAAGAACCTGCAGCTGCATTCCTAGGATTTTTAGGAGCAATTTTGCCCAGAGTTTCAAAATTTTCTATTAAATTTAAAAAGTTTTTATTAGACATATAAACTTCGCCTCTTACTTCCAGAAAAGGCAAATTTTCAGTAATAACTTTAGGAATACTTTTAATCACCATTAAATTTTCAGTTATATCCTCCCCTTTTAGTCCATCTCCACGAGTTGAACCTCTTGCGAAAATACCGTTTTTGTATTCAAGAGAAACAGATAAACCGTCAATTTTCGGTTCAACAACATAAGAAACATTGTCGAATATATTTCTCACTCTTTTGTCAAATTTCAAAAGTTCTTCCTTAGAAAAAGAATCGTGAAGACTTTGCATTGGAACTTTATGTTTAACTGAACTAAATTTTTCAGAAACATTTCCACCAATTTTCTGTGTTGGAGATGTTTTATCTTTCAACTCTTTAAATTCTTTTTCTAAATTTTCAAGATCATAAATCAATTTATCATATTCAAAATCGCTAATTTCAGGCGAATCTTCCTCATAGTATTTTTTATTGTGATACTCAATTTTTTCTCTTAAACTGTACGCAAGCTTTTTAGCTTCTAAAAAATCCAAAATTCCTTTCTCCTTACAGCTTTATAAACTCAAAAATAATTTTTTAATTTTTAAAATTAATTTATTTTATTTTTTAAAAATATTGACTCTTGTCGAATAATCTCCCAAAGCCCAACAATCTCCGCTTGTTGTGACTTCAATTTGAACAGAAATTTCTGTTTGACCAGTAGTATCTCCTTTTTCTTTAAAGTCAAGCTTTGCCAAAAGATCATCATCTTTTAATTTTTCAACAGAATCTTTTGGTCCCATTATTTCAACATTAATATAGCTAGTTTTTACGGAAACTTCTTTGTCTTTAGGGATGTTCATAGTCTCGAATCTCTTGAGAGTCATAAACTTTTTAAAAAGACCTTCTGTGTTAATATAAATTTTAATTTCAGCATTATCGCTTATATTTCTACAATCAACTGGCAAATCAAGAGGTAGAGTAAATTCATTTAAACCTAAGGCAATTTTAGAAAAATCAAGAGGTGCAAGTTTAACTTCAGATAAAGATTCAAGTATTTTTTTAGGGCCAGCCACTTCAACTTCTGGAGGTATGATTTTAATTCTATTTTTTACAAAATCAGCATTTTTCGGAATATTTTTAAACATTAAACCGATAGGGATAATTTTTTTATATAAAATGGGAATAGTTGCTTGTGATTGTCTTACACTTACCGTTAAAAATTTAGAATCTATTTCTTCGTTGTTATATCCATATAACAGCAATTTAGAGTCAAAAGTAACTCCTTCGCTTAAAATCCCTCCAATTTCGCCAGTTCCAACGACTCTGTCAATTTTGCTAACAATAGATTCTGGCCCTGAAACAATAACGTTTTGAGGCGAAAATTTTGTTTTTGAAGCAAAGTATTGTGAACTAGCATTGTATTTAATTCCATCTTGTATGTCAAACTGCTGCTCTCTATATCTATCAATCATAACTTTCGCAGTCGGCGGATTAATAGAAACAACGGAGAACTTTCGAAGTTCAGTTATTTTTTTGACAGATAACTGAACTTCATAGATTCCTGGAGAAGTTACAGTAATTTGATCGCAAATAACTTGAACATCATTTTTCGTAAGTCTGCCTATCACAAGACGATTTCCTTTTACAAAAACTCTCGCAACATTTGAGTCTTCGTTATTAAAAATCCTCAAACCTTCACTTTTAAAACTTTCTGGAAGATCGACAGTAATAGGTACATCAAGTATGCAACTGTATTGATCATCTTCGCCAGCAAAAGAAAAAAATAACGACACCACACACCAAAGTACAAAAGATGAAACTATTGAAAAAACCATTATAAATTTATTATTGTAGAATAATTTGCTAAAATCAAACTTAAACAATAACCTAGCCTCTACTTTCGCATAAATAACACTAAACTCTTATTTTAAAAAATAGTTATTTTTTCTTCCAAAACGGCAAAACGCTCGATTTAAAACTGATATCAGAGTTTACATTATAAAAAACTGCGTTTTCTAGCTCTACTTTAAGTGTTTCTTTGTTTAAATTTCTTTTTAAATTCCCTTTACTAGCAAAAGAAATAATTCCTGTTTCTTCCGAAATTATCACAATTACAGCATCAGAATATTCGCTCATACCTAAAGCGGCGCGATGTCTTGTTCCAAGTTCTACATCAATGTCGTCACCACTACTAAGTGGTAAAATACACCCCGCAGCATAAATCTTGCCACATCTTATAATTACTGCGCCGTCGTGTAAGGGAGCTTTGTTAAAAAAAATACTGCTTATTAAAGCAACACTAGAAAGCGCATTAATAATAGTACCAGAACTTATTATTTCTCCTAATTTTGTTTGACGCTCAAATACTATAATAGCACCTGTTTTTGAAATTTGAAAAGCAGCTGCACAATTAACTACATCAAGAATACTTCTTTTTTTAGCATCTTCTTCGGATTCCTTTATTTCTACCAATCCAGCAGTGTATCTGCTTCCTATCTTACTTCTTCCTAAATGTTCTAATATATTCCTTATTTCTGGTTGTAATACTATTAAAACTGCTAAAAAAGCAAATTGAAAAAAATTTCCAAGTGCACTTCCAACCATTTTTAAATTAGCTAAAAAAGATATAACATAAACAAAAACCAATATAGCCATCCCTTTTACAAGTTGACCAGCTCTTGTTTCTCTTATAAACTTTATAGCACCATATATTACAAAAGCCATGAGTAAAATATCAATGAAATCAAATATACTAAAAGTCCCCATTAAGCTTAAAAATATACCAAAAAATTCTTCAATACTACCCATAATTTTTTCCTATTCTAAACTACAATTGATACTTTTAAGAATTCTAATTTTAAAACTATTACTTCTCACAATAAAGATTGTTAACTTTATATTAATTTCAAACTACATCTTTCAAGCTAAATTCCCTATACTTGCCAGGAATTAATCTGTTGAGTTTTAATTTTCCAATCGATATACGCTTTAATTTTTCTATTCGAATCCCAAGAGCTTCACACATTTTTCTTATTTGACGATTTTTTCCTTCTCTTAAAGTTAGTCTTAAAATCGATTTATTTAAATAATTTTTGACTAAAAAAACTTTTACAGGTAACAAGCTACAACTTAAAAGTTTCGCTGGATCTTTTAATTTTTTGATTTGAAAATTTAAAATCCTCGGTTTAACTTCTATTTCATATACTTTTTCTACGTGATTTGAAGGATGTAATAAAAAATTAGCAAAATCACCATCGTTAGTCATAATAAGCAAACCCTCTGAGTCTTTGTCAAGCCTTCCAACTGGATATATTCTCGTTTCAATATTTTTAACTAGATCTGCAACACTTTTTCTATTATATTCGTCACGCATAGTTGTGACATACCCACGTGGTTTATAAATAGCAATGTACTTTTTATTTTTAACAATTTTACAAGATTTACCACATAAAGTTATTTTATCAGTTTTTAAATCAACTTTATCACCAATTTTAGCAAGTGCACCATTAATGGCCACTTTTCCTTCTTTTATTAAAATCTCACAAGCTCGTCTAGAGGCTATAGAACATCTAGACATTGCCTTCTGTAGTCTAATTTTTTTCTCCATAAAAATCAACCCTCTTAATCTAACCATCATTTTGACAATTAAGATTATATAAAAAAAATTTAGTTTCTAAGCAAAACAGCGTTTTTAATATTTTTATCTTTAGTATAACACAAAATAAAAGCTTTCTTCTTATTTATTTTTTTTATAATTAACTTGTTGTTTAATTATGTTTTTTTAAACAACAAATTTTTCCAAAAGTCTAAACTAAATATATTAGACTGTGAAGTTTCGCAAAATTCTGCACTTTCATTTGCAAAAAGAGACATACTTGAAACAAACTTTCCCTTGTTAAAATATTCCACAGAACCTACTTTTTCTCCTTCTTTTATTGGTGCATAAATAAATTTTGGCACATTGATTCTTGTAGTTAATGAAGGTTTTTCACCTATTTCAACAGAAATTGTAGGTGCTTTTTTTTGTACAACCTCAATGCTAGAAATATTTGAACCAACTACAGGAACATTTATAGATTCTATTTTTCTTCCTTCAACAGACGATAATTTAGAAAAACCATAATTAAAAAGTTTTATATGATCGTTCCAATCATCTCCAGCATTAAGAGTAACAGCAACAAGCACAATACCATTCATTTCGGCAAAAGAAACCAAACATCTTTTTGCAATTTGAGTAAAACCTGTTTTTCCTCCAATACACCATTTAAAAAGCTTTAAAAGTTTATTTTTGTTTTTAAATGTTATAGTCTTCTTTGGTTTTATAAAAGAAATAGTCCATTTTTTTTTAGAAACTATTTCTCGAAACAAATCGTTCTTCACAGCATACGATCCTAAAACTGCCATATCGTAAGCTGTGGAGTGATGTCCATCTTCATCTAAACCAGAAGGAGTAACAAAAAAAGTATTTTTCATCCCTATTAATCTAGCTTTTTCATTCATAATTTTAGCAAATTCTTCACAACTTCCAGCCAGAGCTATAGCAGTCGCATTTGCTGCATCATTTCCAGAAACAGTAATCATACCTTTTGCTAAATCAGTAAGTCTTAACTTGTTTCCCGCTTTTAAATACATCGAAGATCCTTCTACATTAATCATTTCTTTTGTTATTTCAATTTCTTTGTCATCTTTTTCAGCGGACTCAAGAGCTAACAGCGTAGTCATAATTTTCGTTGTGCTAGCCATAGCCATTTCTTTTTTTTCATTTTTTTTATAAATAATAGAATCATTCGAAGAATCAATTAAAACGGCCGCTCTAGCAGACACTAAAGGTTCTTCTGTTTTATTTTTAAAATCAACAGCTATTAAATCTTCATCGTCTTCTTCTGCGAAACAATTTAAGTTATTAATTAAAAAATTTTCATTAGAAAAAATAAAAATAAACAAAAAAAATACTGATAAAAATTTTCTATAAAATCTAATCATCTTGTTTTTCTCCATAAAAATAATAAAAATCTTTAAAATAAACATTTAAAATTACATTTTTCACAATCCATATAAGAAGTATTATGTAAAAAACATATGCAGAAAACACTTTCTCTATTATTAATAATTAAGTACCACAACAATAAAAAAGATGTATGTAAAAAAAGTAAAGCGATATTTCCATTGTAACATGTAAGCAATTTTTGCACCAATTTAAAAAGTGTTTTACAATAAAGTCGTTAAATTTACAATAAATACTTTAAATCCGCATAATCAAAATAACAACAAATATAATTGAACTTAGCGTTTTTTTATTTTTAAAAATTTTATATTCTACATTTAAATTTACCAATCACAACGTTTATTTAAAATTGTTTAAAACTACTGCAGTATTTTGATATAAATTTAATTTAAAATACAATAAAAAAACTTTATATAAAAACAAATAAGTCTTAATCACTTCAAATATATAAAAGCATTTTGCATAGAATTTTAAATAAGTTTAAAAAGTCTTAATTTAAAAAATAATGTAATATTTATTTTACGAAAGAAGAGAATAAATTTATGAAGAAAATTATTTTTTTAAAACTTACAATATATCTACTGTTAATTTTACTTTTCTCTACAAGTTTCACTAATTGCAGAAAATCTGATAATGAAAATAAAGAAGAAAATACTCGCGAAACTCAAAACTACGATGATATAAAAGAAAAAAAATCACAAGAAGACGAATCTCAAGAAAAAAACGCCATTTCAAAAACATATTCTAAAATTATAGGTAATCTTGATCTATCAAAAGATGAAAAAGATGAAATTATGAAATTATTAACTAAAATAATGAATTTAAAACAAGAAAACGTCTCCGCGAACGAAGAAAAAATTTCTAAGTTAAATAAAGATCTTTGCGATTTATTAAATAAATACACGCTTGAAAAATTTGAAGGAGGAAACACACGTTTAAACAAATTGAAAAGTTACGCATCTTTGTACAAAGATGTTTCGCAGAACGTTGAAGAGTTTTTTAATATTACTACAAAATCTCCTGTTTTTTTAATAAAGAGAAGTAAAATAGAACCTTTTGATAGAATAGCTGAAACTGAATACAAAAAAAATAATAAAATAAAAAACGCTTGGGAAAATGTAAAAAAAATTCTTCCCATTGAAAGAGTAAATAAAATTAAATATTTCAAGCCGTTTGGCGTCGAAAACAAAACTCATACTGCAGGATATATTACCACTGCTGAAGACTCAAAGATTAACGACGCTAATCAGTTTGTTTTAGGAATAAATGTTGGTTTAGATTGTGATATTTTGTCATATTCTTTAATACACGAATTTGGACATTTTACCTCTTTAAATTCTAGTCAAAGAGATGGCAAGTATAAAGACGTTTTTTCTTATAAAGATGCTAAATTTAAAGAAAATTCTTATATAAACTTATTTTATAAAAAATTTTGGGAAGAAATAGATGAAATTAACAAAGAAGACGAAAGTGTTTATTTGTTTTATATCCGACATTCATCTGAATTTGTTTCAATGTATTCTTCTTTAAATTATGTGGAAGATTTTGCGGAAACATTTGGACATTTTGTTATAAATAATTACAATGACAGTGATGGTGTAAAAGAAAAAATGACCTTTTTGAATACATTTCCAGAAATTGTAAAAATAAAAAACGAAATTCTAAGCTTATGTAAACAGAATAACATACATCCTTCGTCAAAAGATACAAAATAAATTTTTGAATATATTAAAACCCTGCCATTTAAATAAGTACTGTGTTGTTTTAAACTTTAAGCTATCTTTAAAAACTTATTTAAACAGCAGTATTCTACTTAAATAAATTCTATTCTATAAACTGATCTTTTTCTGGAACTATTATTCTAGCACCAAATGGCATTAATGCCAACTCAGCAAATTTAAAACATTGTATGCCAAAGGGAACTCCAATTATCGTTATACACCAAAGTATTCCTATGAACAACGAAGTTAAAGCTAACTCCCATCCAAAAAATAACACCCAAATTATATTTAATACTAAATTTTCTATTTTGTTTGTATAAACTATTCTTTTGCCAAATGGCCATAATATAAATTTCGAAAGTTTAAAGCATTCTACCCCAAACGGAATGTATATTATAGTTAAACACAACAAAATTCCAGTTATAAACCAAAGAAAAGATAAAATAGCTCCACCTAAAATTACCCACGTAATGTTTTCTAATAACCTCATTTTTTTCTGTTCCTTTAAAAATTTTTATGGTATCAATAGATTTTTAAAATTATTTATCATAAAATTTTCTAAAATTTTAAAAGTTTAAAAGTTGCTCGCTCATTATAAAGTTCAATACCTTTACATATTATGTATATGATGCATTTTTCGTGTACTAACATTTTTGATGTTGACTTTATTTATACGCTAAGTTAGCATTGACTAATAGAGTCTTTACAAATATAGTGAGGTTTACTATGAAAATTAAGCATAGTTGGTTTCTTTTCATTTTTTCGTTTTTATTTTTAATACCGCTTGGTGTTTTTACGGGAATATCAAGTGCAAAGGGCACTTTAATTGTTTTCGGAAAAATTGACGCTTTAACATTAGCTCTTTATATGATTGCTACTTCATTCATAGCTATTTCAATTATTTCTGCACTCTCTTCAGATTCAAAATTTGATAATAATCAAGTGAAGGCAAATTTTCTTTTAACTATAGCGTATTTTATTGCTGGTGCAGCAATGTTTTGTTGTGGTTTATGGAACTTTTCGTCTATTAAGGATTTTGATTTGTTTTTCGTTTTTTTATCGATTTTTGGAATATTAGGCGGACTCGTTTTCATAGTTTTTGGTGTTACTAGTATTTTGGGAAAAAATTTATATGATATTTTTCCGTATTCTTCAATATTCCCTTTGTCATGGTCTTTTCTGCATCTTTACGACTATCATTTAGCAGCTGGAAAACAACAATTTGAAGAACTTGAAATTTTTAATGTGCTTTATTTTGGTTTACTCGTCATCTTTTTCCTTTATCAAAGCAGAATTTCAACAAATGTATTTTTTAAAGGTCAAAAAATTAAAGGGAAAGTCACTGTTTTTGGAATGTCCGGAGCTTTGTGTTGTTTGTTCTTCGCTTGCTTAGAAATATCAAAACAATTGTCTTCTAATTCGATAAGAGCTGGAGTTTTTTTTTCAAAACTAGTTGATTTGTCTGTAGCTCTTTACGCCATCGTTTTTGTTTGGAGCATTACTGCTACCGAAAAGAAAAATTCTTTAAAGTAAAACACATTATTTAAGGAGGAATCGTGTGGCAATAAATATAGGCATAAATGGATTTGGAAGAATTGGGAGACTTGTTTTTCGTGCAGCGCTTTTAAAATCTGAAATTTATAACATTGTAGGCATAAACGATCCATTTATTAGCCTTGAATATATGTCATATATGCTAAAATACGATACGCTTCACGGAAAGCTTCAAGAAGATATATATTCTGATAAAAATCTTCTTGTTTTAAGAAATAAAAAAATTTTGGTATTTTCTGAAAGAGATCCTAAAAATATACCTTGGAAAAGTTGCAACGCTGAGTATATCGTTGAATCTACTGGGGTTTTTTGCACAACAAAAGATGCTAGTCAACATATATCAGCAGGTGCAAAAAAAGTTATTATCTCAGCTCCCGCTAAAGATAAAGAAACAAAAACATTTGTTTGTGGAGTTAACGATCACGAATATAAACATGAAATGAATGTTGTTTCAAACGCTTCTTGTACTACTAATTGTCTTGCACCTTTAATTAAAGTTATAAACGACAACTTCGGTTTAGAAGAAGCTCTTATGACAACCGTGCATTCCATCACAGCCGCTCAAAAAACTGTTGACGGTGTCTCTAATAAAGATTGGCGTGGTGGCCGTGCGGCATCTTACAATATTATTCCTTCTTCAACAGGAGCAGCTATAGCTTGTGCTTTAGTTATTCCTGAACTCGCTGGAAAATTAACAGGAATGTCGTTTCGTGTACCGACATTAGATGTTTCTGTTGTCGACGTGACTTGTCGTTTAACAAAATCCACAACTTATGAAGAAATTTGCTCTGTTGTAAAAAAATATTCAAAAGGCAAACTAAAAGGAATTCTTGGTTACACAGAAGACTGTGTTGTTTCCTCTGATTTTATAGGAGATAGCAGAACATCTGTATTTGATGCAAAATCAGGCATTATGTTGAATGATCATTTTGTAAAATTAGTTTCTTGGTACGATAACGAATGGGGATATAGCAACAAAATTCTTGATCTCATAGGCAAAATATATTCAGTAGACTCTACTGTTTAAGGTGATGTTAATGGAGCCTTTTTTAATAGGCGATATACTTAAAAGAATAGATGGAAAATTGTTATCCGGCACACAAAACACCATTGTGGAATGCGTTAGTATCGACAGCAGAAAAATAAAAAAAAATTGTCTTTTTGTTCCTTTAGTTGGTAAAAAAACCAACGCTCATTCTTTTATTAATAATGTTTTAAACAACGGCGCATCTGCAGTTTTGACACAAGAAAAAGCTATTGAATATCCTGAGAGTAAAACTGTTATTTATGTCAACAACACTTTAAAAGCTCTTCAAAATATAGCACTTTGGTACAGAAGAAAATTTTCTTTACACGTAATAGGAATAGCAGGAAGTGTTGGAAAAACAACAACTAAAGATATGGTTGCTTCTGTTTTATCTCAAAAATTTAAAGTCATGAAAACAAAAAAAAATTTTAACAGTCAAATCGGTTTACCTCTTACGATTTTAAACTTAAACAAAAATTATGAAATTGCTGTGTTAGAGCTTGGAATAAGCGAACCTAATGAAATGATTAAGCTTGCACAAATCGCTCTTCCAAACAGCGCTGTTATAACCAACATAGGATCTTCTCATATTGAAAATTTTAAAGAAAAAAGCGAAATATATAAAGAAAAACTTCATATAACTGACGTTTTAAATAAAAATTCTTCTCTCTTTTTAAATGGAGACGATGAAATTTTATTATCTGCTAAAAACGATGTAAATAACAAAATTATATACTTTGGCTTTAATTCAAACAATGACATAAAAGCCGCAAATTTAAAAATGTTTAAAAATAAAACTATTTTTACTTTTAAAAATAAAAACATCGAAAAACAAATAGTCTTAAATTTGCCGGGAAAACATAATATTTACGCAGCTCTTATTTCTATTGGCACTGCTGTTAATTTTGGACTTTCTTTTAAAGAAATTCAACTAGGACTTAACGGTTATTCTGGCACTCCAATGAGACAGCAAGTTTATCATTTAGAAAATTTAACTCTTATCGATGACAGTTATAACGCTAATCCAGATTCTATAAAAAGTGCTATTAATACTTTAGAACAAGTTGCCGGTGGACACAGAAAATTAGTGGTTTTAGCAGATGTTTTAGAGCTTGGCGACATCTCAGATGAAGAGCATTATAAACTAGGTGTGGATTTAGCTCAGAACAATATAGATATACTTTTAACTGTTGGAGAAAAAGCAAAAAATATACTTGCGGGTCTTAAAAATAGTGGTTCTAAAACAAAAAAAATGAGTTTTAAAAACAAAGAAGAAGCATTTTCAGTATTAAAAAATATTATTTCAAAAGATGACACAATTCTTGTTAAAGGTTCAAGAGGAATGAAAATGGACAAAATGGTAAAGATGATTTTAAATGATGTTGATAAAAAATCTAAACAATGAGACTTTTAAACTTAAATTTTTAAATCAAAAATTAAAAACTCACCAGCGCCCTTTGGTTTTTTACCGTAAACTTTAAAGATTAAATTTAAAATCAAAATATCTTTTAAAAGTAATCCCTCACCCTTTTTTCAAGTTTGTCTTTTAAGCTAAATCACAATACAATATTATTATAGAATTTAACTATTGTGCTTTCTTAAAACACAAGGAGAAAAATAAATTTATGATAA
>JAITRE010000021.1 GCA_031288555.1 Oscillospiraceae bacterium
TCCAATTTAATAGACTGTAATTAAAATAATACAGGACATATTTACATTTAAATTTAATAAAAAAGAGTCAAAGTAAAGAGACTTTTTAAAAGTGCAATTTTACGCTTCACAACATAAAATACTGCTAATACTAAATTTAGAAATTAGCAGTATTTTAATTATTGCGAAACGCTTTTTTTAAAAAAGTAAAACTAGCTTTAAAGTTTGCAAAGAATTATTGTCGAGTCAAATAGTTTAAACGAAGAATTAAAATTTTTTTAAAACTATTTTTTATCCTTTGAAACTATAGGGATAATAAAGCTTAAAGATGTCTTGATAATCACGATTGAGCTGTTTTTTTATTATTTCAAGCAAATTATTGCAGTCACAAAAACTTCCTTGGCTCATAATAGTACTATTTGGTATTTCAGGGTCTACAAGACCGCAATTCGCAAAAGCGTCGAATCCTATAAAATTAAGATGTTGTAGAAAAAAGTTGTTAATTTACTGCAATTTCTAAAAGCGCAATCGTCTATTTTTTGTAGAGTGTTTGGAAACACGATCATCGCCAAATCTTCACAATGATCAAAAGTAAATTTTTCGATGTAAGAAATAGAATTTGGCAAGGTGATTGTTGATAGAGCAAGGCAATATTGAAATGCATTGCTTCTTATGGCAGTAAGAGAGTTTGGTAGAATAATTGTTGGTAGAGCAAGGCACTCTTGAAATGCATTGCTTTTTATGGTAGTAACAGAATTTGGCAAGGTGATTGTTGTTAGTTTCATGCACCACTCAAACGTACTGTTCATTATAGTAGTAAGAAGGTCTGGCAAAACAATTGTTTTTAAACTTGTACAGAAATGAAATGCGTTAGATCCAATTTCCACAATAGAGTTTGGTAAAACAATAGTTGTTAATTTATAGCAGTACTCAAATGTACGTTGTCCTATTTGAAAAACAGAATCAGAAATAATAATTTTTATTAGTTCGCTACAATTTGAAAAAGCACACCCGTCTCCTATACTAACAATTTTCATTTGTTGGTTGTTAATATTTAAAAATTTAGGAAAAGAAACTTCTTTTATTAATTTTTTATAATCTCTTTTAATCATAACAACACAAATTGTGTTGTATTTTTCATTCATAAAAAAAACAAAAACGTCTTCAAATTTTAAATTTTCTTCATTAATTGTAATTATTTTATTATTATCTTCGTTAGTTTTTATTGCATCTTCTTCTTTATTTACATTGCTCTCATTAATAGTTTGTGATGTTTCACTGCTAGAATATGAATTGCTTGTTTCGAGTAATAAAGAATTTGCATTTTGCAAATCAGTTTGATTTTGATTTGTTAAATTCTGATTTTCTTCGTTATTCATCTCATTAGATTCAAAATTTGAATTAATTATTTCTTCATTAGAAGATTGAGAGTCTTCGTTTTGCGAATTTTTTTGCCCACCGTTTCCATCGCCGTTGATTTCTTCATTTAAAGAAAGTTGATTTTCATTGTTTTGAAATGGGGCCACAAGAGACCTGTTTTCGCTTGCCGAACTACTAGTTTTTTTATTTTTTAAAAAATCTTCATTTTCCATTGCAAAAACTTTGCTATTTAATGGGTTTAAACAATTTGCTGAAAGTAAAGAAAGTCCAATAAAAAAAGAAACTACTTTTTTGAAATTTGCTGTTTTAATATTTTTTTGGGTAAGCATAAATAAAAAGACTCCTTTTTAAAAATTTTACCTGTTTTGACAAATTTAAACAAGGAAAAAACTGTTTTATTTGTAAAAATTTTACAAGTGAAATAATTTTACAATTAAAATATTTTTAAAGCAATAGTTTAAATCTATAATTTTTAATTTAAAGCAAAAGTTTTAAATTTTTAAAATTTGTTTTAATATATTTTGTAACATATTCATATTAGCATTGTGATCTTAAATCAAAAAAATTTATTAATATTGTAAAGTTAAAAAAACTTAAAAGATTAATTTTTAAAGAAAGATTTTTTAAAAAGTAAAAATTAAAACAAATAAACTTAATAAAAAAGATTAAAATTAAAGAGACTTTTCAAAAGTGTAATTTTGTGCTGTATAATATAAAACACTGCTAATACTAAAATTTAGAAATTAGCAGTGTTTTAATTATTGCGAAACATTTTTTTAAAAAACCAGTTTGAAAATTTGCAAAGAATTATTGTCGAGTCAAATAGTTTAAACTAAAAATTAAAATTTTGTTTAAAACTATTCTATCTTTTGTAACTATAAAGAATAACAAGACTTAAAGATGTCTTGATAATCACGATTGAGCTGATTTTTTATTATTCTAAGCAAATTATTGCAGTCACAGAAGCTTCCTTGACTCATAATAGTACTATTCGGTATTTCAGGGTCTACAAGACCTTTGCAATTTGCAAAAGCGTTGAATCCTATAAAATTAAGGTGTTTTGGAAAAATAGTTGTTAATTTACTGCAATTTTCAAAAGCACAATCATCTATTTTGCATACAGTGTTTGGAAACACAATTGTCGCCAAATTTTCACAACGATTAAAAGTAAATTTTTCGATGTAAGAAATAGAATTTGGCAAGACTATCGTTGGTAGAGTAAGGCAATATTGAAATGCATTGCTTTTTATGGTAGTGAGAGAGTTTGGCAGAATAATTGTTAACAGAGCAATGCATCCTTGAAATGCATTGTTTTTTATGGTAGTAACAGAATTTGGCAAAGTGATTGTTGTTAGTCTTATGCACCACTCAAATGTACTGTACATTATAGTAGTAAGAGAGTTTGGCAAAACAATTGTTTCTAAACTTGTACAGAAATAAAGTGCGTTAGATCCAATTTTCAAAATAGAGTTTGGTAAAACAATAGTTGTTAATTTATCGCATAACTTAAATGTATGATGTTTTATTTGAAGAACAGAATCAGGAATAATAATTTTTATTAATTCTTTGCAATTTGAAAAAGCGCAACTGTTTCCTATACTAACAATTTTCATTTGCTGGTTGTTAATATTTAAAAATTTAGGAATAGAAACTTCTTTTATTAAATTTTTATAAAATTCTTTAACTCGGACAATAGAAATTGTGTTGTTTTTTTCATCCATGGAAAAATCAAAAACGTTCTCAAAATTTAAACTTTCTCCATTAGTTGCTATTATTTCGTTATTATCTTCATTCGTTTGTACTATATCTTCTTCTTCGTCCACATTGCTTTCGTTAATAGCTTGTGATGTTTCATTGCTAGAATATGAGTTGCTTGTTTCAAGTAATGAAGAATTTGCATTTTGTAAATTAGTTTGATTTGCCAAATTCTGATTTTCTTCGTTATTCATTTGATTAGACTGAGAGTCTTTATTAATTTCCTCATTAGAAGCTTGAAAGTTTTCATTTACATTTTGCGAATTTTCTTGCCCGCTATTTTCATTGTTGTTTTCTTCATTTAAAGGAAGTTGATGGTTTTCATTGTTTTGCAAAGGAGGAATTGCAGGAACCTGGTTTTCGTTAGTCGAAATGTTAGTTTCCTTATTTTTTTTAAAATTTTCATTTTCCATTGCAGAAACTTTACTATTTAATGGATTTAAGCAGTTTGCTGAAAGTAAAGAAAGTCCAATAAAAAAAGAAACTGCTTTTTTAAAATTTGCTGTTTTAATATTTTTTTGGGTAAACATAAATAAAAAACTCCTTTTAAAAAATTTTACCTATTTTAACAAATTTAAACGAGGAAAAACTGTTTTATTTATAAAAATTTGACAACTAAAACAATTTTACAACTAAAATATCTTAAAAGCAACAGTTTTAATT
>JAITRE010000030.1 GCA_031288555.1 Oscillospiraceae bacterium
TTTTAAAGGCTTTAGCTAATTTGCTTACAAAAATGATTCAAGTGGGAGACAATGGCATTGTTAAAATAGACATATTGTCAAATGCTTTAAAAGAAGAACAGATTTTTGAGGACTATTTGGATCTCGAGAAGAAGTGGGCACTTTCCGATTATATAAGTTTTTTTTGGGATTTTTTTGAATTTTTATCAAAAAATGGTGTTAACTTAAAGGAAACATTTGCTGATTTTAAAGTTTTAAGATTTTTACAGAGGAATAATTATTTAGATCCTATAGAACAAAAAACTGGTGGTGTAGATGATGAAATTGAAAATCTTTTTTATGAACCACCATCTGGGGATCCCATTTTAGATCCTGATAAAAATCTTGTTTATTATCTGGGCGATGCTTATCAGTTTCCATTAGGTAATTTGCCAAATTCTTTTTCGATGAATTCTCCGAAAAGAACGAGAGTTTTTGAAAAAATTATGGAAAAAGTAGAAATTCCGTTTTTTGATGATTTTGGAAAACTCAAAGGTACTCAACAATATGCATTAAAAGGTGCTGTAGTTTTTAAAGGTAAACACTACTATTATTGCGAGCTAAAAGACAATGGAAAATGGGTTTCGTTTAATAAGAATCTAGACGGAAAAGAAGTAGAAGAGACAGAAAATAGCGATGGTTTATTAAAAAACAACCTTGTGGCGCATCTTAAGTATATAGCGATAAATTAAAACAATAAATTAAAACGTTCAGACTTTAAAAAAGTTTGGGCGTTTTTTTATTTTAGATAGATTTTTAAAAAATAATCAAAGAATTAAATTGAAATTAAGATTAAGTTGTAAAAAGTGAGCTTACTTAAATTTAAAGATTGTAAACTATTATTTTGTGCGGTAGAGCTGTGGTACATAAAAATATTTTTTAAAGCTAATAAAGATAAAACTATATAATACGTTTGCCAGGTGGTGCAAAAAAATAACTATAAAAATATTTAGTGAAATTTTAGTTTTTAACAGCGAGATGAGAAATAATGAATTTTAAATTTTTCAGTGATATTTTTAAGCAGACAAATTAAGTTATTATAAATTTATTTAAAATAAAATATTGCTTACTATTAAGTTGTGTGCAACAACTGTGTTTTAGCAATTAAAAATTAATGTAGAGAATGTTGAATATTTTTGATTTAAAATATAGAAATAAAATTATTTATTTGTTTAGCGGAATAAAGGTTATACGTTAATGGTTAGATAAGAACGCAAATTTTATAAAATTCTTTATAAGATAGTTATTTATTACTTTGAGTTTTTTAAAAATTATTGTTTCTGCAAAAACAAGAAATTATTCTATAAGGAAGCGTCTCTGCATTACTGCGTATTTTGTTATAAAAGATTATTTTATATGCTGTTTAATAAATTTTAACGCTTAACATTTTATTTAAAATTTTAAAGTGTAGAACGTAAACGAATTAATAAATAAGTTTTGCATACAAGCAGTGTTTTTCGAATACAAATTATTTATAAGTTTTTTAAAGCTTCAAGTAAAACTTACAAATTTAAAATTACAATAATTTAAATAGAATTTTTTATAAAATAAATTGATTCAAAGCTTAACTCATTTAAAAATAAGGAGGCTATTTATGGATTACCAGGTTAATCAAGAAGAATTTATATTAAAAGAAATGGTGTTAGATGAAAGCAAAGAGCAGCCAGTAGATGTAGACTTTAATTTGCCAGATTATTGTAAAGACGTTCAGCGAATTTTAAAGTGTTATGTGGTTCCTAAAATTAGTAATTACAATGTTACTACTAATAGTTTAGAAATAGAAGGCGTTGCTAACATAAATGTTTTATATTCAAGTGCTTCTTCTGCAACTATAAATTTAGGAGAGCATTCTATGCCATTTACATGTTCTTTTGCTCTTAATAATGAAAAGAATGGGGAAGTTTTTTCTATTAAAACTAGAGTTTTATACATAAATTGTCGCGCAGTTAGTTCACGAAGGCTTGATATTCATGGGGCGTTTTGTATAGATGTACGTGCTTTTGCTAAAAAACAGTGCGAAATTGTTTATGATGTAGAGGGCGACAATATTGAACAAAAAAAAGTAATTTCAAAAATGAGCGATGTAGAAGGAATGGGAACAAGTCAATTTTCTATAGAAGAAAATATAGAACTACCATCGTCTATTACTGAAACTGTGACTATTTTGTACACTGATATTATTGCTTCTAATACGGATTGCAAAGCTTTGGATGGAAAAGTTGTTTTAAAGGGAAATGTGTCTGTGAAGCTTCTTTATGTTAGTGACAGTGAAACAGGCGAACTTAAAACTACTGATTATTCTGTTGCGTTAAGTCAGGTTATAAACGTAGAAGGGGCAACGAGTGAGAGTGTTTATGAAACAAATTTAGAAATTTTAAATTACGATGTTTTTGAAGATGCCGAAAGTGAAACTCCTTCTTTGGTTTTACAAGTAAATTTTTTAGCTAATGCTGTTGCTTATAAAAATAAAGAGACTGCATTGGTTGCTGATTTGTATTCAACTGAGTATGAATTAGAGACTGTTCGTTCGAAAGTGTCGTTGACAAAATTTCAGGGAAATATTAACGGAGTTCATTCAAATAAAGTTGTGATAGAAACTAACGAAGAAGTTTTATCAAAAGTTATAGATATATGGAATGACATTATTTCTATAACAACTCAAAATGAAGAAAATCAAGTTTTATTTAAAATTAAGATGAATATTTGTATTATTTACATTAACAATGAAGAAAAATTTTCTTATAACGAAAAAATTATTGAATTTGATTGCAAAGAAAGTTTAGACAAAAGTTTTTCGAAAGTTTCGTTTGATACACAAGCAGAAACCACATCTTTAGCTTATAGAATTTTTGACGAAAATAAGGTGGAAATAAAAATTGAAAACAAAATAATTACATATATTTATGAACATTTAATATACAACGCTGTAACAGATATAACTATTGACAAAGAAAAGCCCAAGAAAAAAGACAGCGCAGCATTGGTTGTTTATTATGCTGATGCCAAAGAAAATATTTTTGATATAGCTCGAAAACATAATACTTCTTTAGAGGTGATAAAAACACAAAATAATTTACAAGATGATATTTTAAAGGAAGATGCGGTGTTGTTAATTCCGGTTATTTAGGTGTTAAAGATTAAAAGTATTTTTAAATAAAGTCTTAGCAAATAATTTTAATAAAAACGCTAAACGGAGGTAATTATTTTGGAAGAAAGAAATATTTACAAAGATATTGCCACTAGGACAAATGGTGATATTTATATAGGTGTAGTTGGGCCTGTCAGAAGTGGTAAATCTACTTTTATAAAAAGATTTATGGACACCATAGTTGTGCCTAACATAAAGGATAACTTTCAAAAAGAAAGAGCTAACGACGAATTACCTCAGTCTTCTTCAGGAAGAACTATAATGACAACTGAGCCGAAATTTGTTCCGGAGGAAGCTATTCCTATAAATCTTGATAATAGTGCAAATTTCAACGCAAGGCTTATCGATTGTGTGGGGTACATAGTTCCTAGTGCACTTGGGTATATAGAAAATAATCAGCCGAGGATGGTGCAGACTCCTTGGCATAGTGAGCCTATCGCGTTTGATGAAGCAGCTGAAATTGGAACTAAAAAAGTTATAACAGATCACTCAACTATAGGACTTGTTGTTACAACTGATGGAAGTATTACAGATATACCAAGAGAAGAGTATAAAGAAGCTGAAGAACGTGTTATAAAGGAGTTAAAAAATATAAAAAAGCCGTTTATAGTACTTTTAAATAGTCTTTACCCGTCTTCTGAAATTGTTATTGAAGAAGCGCAATCGATGAGCGCACAATATGAAGTTCCTGTTATTCCTGTTAATTGTTTAGAGCTTGAAGAAAAAGAAATAAAAAAGATTTTAGTTCAAGTTTTATTTGAATTTCCTGTGAAAGAAATAAAGATAAACATGCCAAAATGGGTGAACTCTTTAGAGCAAGATCATTGGCTTAGGTCTTGTATTTTTGAAACAATACAAAGTTCAGTGAGTAGTATTATTAAAATACGTGATGTGCAAAAAGTAACAGCGGAAGTTAATTCTTGTGAGCATATAAAAAGTGCAAGTATTTCGTCGCTTGATTTGGGAGTTGGTCACGCAAAAATTACGCTTGAATTAATAGATTTTTTGTTTTACAAAATTTTAGGAGAAAAAACTGGGCTTGATTTAAAAGGTGAATCTTCTTTGCTTGATTTAGTTTTAGAACTTTTGTCTATAAAAAATAAATTTTTAAAAATAAGTCAAGCATATGATGATGTTATGAAAACTGGATATGGAATTGTTACTCCAACTCTTGAAGAATTAACTTTAGAAGAGCCAGAAATTTTTAAACAAGGAGGAAAGCATGGAATAAGATTAAAAGCAGCTGCTCCGTCGATTCATATGATGAAGACAAATATAATGACCGAAGTAAGCCCAATGGTAGGTTCTGAGCAACAATCTGAAGATCTTCTTAATTATTTGTTAAATGAGTTTGCTGAAAACCCGTCTAAAATTTGGCAATCAAATATTTTTGGAAAATCTTTGCATGAGCTTGTCAGTGAAGGTCTTAACAACAAGTTACACAGAATGCCACTTGACGCAAGGCGAAAAATATGTGAAACAGTTGAAGGAATAATAAACAAAGGATGCAATGGGCTTATTTGTATAATATTGTGAGGCGTTAAAATTAAGTTTTTGAATCAATTATTTATTTTTTAACATTTGTTTTTAAAAATAGCTTAAATACATCAGTTATTCCTCTGAAAATAAAAAAAGAGACAATTATCAGACTTAGAAGTATGAAGATTTCTTCGAATGAAAGTCTTGCAATATAAAAAAATTCTTTTGTTTTTGGAGCTAATACAGCAATGATGTAACAAGTAAGTACAGAAGTAAAAATAATTTTTCTTGGCAAATCGAAAGGAAGACAAACATTGTAGAGTATTAAAAAACCTGTGAAAGTTGTTAAAATTACACTTATAGTTGAAAAGCTCCAAGTTTCTAAGTGAAAATAATATGCCACAAGATTCGAAAGAATAACGTTTATCACCACAGCTAAGGCTCCCGGGACAGATTTTGATATAATATTTAACAAAAAACTTCCGCAAACTCTTTCATTATTTGGTTCTAATGCAAGAAAAAAAGAAGGTATACCTATTGTGAGTGAAGTTGTGAGAGTCATTTGTATTGGAGAAAATGGGTATGGCATTTTTACAAATAAAAAAACTATAGCAAGTAAACATGAATATATAGTTTTAACAAGAAAAAGTGACGAAGATCTTTGTATATTGTTTATAGATCTTCGTCCTTCGTTGAGTATTTTTGGCATTGTAGAAAAGTCGGAATTTAAAAGCACTATTTGAGAAATATTTCTAGCAGCTTCACTTCCGGATGCCATAGCAATACTGCAGTCTGATTCTTTTAAAGCCATAACATCATTTACACCGTCGCCAGTCATTGCAACAGTTTTCCCGTGCTTTTTTAAAGCAGATACAAGTTGTTTTTTTTGCATAGGTGAAACTCTTCCGAAAATTGAATAATTTAAAGCAACGTCTTTAATATTTGAATCGTTTACTGAGCTCATATCAATATATTTAGAACTTTTGTCAAAACCAACAGCTCTAGCAACCGATGAAACAGTTAAAGCGTTATCTCCTGATATTATTTTTAAATCAACACCTTGATTTTTAAAATATTCCAAAGTTTTTTTAGCGTTTTTGCGAATTTTATCTTTTATAAGTACAAACCCAAGTACGTCTATCTTTTCTTTTGGCAAAGAAAATTTATTTTCTTCTGTTTCTATAAAATTTTCATTAGATTTAGCTACTACTAACACACGATTATCTTGAGTGTGTTTTTCAATTTCGTCTTTGAATTTTGAGACTTTATTTCCTAAAACAAATTCAGGGGCACCCAAGATAATAGAGTAAAGCCCTTCAAAATAAATGCCAGACCATTTTCTTTCTGACGAAAAATGTATAACTTTACTTGCTGTCTTTGCGTTTTTTGAAAAATATTTAGATGATATTGCTAAAAAAGTGGGATCCTTACCTTTTAGGTTGTAAGATAAAAGCTTTAAAGCCTCTTCGACTTCACTTTCTTTGTGTTTTTGGCAAGTTATAATTTTAGATAGCTCCATAGTGCCTTTGGTTATTGTACCTGTTTTGTCTAAACAAAGTGTATCAATCCTTGCAAGTGTTTCTATGCAATAAAGTTCTTGAACTAAAACTTTTCTTTTTGATAAACGAATCACACTAATCGCAAGAACTGTACTTGTAAGCAAAACAAGTCCTTCTGGAATCATACCTATAAGTGCGGCAACTGTATTTACCACTGCTTTTTGAACAGAATTATTTGGAAGTTTTAGTTGTTTTAAAAATAATAAAGCACCAACTGGGATTATTATAACTGATATTGCAAGCATAATTTTATTAAAAGCGTCAGAGATTTTTGAGTCTACTTTTTTAACATATTTTGCACTTTTTGAAATTTTAGATATATAATTTTCTTTTCCAACTTTGTCTGCTCTTGCTTTGCATTGTCCGCTAATGATAAAACTTCCAGACAATAAATGACTAAACTCTTCTTTTAGTATTGAATCTGATTCGCCAGTTAGAAGAGATTCGTTGACTTCACATTCCCCGCTACAAACAATGCAGTCAGTTGGAATTTGATCTCCGGCTTTTAAAACAAGTATATCATCTAGCACAATTTCGTCTAAATTTACTAAATACTCTTTAGAGTTTCTAAGAACTTTAGTTTTTTTTGAAGAAAGAAGTGATAAACTATCAACAGCTTTTTTAGCACGTATTTCTTGAAAAGTTCCTATTATTAAATTAGAAAGTACAACTCCCATAAAAAGTGCATTTTTATAAGAACCGACAAAAATAATAGCAAGAGCGAGAATCAAATTTATACCGTTGAAAAGCGTAAAAAAATTATCTATAAATATTTTCGAAAAAGTTTTAGTTGGAACTGATGTAGAAATATTTGTAAGGCCTTTGTTAATCCGCTCTTTAACTTGTTCGTTATTTAATCCAGATGTTGGTTGAGGATGATGCCTTTTTATATTATTCATAGAAAACTCCATTTCTGTCATAAACTTATACGAAACGTTTTTAATAAATTTTCCGCTACATTTTTTAATTTTATTTCTTACACAGCTTTATTGTCAAATAAAAAAGGAGATGGGATTTTGGAGTGCAGAATAGGGGACATAAGGCATAAAGAAGTGATAAATGTAGAAGATGGAAATAAACTTGGTTCTATTGGTGATTTGGAAATAGATATTAAAAGCGGTAAAATATTAGCTATTGTAGTTTATGGTAGATTTGGATTCTTAGGATTTTTTGGAAGACAAGATGATACTGTTATTCCCTGGGGGAAAATTAAAATTATAGGAGAAGATATAATTTTGGTTTCACACGAAGTAACTCTTAAACGAAAAAAGAGAAATAAATTTATAAAAGGAATATTTGGAGATTGGGATTGAATTTAGTCATATAAGTCTATATCCGTCTACGTTGTTACCACAAATAAATTCACTACTCGTCATAATTTTTTTATTTTCTAATTGAAGTTTTAAAATTTCTAAAGATCCCGAAGCGCATCCTATTAATAAGGGTTTGGTGCTAATAATATTTCCAGGCAAGCCAGATTTATTGTTTACTTTTGCTTGATGAATTTTAAGCAATTTTTTGTTTAAAGTTGTTCTTGCACACGGCCAAGGGTTAAGACCTCTTATTAAATTATGGATTTCTGTAGCTTTTTTTTCCCAGTTTATATAAGAAATTTTTTTGTTAATTATCGGAGCAAAACTTGCTAGAAAATTATCTTGTTTCTTTTTTTCAACAATTAAGTTTTTGCCAAGATCTTTAAGAACTTTTTTTATACAATCTGCTCCTATAAAAGAAAGTTTTCTGCGAAGTGAAGCTTCGTTATCATCAGATGAAATGTTAATTTTTTTTTGAAGAATTATATCACCAGTGTCAAGGCCTTCGTCCATTTGCATGATGGTAATTCCTGTTTTTTTCTCTCCTTTTATAATAGACCAAGCAATAGGAGCAGCACCTCTATATTTTGGAAGAATAGAAGCGTGTACATTTATACAGCCGAATTTTGGCAAGTTTAGTATATTTGTTGGTAGAATTTTACCATAAGCCGCTACAACAATAATATCGGGAGAAATTTTGTGTAGTGCATCTATTGTTTCTTCGCTTTTTAAATTATCTGGCTGTAGAACTTTTATATTTTTTGATTTTGCAAAAACCTTTATTGGAGAAGGAACTTTTTTATAACCACGACCTTTGGGCATGTCTTTTTTTGTAATAACCGCTGAAACGTCATGATTTTCGTTGATTATGGCTTCAAGAGATTTTACTGCAAAATCAGGAGTACCCATAAAAATAATTTTCAATTCTCTACCTCTTAATTGATTTTAATTTTTATTTTCTGCGTTTTTAAAATTAATTTTTATCTAAAAATTCTTGTTCGATTTCTTTTACAATTCTACTTTCGAATAGAATTCCTTCTAGATGGTCAATTTCATGACAAATAATGGCAGATAATAATCCTTCTCCGCTTAAAGCGATTTTTTTATCATTTCTATCTTTAGCTTCAACTAAAACTTCTTTCGGACGTTTAGTTATTCCATATCTACCAGGAAAAGAAAGGCAACCTTCTGTTACTTCTTGTTCGCCACAAGTTTTTGTAATTACTGGATTTACTAATTCATGAACGTCTTCTTCGACTTTAACAACAACAATTCTTCTTAAAATTCCAACTTGAGGAGCCGCTATTCCGATGCCGTTCTCTTCTTTCATAGTTTGAATCATGTCGTCAATAAGTTGATGCAGCCTTTCATCAAATTTTTCAACAGGCCTTGATTTTTTTTTAAGTATAGAATCACCTTTTAGCCTTATTTTTCTAATAGCCAATTTGAAACCTCCAAACTTAATTTATACTCTTTTTAAACTACTTCATTTAAACATCAAATCTACTTTAATTATAACTAATATTTTCTAAAAATAATACATTTAAAGTACGAGGCTAGGATTACTGTCTATAAATATATTAATGCCTTTATTTTTTTGATTTTTTAAAAAGTCAACTTTTAAATTAAACATAAGTTCCCTAAAATCGTTGCAATCACGAAATTTTAATACAATTTTATATCTATATTTGTTTCTAAGTTTATAAATGAAAGCCTTAGAACAACCCAGAACTATAAGTGGCAAGTTCTTATAGTTGTTTTTTGCATTTTTAATTAGTGTGTCACAAAATAATTTTGAAGCAAAAATAACATTTTTTTGATTAATTCCAGAAAATCCAATGACACATATTCTTGCAAATGGAGGATAAAGCAAAGCTTTACGCATTTTTATTTCAGAATTGTAAAATGATTCGTAGTTTTGAGTAGCAGCTAGTTTTATAATAGGGTTTTCTGGTGTAAAAGTTTGCACCACAGCTTTTCCTGGAAATTCGCCTCTGCCAGATCTGCCAACAACTTGTGTTATAAGACTAAAAGTTCTTTCATAGCCGCGAAAGTCACTGCTGTATAGTATAGAATCGATAGAAATCACACCTACTAAAGTAACGTTTTTAAAGTCAAGCCCCTTAGCAACCATTTGTGTTCCTATTAATATATCGTATTTCTTTTTTTTAAAAGATTCTAATTTATCTTCAAGAGAAAATCTTCTAGCGGTGCTATCAGCGTCAATTCTTAAAATAGATGAATATGGAATAAGCTTATTTAAAGCCTCTTCTACTTTTTGTGTACCAACGCCACTTAGTTTAACCTGCGCTTCTTTGCAGTTGGGGCAAATATTCGACAAACTAGATGAGCTGCAGCAATAATGGCACATTAAACGATTATTCGCCAAGTGATACGTCATTGAGACGCTGCAGTTTTTACAAGCAACTACTGTTTTGCAAAGTGGACAAATAATAAAAGTGCTGTATCCTCTTCTGTTTAACAGTAGTATAGATTGTTTTTTAAGCTCTAAGTTTTTCTTTAAAGCATCTACTAAATATTTACTAAAAATTCCATTGTCGTCTGCTGTAGTTTCAGATAACATATCAACTACGGAAATGGTGGGAAGAAAAGAATTTCCGTATCTTTTTGTCAGTTTGCTAAAACCATAATAACCTTTTTTCGCTTTATAAAAAGTTTCAATCGACGGAGTAGCTGAAGACAAAAGCAAAAGTGCTTTATGATATTTGCATCTAAATTCTGCAATTTCTCGAGTGTGATAACGAGGGGTTGATTCAGATTTATAAGTTGTTTCGTGTTCTTCATCTATAATAATAAGTCCTATTTTATCAAAAGGAGCAAAAATTGCTGAACGAGTTCCTATAACTATTTTTGCTTCGCCATTTTTAGCTTTTTCCCAATTATGAAGACGTTCTTTAACTGAAAGAGAGCTGTGTAAAAGTGTTACTTGATTTTTAAAAATTTCATAAAAAGTCGACGTTATTTGAGGTGTTAAAGCGATTTCAGGGACCATCACTATAACACTAAAACCATTTTTAATAATTTCCTTTATAAGTTTTACAAAAACCAAAGTTTTTCCACTGCCAGTTACACCGTAGAGCAATGAAATGCGTTTTGAGTTTTTTAAATCTTTTAATATGTTTTTCAAAGCTAAATTTTGATTTTCAGTTAATATTATTTCTTTTTCTTTTGCCGATGTTAAATTATTTTTGTCGAAGTTTCCCCTTTCTTTTAAATTTATGTATGAAATGATATTTTTTTTAATCATTGATTTGACGACGTATTGAGTAACGCCAGTAATATATATTATTTCTTTTAAAGACAAACTTCTAAATTTTTTCAACAAATCATACACATCTTGTTGTTTCTTTGTTAATTTAACATCAGGAGAATTAAAGGAAATTTTAAAAACTCTTAAACTATTTTTTTTGTGTACAATATTACTTGGGAAAATAGTTTTTATAGCGTCAAAAAATGTACAGTAATATCGTTTTTTCATCCATTTTGCAAGATCAATAAATTCTTTGCTTAATCTGTAATCGTTTGATAACTTAACAATTGTTTTTACATTTTTTTTGTTGAACTTCTCTTTAAAAACAGATAAAACAAAACCTCGAACTTCTTTGTTTGAATTCCCAAAAGGAACGAAAACCCCCACACCTGGACAAATTTCTAAAGCTAAATTTTTTGGAATTAAATAGCAGAATTCTTGGTCAAAATGAAGAAGAGTTGATTCTACAACAACATTTGCAAATAATTTCTCTAAAAATAAGTTTTCTGAAGATTCTGTTGCCATTATAATAATAAACTCTCCAAAACAGCATATTTAATCATGTTTTTCTTTAGAGTCTGAGCTTAAATCAGGTTCTAAAATGTAGTATTTTTTTCTCTTAAAGTCTTCAATTGCTAAATTTACAGCTTTGTCTTGCAAAATTTCTCCGTTAAATTCAGCTTCGCTTGAAATTTCTCTTGCCCTTTTTGCAACAGCAATAACAAAAGAATATCTATTTTCTTTTCCTGATAGCACATTTTCAACACATAACTTGCGCACTAAAACACCTCCCTAACTATTTCTTCTTTATAATTTAATCGCGATATTCTTAGCCTTTCAACTTGTATTATTTTATAAATTTCATCAGCGCAAGCATCTAAGTTTTTGTTTATAACTGCGTAATCATAATTTTTAGCAAACTTCATTTCCTTAATTGCTGTTCCTAGTCTTTCGTTAATAGCTTCTTGTGTTTCTGTTCCGCGATCAGCAAGCCTTTTAGACAATTCTTTTAAAGAAGGAGGAAGAACAAAAATATGAACAGAGTCTTTAAAAATATTGCGGATCTGCCTGGCACCGTCTACTTCTATTTTTAAAATAACATCCAAACCTTTATTTATATTTTCAATAAGAGGCTCGTATAACGTTCCATAATAATCACCACAATACTTTGTATATTCGAGCATTTCCTTATTTTTAATCCTCTCTTTAAATTCAAAAACACTTAAAAAATAATAACTTTTTCCATTTTTCTCTAAAGCTCTAGGTGACCTTGTTGTTGCAGAAATTGACATAACTATATTATCACTCTTTTTTAAAACTTTTTCAATAGTAGCATCTTTGCCTGTACCAGAAGGTGCAGAAATAACTAAAACCATGCCTTTGTGTTTTTTATCATTTTCTTTTGCCATTTTCTTCTCACCTTCCCTTTAAAAACAACTATACTTTGAATTTTACAAGACTTTCTATAATATACATAATAGAGTAATATTTACAAAATAAGCAATTTTATAGATAATTTTTTAAATGATAAAGTTTTAATTATTGCAAATCGATTTATTATGCAAAACTCTTCTTTACTACATTTATGATTTTTAAATTTATAAAATAAGTTTTAAATAGTAAAATTTGCGAATTAAAAATATACTGAAGATTAAAATTTAAACTTTTAAGTTAAAATTCTACTTGACATAAACTTTTTTAAACATTAAAATTTTAAAAATAAACTTTAAAAAGTTTATTAAAAGAAAATAACGCGGAGTGGAGCAGTCTGGTAGCTCGTCGGGCTCATAACCCGAAGGTCGTAGGTCCGAATCCTACCTCCGCAACCAAAAAAAGAATTTGCTTTATAAGTTTTTAAACAGTTTGTTTTAAGTAGCTTTAAATATTTTAATTAATGAAGCGACTGTGGTTTTAGCTTGTTTGTCTTTGCTTTTTAGTAAGAAACAAAGAAAGGGCGTTGCGGTAAATTTTTTATGTCAAATTTCTTTATTTAAAATAGTCTGTGCTGTTTTTGCTACTAAGAATTTGTTTTAAAAAATTATATGTTTGATTTTTCTAAATAGGCTAATGAATTATGTATCTTTTTCGTAGTTTTTTATATTTTATAGTTTTTAAAGTTTATTAAAGTTAGATTCATTTTTTGATGTGTACTAAATAAAAAGTTTTTAATTGCTTTGCATTTAACTTGCTTTAATTTTTTAAAAAAGTTAATAAAAAGCACTTTTAGAATAATTTATTTATTTTTAGATTTTAAAAAAGAAAAGTAAGTGATTGTAATATTTGCTTTTTTAAAATTTTTGATTTAAATAATTAGCTTTTTAAAAGTGTTATTTTAAAATATTTTTTTAAAGATATTACTTTTATAGTAGTGATTGATTGTTTTTTTGTTAATCTCTTTTATAAAGTTTTTTATAAATGTGTTGTAAATATTTTTGTAGAAAGTGAAGGTATTCTGCTGTAAAAAATCTGAAGTATTCTTAATTAAAAATAAAAATTGCGTTAAATATTTTGTTAAAATTTAAAAGAATACTAAATTTTTTTTGTATACTCTTTAATGTAAATAAAGTAAAATAAAACGTAAACTTTTTAAAATTAAAAAAGCAATATTAAAAGGGAGAATGAAAATTTTTTGGCACATTCAACCAGAAATAAAAAAAAAGAAAAAAATACGAAGACTTACGACCTTACTTTAGCTGCGGTTTTCTGTGCTATAATAAGCGTTGCTAGAATTTTTTCATATATAGTGCCACCTATTCGTACAATGCTAGGATTTATAATAATATCAGGCGCTTATTTTGGCCCAACAAAAGCAGCGACGATTGGAGTTGTATCTATTCTTGTTTCGAATTGTTTTTTAGGTCATGGTTTGTGGACTATTTTTCAAATAATAGCTGTTTTAATAATTGGGTTTATTTCTGGCATTTTTAAAAAAGAAAAATTAAGAAAAAACAAAATTCTGCTTTTTACCTGGTCAATTTTTTCGGTGTTTATCTACTCTTTTATTATGTTGGGATACTTTTTTTTAAATACAAAATTAAGCTCAATTTCTGCCACGGCTGCTTATTTTATTTCCGGTATTCCAAAAGATATATTTCATGTTGTTTCAACTTTTTTCGCTATAAAGTTTTTTTTTGATCCTATTGGAAAATTGTTAGAAAAATTTTACAAACTTTGACAAATTAATCATAAATAATGCTCACACGCGTTAAATTTTTTTAATTATATAGCCTGTATAGAGCCAGATTAGTTGTTTTATTGTTTTTAAAATATATACTTTGTATTAAATTCTATTTTATCTTTAAATAAGTTCCACTCTACTTTTTACTTTTATTTTTTTACTATTTACTATCTATTTCTTACTTTTTTATTTTGTTATCTTAAAGATGATGTTGCGACGAGAATAAAAAGAAACGCAGTAAATTTAGCATATTAGATTTAAAACATAAAAAAACAAAAATAAAAAAAGTTTTAAACAAAAACGCAAATAAGTTAAAGTTTTTTACAGGAAAACTGCTGTTTACTGCATTGATATACTGATTTTCTGCTAAATACTTCTAAACAACTACAACAAAAAATTTTATTAAGTATTTAAATTTTTGTTATACTCCAAATTGTAAAAATTAAAAGACAATAACATTTTATATAACTTTAAATTTTTAAATACTCCGTTACAATTTTATTTTAATAAATCAGACATATTATATAGTCTTGGACTTTTTCCGCATAAAAATAGGGCTGCATTAATAGCTCCCGTTGCATAAATTTTTTTTGATTGTGCCACGTGGCGAAAACTTATAGTTTCATTGTCCCCTGCAAATAACACTTCATGATCTCCGACTATACCGCCACCCCTTACACAACTTATTCCTATTTCGTTAATTGTTCGTGGTTTTTCTTGATTATGTCTGTTATAGACATACTTTTGTTCTTCTTTTTCTACGTCAGACATAACATTTGCGAGCATTAACGCTGTTCCGCTAGGAGCATCTATTTTTTTGTTATGATGTCGTTCTATTATTTCTATGTCGAAAGTTTTGTTTAAAATTTTGGCCGTTTGCTTGCATATTATTTTCATCAGATTTATCCCCAGCGACATGTTTTCTGATTGAAAAATAGCTGTTTTTCTAGATGAATCGAGTATTTCTTCTTCCTGTTCACTAGAATATCCAGTTGTGCAAAGTACCGCTGGTATAGTTTTTTTTGTGCAAAAATCTAAGATTGGACTAAGCAATGTCGGGTGCGAAAAATCTATTAGCACATCTGCTTTTACATTTACTTGCGTTATGTCGTTAAATGTTTTAAAAGTTTCTGATATGCCTGTTTTTTTATCAACTCCAGCTACAATTATGCAATCATCTCTTTTTTTTACAAGCTTAGTAATTGCTAAACCCATTCTTCCTTGCGACCCACATAGTATAATTTTTTTCACCTTTTAACTACTCTCCTTTTTAAAAAATTAATAAATAAAGGTATGTGATTTTAAAATTATAAATTTATTTATTTAAAAAATTTTTTAAGTATATTTTTTTAAAAAAATAGAAGAATTATTGAAAGTGTATTTTAATAAATTCTTTACTGTTTATATTTTATCAAAAATTTTTAATAAAATTTTTTAAATTTGCAATTTTACAAATGTTTTAACGATGTTTAAACAAGAAATGAAGTGTTTTTAATTTTTGTAATATTAAAAAACTTAATTTAAGTTTTAAATTTAATTTAATATTAAAAATTTTTTAAAAGAGTTTAAGTAAAGAGAGCTAAGCCTTGATATTTAATTTGTTTTAAGGAGAGATGTTTTTATGAAAGATGATGCAAACAAAGAAGATCAAGATACTAATAATATTCAAGCCTTAGATGATAGTGAATTAGATTCTGTGTTAGGTGGCTTTGAAAACGTCACGCTTGAACAGCAACAGAAAAAAGGATTATACCCAAGATTAAACGAAGAAAAGCAGAAAAAAGCTAATTTTGAAGAAAGTTTTATAAACAAAAAAATTGAAAGAAACGACAATAAGCAATAATTGGTTTACACTAAAACTATAAAGTAAAGAAGGTTTTGCAGTGAATTCTGAAGATGTTTTAAAGCTTCTTGGAGCGAAGAGCGAAAATTTGCAAGAACTTAAAGATTATGTTTCAAATCGATTTAAAAAAAACCCAAACATTCCTGAAAAAGTAGAAGAAGAACCTTTTTTAAATATTTGGAAAGATTTAATTTTAGATGCAGAAAAAAAGGGGCTGGAATCTACATTGAATCAAAAGCTTAATTTTTCAGGGAGCGATATAGTGTTAGAAAACCCGAGTAAAGTTAAATTAGAAATTTATGATTCTTTTGCTGGGCCTATACCCATTATATATGCTTTAAATGTGCCAGATTTCGAAGAACTTGTCGTAAAACTTGTTCATAGAGGAAAGAAGTTTATTGGAATAGAAAAAACAGGTGCTGTTTTTGCAAGCGGAAAAACTAATAGATTTATTATTCTTTCAAATAAGCCTTATAGTAATATTCCATTTACTAAAATAGGTGTGACGGAAGATGGTTGGAAAGAAAAGTCTCTTATTATAAGACGAGAGCACGAATGTACACATTATTTTACGAAAAGATTTTTAGGTAATTCTTCGGTGAATATTCACGATGAAATTGTAGCGGATTTTACTGGAATATCGTTTGTTTCTGGAACTTATAGTTCTAGATGGTTTTTAATGGGTATGGGGCTTGATAAATATCCAAAACCTCAAGATACAGGAAGATTTTCTATTTATACAAAAGTTCTTTGCGATGAAAACAAGGATGTATTAAAAAAAATGACCATAAAAATCTCTAACAATATAGAAATTTGGGATAAAAGTCAAGAGGCAAAAAAAATGAGTTCAAAAGAAAAAATTTTATTTTTATGTGAGAAAAGTTTAACTGAGCTTTTTGATTTGTTTAGTTGAGTAAAGTCTATATGGTTTTGCAAGTTTTACATATTTTGTATGATTTTAGTTTAATATTTTAAATAGTTTTTTACAAAGAAAAAAATGCTTTTAAATATTGTTTGTTAAAGTATATAATGTGTATTATTAAATTATGGAAAATCGTTTGCTAAACATTATAGGCGTAGATTATTTTCAAGTTTTATAAACTTTTAAAAGATGAAATTTAAAATTAATTTTTAAGTTGAAAATATAAAAAAATACTTTATTTTTGGTTTGATTGCTTTTAAAAATTGGAAGTTTAAATTATATTTGATTTTTTTATTTTTTTTGTTAAACTTTAAACATTCAACAGTTTATATATAGAATTATTAAGTTTGTATTGGTTTTAAAGGTATAATTGTTGAAAATAATTATAAAAAAGGTGTTTATTATGAGTCTTTCAAAATTTGTTTCTGCTTTGATGGCGGTTAATTTAGCTTTTTCAGCTAATTTAAATACTTCTGCTTTTGACCCTCCGGGAGGAAATTGGTCTGCTTACACTATTCCTGAATCAGATTACGAACATCCTCCTCAAAATTTTATAAACTTTAATGGTATAGCAAACACTATGATTGGTACAACTTTATCAGCATGTCTTTTGAACCTTACAAGAGATTTACCTCCTGTGAAAATTTTTTCACTTTTTTATAATCATGCCGTGAGGAAATGGAATTCTTATCACAATGGTTTTAGAACTCTGGATGAATTTGAAAAAATTTTTGAAAAAGAAATTAAACCTAGTTTTATAGGCCACGATACTACGTTGAACAATATTCGTGAATACTGTAAGACATTTCTTGAAAATGTAAAAATGTATAATCAAAAATCGAATACAGCTAATAGTCTGTATTTATGTAAGGCATGTATTTTTTGTGGACCAAGTGGAGTTGGAAAAACTAAACTTGCCAATAGTTTAGCTAAAGCTCTTTTTAAAGGTAAACATTTATATTTAAGTTGTGGGTGTGGTGGGATGGCTTCCAATCGAGAAGGAATTTTCTGTGTTGATTCAGATTCGAGTATTTTTTCTATGCCTTATACTGGACCTAGTTCACCTGAATTTCGTTTCAGTGCTCCGCTTTGTTCTGAAATAATGCTAACTATCCCAGAGCATTTAGAGCAACAGGAAGTTGCTCTTATAGTTTTAGATGAATATGACAAAATGGGCAACAACAATGCACTTGAAAATTTTGTGAAAGCTTTATTAGACGATGGTGGAATGTTTGTAAAAATAGTTGGTCGTTCAGTTAAGATACCAATTAAGCATGTTTTTATCATAGGAATTACTAATGGACGTAAAGAAGATTTTCTTTCACTAGAAGATATTGATTCAACTCAGTCGCAACAAAAAGATAAATTTCAAACAAAAAAATCAGAATCAGATCAGGACCAATTTGCAAATATGAGCCAAAAACAAAAAAAGAATTTTTTAAAAGGTATGAATAAAAAACAAAAAAATAATTTTTTAAAAGGTATGAATCAAAAACAAAAAAAGAATCATAAATTCGATCAGGATGAAGAAGTTCAAGAAAATGAGTTGCAAACAGAGCCAAAATTAAACCAAAAAAAAGAATTCTTTCAACGAAAAGACGCTGAAAGAGTAATTAAACACGATACAAGTTTTTTAAATAGAATAAGTTTGTTTTTCTTTGAAAAATTAAAACCAGATGATTACTTTAAAATCACAAAAAATTATTTTGACGAGAAAAAAAAATATTATGAAGAAGAGTATGATTGCAAGTTATCAATAGATATGAGTGTTTTAAAATATATAGCTTTTATTGCAGAAAATGCCAATAGAGGTGTTAGAGAAATAGAAGATAGAATTTTACAAATGTTTAACTCGGTTCGCCCTGTATGTGCGGCATTGGGAGGAAAAAATTTTTTTGCTCCTCATTTTATATTCTGGTGTGATAAAAAAGGAGATATTTTTTTAGACTTTAATACTAGATATGAATGCGAAAACACTAATTCTTTAGATGAGTCTGCGTTAATTTTTGAAGAATATGAAAGCATGAAGAAAGACTTATCGAAAAATAAAGAATTTAAAAAAATAGATAAAAAAGATGTTTTTGTAAATTTAAACTAAGAAATAAAAAATATTTAAGCGTTTTATAAAACAAAGATATTTGATAGTTTTGCAGATTAGATATCTTTGTTTTTATATATTTCTGTTGATTTAAGTTTTGTTTTATTAAGCTTTAAATTTTGTATTTTATTTTAATGCAAATTAATTGTGAAATAAATAAATTTTTGAATAAAAAATTAAATTTTGAAAAAGCTATTTATTGATAGATTGAATTTTTTATAAAAGAAATTAAATTTATTAAGAATGGATATAATTTAAGTCAAAAATATTTTGAAAACATAAATTAAGTTATATAAATTTTAATTTAAGAATTTTAAAGAGAATTTATTTTTTCTAATATGAAAGAAGGTAAAAGATGAATACTCTGCCTATAACATGTGTTTGGGAAATCACCTCTAAACAAGAAAACAATCATAATTTAAGTTATTCTAAAAAAAAAATATCTGAAGAATTAACAACACAAGAAGCTTTAAATTTTATAAATATGTGTGCAGATCTTGGTGTTTTTTGGATAAATTTTTCAGGAGAAAAGCTGTTGTGTAGAAATGATATATTTACTCTTATAGAACATTGCGAAAAAAACAATATATTCTCCAACATTATTACAAATGCTAATGAAATAGATAAAGAAAAGGCAGAGTTGTTAAAAAAATATAATGTTTCGACTATAGCAATAAGTATAAACAAATTAAACGATGAGCAGAAAAAAGAAAAATCTGATTTTTTTTTAATAAAGAATGCTTTTGAAATTTTAAAAAAATTTAATATAAATACGGTTGCTATAACAATGGTAACAAATAATAATATTGGTTATCTTGAAAAAATAAAAAAGCTTTTAATTTCGTTAAGTGTAAGTTCTTGGCAGTTGCAAATAGGCTTGCTTAAAGAAGAGGATTCTTCAGACCAGCTTATATCTCCAGAACAGGTTGAGACTATAATGGATTTTTGCTACGAAACTACTTCGGAAAAGAAAATACACGTTTATCCAGCTGATTGTATAGGATATTACAGTTCAAAAGAAGACAAAATAAGAAAAAAAGCTTTTGAAGAAGATGATTTTTCTTTTGAAGGATGTGCGGCTGGAATTAAAAGTTTTGGGTTGCTTAGCAACGGAGATGTGGTTGGGTGTATTTCGTTAAGGGACAAAAGTTTTGTTGAAGGAAATATACGCGAAAAGACATTAAGAGAGATTTGGGAATCACCAAAAGCTTTTTTGTGGAGACGATCATTATTGTCAGAAAATTTTGAAGGCGTTTGCAAAAACAGTAGAAATTCAGAGAAAAAATGTATAAATAAGTGTATAAACACTCATCTTGCGGTTGATGTATATTGCGGAAATCAATATTGCGCCCACAGTTTAAGTGCTAATTTGCATGATCAAAAAACTTAAAAAGATTTACATGCAATAAGGTTGGTTGTATAATTTAAATGTTATGAATATTTTTGCTTTAACTTTTGGTTGCAAGGTGAATCAATATGAATCTTATGCTATGCTTGAACTTTTAAGCAGTTCTGGATTCAATGTTGTTAAAAATATGAGTAAAGCCGACATTATAATTATTAATTCTTGCACTGTAACTTCAAAAAGTGATCAAAAGCTTCGTCAAACTGTTAATAGAATAAGAAGAGAAAATAAAAATGTTATAATTGTTCTGGTCGGATGCATGCCTCAAGCGTTTCCTGAAACTTCAAAAAGCATTTTGGGTTTGGATATAATACTTGGGAATTGTGAAAGAAAATATATTAAAACAGCTATATGTAAATTTTTGGTTGAAAGAAAGAAATTTTTTAAAGTAGATGAGCATTCAAAATTTAGTCAATTTGAAAATATTAGTGTTAGCAATTTTCAAACAAAGACGAGAGCCTTTTTAAAAATAGAAGATGGTTGTAACCAGTTTTGTTCATATTGTATAATTCCATTTGCTAGAGGAAGAGTTCGTTCTAGAAGTATTAAAGACATTGTTCTGCAGACCAAAAATTTAGCTCTTAAAGGTTATAAAGAAATAATTATCGTTGGAATAAATTTGTCGGCTTATGGCAAGGATTTTAATTTAAATTTGTCAGACGCTATTGAGGCTGTTTGTTCAGTTGAAGGCGTTGAACGAGTGAGACTTGGTTCTTTAGAGCCAAAGATTATTACGGATAGTTTTTTAAAGAAAATTTCTAATCAATTAAAAGTTTGCCCTCAGTTTCATCTTTCTTTGCAAAGCGGTTGCAATAAAACTTTAAAATCTATGAATAGGAATTATACAACTTTAGAGTATGAAAATATTGTTAAAAATCTTAGAAGTGCTTACGACAATCCGGCAATTACAACTGACTTACTAGTAGGATTTCCTGGGGAAAGCGACGAAGATTTTAATGAAACAAAAGAGTTCGTTGAAAAAATAAAATTTTCAAAAGCTCATATTTTTAAATATTCAAAAAGACCTAAAACTAAATCGTATGAATTAAAAGATAATGTTGATCCTTATATTAAAAACAAAAGAAGTAAAGAAATTTTTAACATTGTTAGAAGAACTTCGAAAGAATTTGTAAGCTCTCAAATAGAAAAAAAAGATAGCGTGCTTTTTGAGTCTATTTTTAAAGACGGTTTTTCAGAAGGGTATTCATCTAAATTTGTTAAAGTTCGAGTGTTTTCTAAGAGTTTACTTTGTGGAAAAATTTTAAATGTTGTTTTAAAAGATTTTAAAGAAGAGAAAAATTCTTATGTTTTTTATGCAGAAGTTTTTGACGATAAATGCGGTTAATTTATTTTAAAATAACATTTTGTCTTATAAGTTTGAAAATTTTAAGATGTTCTGCATTAATCATGTAGATAATTATTTATTTCTTTGCTAATGTTTTCTGTAAAATTTTCTAGAGAGATTTTAACTTGTTTTTTTGTATCTCTGGATTTAACAACAATTAAATTTTCTTCCAACTCTTTTTCTCCAATAATTACAGCATAAGGAACTTTTTTAAAAATCCAATCTCTAATTTTTTTTCCAAAAGTATTATTAGTCTTATCTATTTCAACTCTAATGCCTTTGCTTTTAAGTTTTTCTACGACATTAGTGGCATAATCAATTTGATCTTCTGAAATAGTTAAAACAGAAACTTGAGTTGGAGATAACCAGACGGGAAAATTTCCAAAAGTATGTTCCGTCAATATTCCAATAAATCGCTCTATGCTTCCAAAAACAACGCGATGCACTACGCATGGTTGGTGTTTTTTGCCATCTTTTCCTACATAACTTAAATTAAAACGTTTAGGCATTTGAAAATCTAACTGAATTGTGCCACATTGCCAAGTTCTTTTTAGACAATCTTCTAAATGAAAGTCTATTTTAGGGCCATAAAAAGCACCGTCGCCTTCATTTATAGTAAAATCCATATTTTTTTCTTTCAAAGCTTCTTTTAAAGTATTAATAGCTCTTTCCCAATCTTCATCGCTTCCCATTGAGTCTTTGGGTTTTGTGGAAATTTCGATATAATATTTAAAGCCTATATTTTTATAAATTTTATCAATAATATTGACTATGTTTATTATTTCTTTTTTAACTTGATCTTCACACATGAAAATATGGGCGTCATCTTGTGTAAAACAACGAACCCTCATCAAACCATGTAAATTTCCAGAATTTTCATGTCTATGAACTAAACCCAACTCAGCATATCTTAAAGGAAACTCTTTATACGAATGAGGTTTGTGCTTATAAACAAGCATGGCACCGGGGCAGTTCATCGGTTTAATAGCAAAATTCTGCTTGTCTATTTTTGTTATATACATATTATCTTTGTAATGTTGAAAATGACCTGAATTGTGCCATAAATCTTCATTTAATATGATTGGAGTGCTAATTTCTTTATAGCCTGCTTCTATATGCATTTTCCGCCAAAATTCTTCAAGCTTCCTTCTTAAAATTATACCATTTGGCAAAAAAAATGGAAAACCAATTCCTTCATTTGTAAACAAAAAAAGTTCAAGCTCTTTACCTATTTTTCTATGATCCCTTTTTTTAGATTCTTCTAAAAAACTTAAATAATGCTTCAAATCTTTTTCTTCTTCAAAAACAGTGCCATAAATTCTTTGCAACATTTTATTTTCTTCATTTCCACGCCAGTATGCGCCAGCAACAGACAATATTTTAAAGGCTTTTGGGTTAACATCGCCAGTGTTAGAGCAATGAGGGCCTTTACACAACTCAACGTATTCTCCTTGTTTGTAAAAAGAAACTTTTGAGTCTTTTATGTCTTCAATTAACAAAACTTTGTAGTCTTGTTTTTTATTTTTCATAAATTTTAATGCTTCGTTTTTCGTTAGTTCAGATTTTACTATTGGTAATTTTTCTTTTATAATTTTTTTCATTTCTTTTTCAATTTTTGGAAAATCGCTCTTACTTAATTTATATTCCATATCAACATCATAGTAAAATCCACTCTTAATAGCTGGGCCAATTGCTAGTTTAATTTTTGGAAATAGTCTAACAAGTGCTTGCGATAAAATATGGGAAGTAGTATGTCGCAAAACCTCTAATTCCATTTTAACTCCTTAAAGTAGCTGCTAAAAAAATTGTAAAAATAATTTTAAAATTTTTTAACAGTTTTGATATTTTACTATAGTTATTGTAACATATTTGTTTTTGCAAATAAAATTTTATTTTTAGTTTATTTTATTTTTAAATTTTGCAATTGTTTAATAAAAGCTTATTAATTTTGCAAAAGTGTTTACTAAAATTAAAAATTTTTAAGTTGATTTTGTGTTTTAAAAACTAGAAATGATGATTAAAAGTTTTAATAAAACTTGACATATGTGTTTTTTATATATAAAATTTAAGTAAAGATTTTTAAAGATTTAATTAATAAATGTAATGTAAAAATCAATTTAGCTTAAGTGCAGAGTTTTGTGGGCCATTAGCTCAGTTGGTTAGAGCAACCGGCTCATAACCGGTCGGTCCTAGGTTCGAGTCCTAGATGGCCCACCACTGTTGTTGTTTTTACATAGAATAGTTTGCTGATGTTTAGTAAATTGTCAATGTTTTAAAAAGGAGCATGAATTTTTAAGATGAAGAAAACTCGACGTAGCAGAAAAAAATTTTTTGTTGCAGTGTTTTTTTGCTTAGTTGTTTTTTTTATAGTTTTATATTTTTGTATTGGATTTTATTTTTACAACTATGCAATAGCGAAAAATGAAAAAAATTTTATGAAAAATAATTCTAAACTTCCCAGTAATGATTCTTCTAACGCTGTAACGGTTTTTTCTAGCAATGAAGATTGGACTAGAAATGTTAAAAAAAGTTCTGAAGAAATAAAATCGTTTGATGGGTTAAAGTTATCTGCTACTTCTTTCAAACAATTAGATGAAAGCTGTAATAAATGGATAATTGTTGTTCATGGTTATGCGAGTAATCAAGTTCGATTGTACGACAGAGCTCAAGCGTTTTTTAAAAAGGGTTTTAATGTTTTATGTGTTGATTGCAGAGGGTGTGGAGATAGTGAAGGCGATTATATGGGAATGGGATGGATCGATCGCTTAGATGTTATAGATTGGGCAAAGAAAATATCTTGCGATTACAAAGATTCTAAAATAGCGCTGTACGGTTGTTCTATGGGTGGGTCAGCTGTTATGATGGCAGCGGGAGAAACAGACTTATTGCCCAAGAATGTTTTGTGTGTTATTGAGGACTGTGGTTATACTTCTGTTTGGGATATTTTTTCTTTTCAACTAAAAGAACAGTTTAATTTACCTTCTTTTATTTTTTTAGACTCTTTAAATACTGTTACTAAATTTCGAATAAATCTTGATATAAAAGAAGCATCTAGCGTTAATCAATTAAAAAAGTCTAAATTACCTATTTTTTTTATACATGGGGATGCCGATCTATTTGTTCCTTTCAAACAAATAGATGAATTATTAAAAGCTTCCGAGCATTTACAAAAAGAAGTGTATATAGTAAAAGGAGCTTCTCACAATAATTCCTTTGACAGTAATCCTTCAAATTATATGAACAAAGTTTTAAGTTTTTTAGAGAAACATTTTAATTTACAAAATTGAGTTTAATTAACTCGAACATTAGGTATTTTAAATTTGACATAGAATGGAGTTTTATTTTAAAATATGACTGCGACTAATGTTCGCTGATTTTTGTTTTACTCTACTTTAATTTTGTGTTTTTGTAATTTTTCTGGTGATTAGTTTTAAAAATCTTGTTTTATATTTAATAGTAATCTGATTTTAAAAACAAATTTCTTTGTTTATCCTGTGCATTATTTCAAAAATTGGTTACAAATATTTAAAAAGCGAGTGATTCTTATTTTTGTTGATCTTGTAAATATTACTGTAAAAGCAGGGAATGGTGGAAATGGATTAGTTTCGTTTTATCACACGAAGTGCACAAAAATGGGTGGGCCAAATGGTGGCGACGGGGGTCATGGTGGCAGTATTTTTTTTGTTTCGAGTGATGATTTGTCTACGCTTTCGGATTTTCGTTATAAAAGAATTTTTAGAGCTGAAAATGGTAGAGATGGAAGAAATAATTGTTGTTTCGGGAAAAAAGGAGAAGATTTATTTATAAAGGTTCCAAAAGGTACTCTAATTATAGATATTGCGACTGATGAAATTCTTGCAGATATTTGTGATGATAAGCCCTATTTAATCGCTAGAGGTGCAAAGGGAGGATGGGGGAATGCGCGCTTTGTGACTTCCACTCGTCAAGCGCCTAGGTTTGCAAAGCCTGGCGGTGAAGGTGAAGAAAAGCAGTTAAAGCTTGAGTTAAAACTTTTAGCTGATGTTTGCGTTGTTGGCTATCCAAGCGTTGGTAAGTCTACTTTTATTTCAGTTATTAGTAATGCTAAGCCAAAAATTGCTAACTACCATTTTACCACCCTTACTCCTGTTTTAGGTGTAGTTAATCCTAAAAAAACGAAAGCTTTTGTAATAGCTGATTTACCAGGTCTAATAAAGGGTGCAAAAGAGGGTTATGGACTTGGACATTGTTTTTTAAAGCATGTTGAAAGATGTAAGCTCATTCTTCACATGGTTGATGTTTCGGAAAGTGAAGGCAGAAATTCTAAAGAAGATTTTGATATAGTGCTTAATGAGATTTATGGTTTTAACAAAAATGTAGAATCCATGAAGATGATTGTTGTTGGAAATAAATGCGATCAAGCGTCTTTTCATCAAATAGAGACTTTTAAAAATTATGTAGAAAAAAAAGGCTATGATTTTTATTCTATATCAGCTATTGCTAGATTAGGTGTAAGTGATTTAATTGAAAAATTAGGTTTTTTAGTTTCATCACTTCCTAAAGTTCAGTTTTTCAAAAAAGAAAATATTAAAAAAATTGTAATTTTAAGCAAGGAAAATAAAGAGTTTAGAGTAAAAAAAATAGGAAATACTTATTTTGTAGAAAATGAATGGGTAGAAAAAATTTTAAAAGGAATTAACGTTAATTACGAAGAATCTTTTGCTTATTTTAAAAAAATTTTATCTCGTACAGGTGTGAGTAAATTTTTAAAAGAAAATGGAGTAGAAGAAGGTGATATTGTTAATATTTATGATGTAGAATTTTGTTTTTCGGAAATAATGTAGAATTTTGTTTTTTACAAAAATCTTTTAGCAATATTAGCTTTCTATATTTTAATTTATTTTTAAATGGATTTTTCCAACTAAATTTTGGTTGTTTACAAAATTTATGAAAAAATTTTAAATGTAAATTAATAAATTTTATTTTTTAACAAGAGTTACTTTGTTTTTTAAAAATAGTTATTTTTGATACGACTAATTTTTTTGATGTTTTTTGTTTAATAGCAAATATTTAATCTATAGTATATGGTATAAATAAAGGTTAATTTTTAAATTTAAAATTTTAGATTAGCTATTTTTTATTTTAAATAAAAATTAGCTAGTTTTATTTTTTTATTAAATAACAAATTAATAAAAAGTATCGAAGGAGAGATCATGTTTTTAAATAGGAAAACCAGCAAAATAAATGAAATTCTTATAGATACTGTGTTTTTTGTTTTCGCTAATATTCTTTTTGCCGCTTCTGTAAATATTTTTACTGCGCCTAATGATTTGGCTCCGGGAGGATTACTTGGTATAGCAACTATGCTTTATAGTACTTTTGGTTTTCCTATAGGTTTTACCACTCTTTTAATGAATGTGCCTCTTTTTATTTGGGCTTATAAAAAAGCTGGATATACTTTTTTTGCTAAAAGCGTTGTACCTACATTATTAGGAAATTTACTTTTAGAAATTACAAAACCTATTATTGTTAATTGTGCTCTTGAATACAAAGGAGATCCGTTAATAATTTCAATATCTGCCGGCTTAATTAGTGGAGCCGGGTTTGCGCTTATTTTTATGCGTGGAGGCACTAGCGGTGGTGTAGATATCATTGCGAGTCTGCTTTCTGCTTCAAATTCACATATTTCTGTAGGAAAATTTTTGTTATTAATAGACGCTATAATATTAATTATTTCAGTGTTCGTTTACAATATAGAAAAAGCATTTTATGCAGCTGTTTGTGTTTTTGTAACAACTAAAGTTATTGACGCAATTATGTACGGTGTTGATGTTGGAAACGGAAAAATAATGTTTATTATTTCTAAGCAAAATAAAGAAATCGCTCAAAGCATAATAAAAGATCTTGCAAGAGGTGTAACTGAATTAAAATCAAGAGGAAGTTACACAGGCCAAGAAGGTGAAATTTTGCTTTGTGCTATAAGAAGATATGAAATTTACAAACTTTACAAACTTGTTCATGATATCGATCAAAACGCTTTTATGATTGTAACAGAAGCAAGAGAAATAACTGGTGAAGGCTTTAAATTACTGTCTTCTTCTATCGATAATAGCAATAAAAAAGAAGATTAGACTTTTTGCTCTTTGTTAACTTTAATTTTTGAAAATTAAAAACGCAGCGTGAGATTGCTGCGTTTTGTACATAGAAGTTGATTTTTAAAAATTAACTATTATTTTTCTATTTTTTTATTTAAGATGTTTATTAAAAAATCATTTCCATCAATTTTCAAAAGATCGTCTGAGGAAGATGTCTGAGAATTAAAGTAGTCTAATAATGGTTCTTCAAATTCTGAAAGCTCTTCTTCGCTTAAAGAAATAATTTCTGCTATAGGTTCTTCGGTTTGCAAAATTTTTTCTTCAAATCCTTTTGATTCTGCAAGATCTTCAATTATAGGTTCTTCAGTTTGCAAAATTTCTTCTTTTTGACCTTTTGAAAGATTTTCCGCTATAGACTCTGATGAAAGTGCAAGGTTTTCTGTTTTAGATTCTTCAGATTTTATTTTTAAAGGAATACTAACTTTTTCGCAGGTAAATTTAAATTCTTTTAATAAATTATCAGGATTTTTATAAAATTCTTCGGCTGATAAGAATTCTAGTATCTCTGGATCTTTTAATGGAGATGATATCTGAGAAATGGATTTAACAATGGGTTCGTTGTTATTTTTAAGTTTTTTAATAGAAGAAACAGGAGAGTTAAAATTTAAAGTTACAAAGTTGTTTTTAGAAACGAGATTTTTTGTGTTCTTTTTTGGAGTTTTAAATTCTGAAAATTTTCCTTTGTATGATGACGATCCATTTGCTACTATTTTTTTATTATTCGCTCCACAACTTGATGATCTATGTGCTGATATCATTTCGTTATTTGTTGTTAATTTTTTGTTATTTTTTTCTTCACAACTTTTTGGGCGACGTACTGGTATTTTGCTTTTTTTAATTTTTTTACTATTTTCTGTTGGTGTTATTTTTATTGATGCATCTGTTGACAATGATGGTCTTGATGGTATTTTTGTTTGTGTTGATGGTGTTTTTGAAGGAGAAATACTATTTTTTTTAGGAATAAATTTTATTTTACTTGAAGAATTATTAGTTTTTTCAAGAGGTTTTTCAACAGCTTTAAAATAATTTAAATTTAAGGTTTTAAATTTTGAAATTTTTTCTTTCTTCTTTGCTGATGTTGTTTTTATTGGCATTATTTTTTTTTCCATTGATGTTTTTTCTATTGTCTTCTCTGCTGATGTTGTTTCTATTAGCATTATTTTCTTTTTCATTGGTGTTGATATTGATAATGTTGATTTTGTTTTTAGTTTTTCTTTTTTTAGATTAAGAGAAATAAAATTTTGAGCTTTTATTATTTCTTTTAAGCCACTAGGATTTGTGGAATATTTATTTGTTTTTTCATAAAAATTATTTTTATTTCCTTGCATGACTCGTAAAGTATTATTAAGTGGGTTTGCAGAGGCTAATATTTTAGTTTGTGAAATTGGCAGAATTTTTACGTTATTAATAGTTGTTGCCACAATAAAATAGATTAAAGTTTTTTTTAGGGATTTTTTCATAAATTAAAAACATCCTTTCTTGCAATTACTTGCAACGACGACATAAGTTTTCTTTGAAATAGCAGCTTTAAAACTGCATCTCAAAATTATATGCTAATTTTAAATCTGTGTCAACTTAAAATGTTAAGTGTCATATTAAAGTAGTTTTTTGTTTTAAACAATTAAATTTTTGTTTAAATCTAAGATTTAATATAGATTTTTATAAATTAAGATGTTTTTTATAATATTTCTTGAAGTAATCTGCATTTTAGTTTTTAGAATTTAGTTTTATTTTATTAAAACTTTTTTATTTTAATAATTAAATATTTTTAAAATATGTATTACATCTTATAAATTGTTAAATTAATTTAAAATAGAAATATATGGATATTAAAAGAATTTTTATTATAAAGTTGACAAATTTTATTTTTTAATGTAAAAATTAAAGACGAAATTATTTTTATTTTTTGTTTGGAGGATTTAAATTATATGGTTAATAGAGGTTTAATTTGCATGATTAAGAAAAAGTTTATAGCGAAAATTCTAATTTCAAGTTTAAGTTTAACTACTTTTTGTGTTGTGGATAGTTTTAAAAGTAATTTAAAAACATCTGCACTTGCAAACAGTATAGGTGATTTTTTAAAAGAAAGCGCCAAGCAAAGTGTGAAGAAAGTGTTTTTAAATAATAATCTTCCAGCTAAGGAGGAAGATTATGATGAAGATTATGATGAAGATTATGATGAAGATTATGAGAATGGAGATTTTAAAGTTGATGTTTTGAAGTACAATATAAAAATTTTTTACAAAAAAAATGAAGAAACTAATGGTCCAGGACATCTTTTAGATGTTTGTTTAAAAGATAAACAAAGTTTTTTTGTAAAGAAGATAGAAGAAAAAAAGATTTTGTTTTATCCTCCGCCGCATTTAAAAAATGAGTTTGGAATTAAAGAATGCTTTGCTTTATTAGATGATTTTCCGTTAGATGCTTTGAGTAAAAAAATAATTCCTGAAAAAGTTAAGTTGAAAAAAGGTGTTTCTATGTATTGCATGTCTAAATTACTTGGAGACAATAAATTATCTTTTGGGAAAAAAGCTTGTGGAGATGAAATGGTAAAAATTCTTTTTTTTACTACTGTTAAGAATATTAAATACTGCGTAGTTAAAACAACTAAAAATCAAATATTTTATTTGAAAACTAAAGATATGGAAATACTTGAAAAAGAAGAAAAATGCAATAATCAAAATAATTTCTTTAAACGCTACAAAAAAAAGAAGACAAAAGGGAAAAAAATTGTTTTAAATGATTTGTCTCCTTTTTGTAAAAATTTAATTGGCAAGGTAGAAAAAATAAATATTCCTTATTTTGATAAACGTTTTAACAAAAAAATTAATGGGGTTAAGCCTTTAACTCCAAAAAGTACTATAGGAGAATGTTTTAAAAAAACGAAGAATGCTCTATTTTCTTAGATGAATTCAAAATTTGATATTATATTTTACAAGAAAATAGTCGAATAAAATTAGATTAAGTTGTTTTTTTGTTGAAAATATTGTATAATATATATAATACGTGATGTGAAGAAAGTCTGAAGATTTTGTTATAATCATTTTTTGCGAATGTTGCAAATTAAAAAAATCATTAAGAGATTAAAAACTTTGCTTCGAATGTATTGTTAGATTTTGGGTTTACACAGAAAGGGAAAGAAAACAATGAAATTAAGTAGAAAAAGTTTTTTAAATGGTATATTAGCTTTGAGTTTAACTTTTGGTTTTATCAGTGCAAATGACTTTATAACAGTAGGCGCCTTTAATAAAGATGAATTTAGTAAATTTTTTAAAAAATCGTCTAAAAAAAAGATTGTTGAAGCTAGTGAAATTAAAGATAATGAAGTTAATGAAGCAGCTAAAGCTAAAGAAGCTAAAGCTAATATTGTTAGTAATAAAAATTTTGAGTTTGAAGATTGGAAAGTTGATATTTCTCCTGATTTCAAAAAATATACTGGTAATTTTGATTTAAATAAAAAAAAGATTGAGTCTTTAGAATTTGATAAAATTAATAAATTTAATATAAAATCAATAAATTTATCAAAAGAACTTGTTAAATTTGAAATACAATCAAATGATAAAATTGCTTCTTCTTTTGTTGTCCCTTTTAATGAGTTGCTTTCAAAGGCTTTGTTTGTTAATAAAATTAAAGTAAAGAAAGGCACTCCGCTTTTTATTTTGCAAAACGGTGTTATTATTAAGCTTACAGAACCAGTTGCAAAAAATAAAATTTTTAATTTTAATGGAGAATTTATTAAAGGTGGCGATTACTACGGTGTAACTGATGTAAAAGGTTATAAATTTTATATTTCAACAAAAAACGAAAAAGTAGAAAAAGTAGAAAAAGTAGAAAAAGTAGAAGAAGTAGAAAAAAGAGTATTTAAAATAACAGAAATAACAAAAATAGATATTAAAAAATCTGAAGAAAAAAATTTAAATAAAAAATCTAGATTTAGGCATTCAAAAGGGAATTTAGAATACTATTATCAAGATAGAATAATTTTAACAAAATTAAAAAATAAATTTTTAAAATTTGTATAGATAAACATGAAGACCTGACTTAAAAGATAAAGTCAGGTTGTTTATTGTAAACTTAAGATATTTTGCGTTTAAAAATATTTGTGTGTAAATATTTATTTAAAATTAAGTTTTTATTATTAAGATTACAAATTTCTGAGATTAATTAAATTAAATCTTAAATTAATTTCATAGTCTTCGTGTTTTGACATAAATTAAGTTTGTTTAGATTTGTTATATATAGAACATAAGTGAGTAAGATTATTTTTACTTTAAAGTTTTTGAAAATAGTAAAACATAAATTTAATAATTTTAAATTTGAAGTGTTTTTAATCGATTTTTATTGAAAGTGTTTTGAATAAAAAAGTTTTTATATTTTTTAAATATTAAAATTCTTAAAAGAGTTTTTACTTTTAAAAAAAGTTTTGATTTTCAAAAAAGTTCTTTTCCAAACACTGGAGTTGGCGATTTTTCAATTGACTTAAAAAATATTTTTGCAATTAGCAAAATAGAGAAAGTACCCATTTTGGTCTATATTTTTATTAGCTATAAAAATCCTGCAGCTAGACTTTTTATTTTAATAACTACGACTATTAAAAAAGAAAAATCTAAAAATAATTATTATTTTGCCCTTGTTTCTTTTTAATAACTTAAAAAATATAAATTTGAATGTTTATAAAATAAAAAAAATATTTAGTTTTAGAGTATTAATATTTAATTTTTAAAAAATATTTAGATTTTATAAAACAAGTTGAGTATTTATATAATAATTTAACTAAAATTAACAATATTAAGATTTTTTTAAAAAAAGTATTGATTATCTTTAAAATGCGTTTTGCGCTTTTAATTTTATTCAATATTTTTTTGTTTATTTCTATTTTTTAAAAAAAATTAAAAATGTTTTTTTCATAAAACAATATATTCAGTTATATAAAAATAGGTTTTATTTTAACTTGACAAAAATCTTATAAAATTTTAAAATTAATTCTGGATAAATAGTAGATTTATTTTAAAAAATGTAAAAATAAATAGATATTTATTTAAATTTATTTAAACGAGGAGATTTAGTTAATGAAAGAAAAGTGTAAAAAAAACAAAAGTTCAAATGTTAAGATAAGAAAAATTAAAACTATAAAAAAAGTTTTGGCTATTGCTTTGGCAGGAGCTTCTTTAATTTCTAATAATGTCTGCGATTTTAAAACAGTTAATGTCTCGGCGTTGAGTGAAGAAGAATTTGCTATAAATGAGATTTTTCAAGCAGTAAAAGCTACGCTTTTAAATGGTTGTGTAAATTTTTTTAAAAAACACAAAAAGCACTATACTGATATTTTTATTAATGATATTTTTCAAAAAGTTCAATCACCACAAAAAAATAATGAAGGAGAATTTTTTGAAATAAATTACGATAATTTTAATAGTTTTTTAGAAGTTTTTATGCGTGAATATTTAAATTTAGATACAACATCCGAAGAAGGTTTAAAGAAATTTATAGATAAATTAATAGAAGAAGAAATTTTAAAAAAATATAGTAAGTTAAATGCTGAGAAATTAAAAGAAATAATAGAAACTAACGGGATTCGTGTCATTTTATCAGATATTTTTTATAAAGAAACGACTAGAATGTTGAAAAATAATTTAATTGAAGATTTTTCATATAGTGTAAGCCACAATATGTCTACTGATAGTTTTAAAGAATTTTTAAATAGTTTTTTAGAAGGAAAAAAAGGTATTCACCGCTTTATGCCAAAAAATAAGTATTCTTTTGTTGAGTCATTTCATAACTCGACTTTTGAAAATTTTGAAATTATAGAAACTGAAAAAAGTAAGAACGAGTTAACAAAAAAATTAAATAAAGAAGTGAAAGAATGCAATGAAGAATTAAATGGCAAGTTATTTGATTTAAACCAAGATATTGGGTTTTTACTTTCGTTAAAAAAAGACATTCCTCTTATTAAAGATGAAAAAATTGATTTAGGTTATATTAAGGGACTTCACAGTAAATTAAATGATTTAAATAATTTCTACAATGGCTTTTTTGTGATTATAGAAAATTTAGAATCAAAATTAAGTGATGATATAAAAACTATTCCTGAGACTTCTAATACTGAGTTTAAAAAATATATGAAAAATTGTTTTTTAGATATTAAAAATTTGATAAAAAGCAAAAATAATTTAAAAGAACTTGTTAATGAAGTTAAAAACAAATTAAATAAACAAAAACCGAAGTGTCAATTTAAACCAGGTCATTTTCAACAGTATTTTCCACAACAACAAGATTATTATTTTCAACATAACTATCAACAACCGCAGAAGTATAATTTTAATATTTTTAAAAATAATTTCGAAATTTGGAAGAATCAGGCAAAAACAGAAAATGCAATAAATCTGAATCTAGATAAAAATTGTGAATTAGAAGAAAAACATACTATGTTAAAAGAAGCAGGAAATACTTGCTATATAATTTCAGCTATCCACTATATATTTAGAGGCATGAATCAAGAAAAAATAAATAATATAATACGCAAATGCCAGCATCCAAGCTCTAATTCAGTTTTAAAGGCTTTAGCTAATTTGCTTACAAAAATGATTCAAGGTGGAGACAATGGCATTGTTAAAATAGACATATTGTCAAATGCTTTAAAAAAAGAACAGATTTTTAAGGACTATTTGGATCTCGAGAACAATTGGCAACTTTCTCCTTATGATAATTTTTTAAATCACTTTTTAGAATTTTTTTCAGAAAATGGAATTAACTTAAAGGAAACATTTGATGAAATTAACGTATTGAGGTGTGAAGAAAATAGTAATTTTAAGCCTAAAAAACAAGAATATGATACTTTATCATGTGAAACTAAAAATTTTCTTCATGCGCCGTCTTCTCTTAATGAGTATCCTTTTTCAGGCGAGGTTTATAATTTTCCACTAGGTAGTCTGCCAGACTCTTTTTCGATACATCCTATATTTAAAGTTTCTGAAAAAATTATGAAAAAAGTAGAATTTCCGTTTTTTGATGATTTTGGAGAAGTCAAGGGATCCCGACAATATGCATTAACAAAACTTGTACTTCTTGGTACAGAAAATGT
>JAITRE010000004.1 GCA_031288555.1 Oscillospiraceae bacterium
GATAAAAGTCTTTAATTCTACTGTTTTTTTAGAGTATCATTCACAAAAGAAAATTAAAATTAAAAATTTATTTTTAAATGAAAAAAGAAAAAGTTAAAATCAGCAATTTAAGCAGGCGCCTGATAACATATATTGTATTTATTCAGTTGTGCTTTTTCAAAATTTTTAAAGATATTATTTACTTCTTTATTACAATCAATATACTCTTTTTCAATACAAAACATTGGATAAGCTGTTACGATATAGCAAGTATTATTGCGTGGACTTTTTCTCCACACTGTGCATAAAAAGTAGTATATTTTTTCTTTTAAAATGGGAGTCAAAAGTGCTACAGAATAACCTAATTTACTATTTTTAATATCTTCTCGATTTTCAATAGAATAAATAAAAGAATTTAAAAAATTAGCACCTTTGATATATTGAATTATTTTTTTAAAATTATTAGGGAAAATTTGAGCTAATTCTTTTTCGTGAGATGAATGATTTTCTTTAAAATCGTCGCCAAATATATGATAATTTATTCTTTCATCCATTTGTAAAGTGTTTTTTTCTCCTCCGCCAAGCATGTGCTGCCACATTTCTTGTGTTATTTTCCATTTTACAACATTATTTTTAAAACAGTCAGATAAAAATTTTTCATTTTTATTATCATAGGAAAAAGTAAAAAGATTTCCTCTGACAGATTTTTTTGAATCAAAATATTTGATAGAATTAGGTTCAAAGATTGTTAAAAAAGTATTATTCATTTTATTAATTAAATAAGTTTCATTTTCTTTATATTTTTTGTCACTTTCAAGATTAGTTGTCGATACAGTTTCAATAATAGGTTTGATAGGAATTGTTATCAGTGGATTGGAAGGATTTGTTTTTTGCTTTTGTTTATTTTCTGTTTCAACTAGAGGATTTGTTACAGTCTCTTTTTCTTCACTTTTTATTTCAGTTGTAGCAGCAGGTTGTTCTTCAAAATTTATTAGTGTAGTTTCTTCAACGCTTTGGTTTTGTTTTTCTTCTTTTTGAGTTTTATTAATAATATCCGGCTTACTAAAATTCAATTGTTTTTTATTATTGCCTCTGTTTGCATTTTGGGATGTGTTTAAAAAAACATCTATTTCTTTTTGTGTAAGTTGAGAAGTTTTGCTTTTTTCTCGTGAAATTCTAAGAAAATTTTCTCGTTCAATTTTTCTAAGATTTTTTTGTTTAATTTCAAGAAGATTTTCTTTATATAAATAATCGCTAAACATCTTAAGTGGTATGTCTTCATGTAAAGCAGCAACTAAATCGTCACGACTACTGTTTATTATTTCTAGATCTTCTGATACATATCTCATCATCATAGCTTTAATCATTTTTTTAATTTTGTCTAATGGCGCTTCTAAGATGTTTTTTTTAAAGTATTTATTCCAATTATTACAATATCTTTGTAATATTTTAAACTTATCATAAAGTTCTTTTTTCTTAAAAGTGCTTGATTGCTCTTCAGGAGTCTTATCAAACATTTTTTGAAAATTTTCATTTAATTTAACTTTGTGTGTAGATGTTTTTAATCTATTTTCTAATGTCTTTAAAGTATTAAGATTGTCGTCGAAATTATCTTCTGAAAAATTTAATATTTCTCTATAACGTTCTTCTAAACTTTTGTATTCTTTAATTCCAGGGTGAAAAAGGTGTGAATATTGGTTTCTTCGATTTTCGCAAGAAGAAAGATATCCGATTGTAGACTTTTTAATAAACTTTGAGACAGTCATTTTTTTTTGAAGGTTAAAGATATCTTTTTCTATATTTTTTAAATCTATTGATATTGGATTTTCATTCTCCAATATTTCTTTTTTTGTTATAAAGAAATCATCATTTTCTGTAAATAAGTTTTTATAAGGGTTATCATTTTGTGGTATTAATAAATTTTCTTCTTGAGAGGGTATTGCTTTTTTTGTACAGAGTGGAGAAAGCTTTAAAGAATCCTTCTCTTTTATCAATAGAAAAGGTAGTAAATTGTTATCTTGTGTTTCTATATAGGTAACAAATTGAAAACAATTGCCTATTTGAACAATTATACCAGTTAAATCTATATTTTCATCGATCGAGGGAAATGGAATTAGTGAAATGCCACCATTATTGTTAGTAGACATTATTACAAAGTTTTTGCTGATTTCATCTGTAGAGGTTTTATTATTTATACAAAAATCTTTTAATTCATCATTTGTTTTTATAGTTTTATACATTTCTATAAGAGAATTAAAATATTCAGATTTATTTGTTGGGTTTAAATAGTTTGGATTTGTTTCGTCAAAAAAGAATCCTTCCGATTTACCGTCTATAATTTTTATTGTTGCAGGTACAGCGCAAGAATTTTCATCTTTGTTTGGAGTTTCTGCATTATTATAATAAATGATGGAGTTTTTGTTATTTTCACCTGGTATTATAAAATGTGCGAGAATTTCTTCATTTTCTCCGTAATGAGTAGTTTTTTCTTTTATTTTCTGTTGTATTTCTTCTTGATGATTTGCGGGAGGTACATTTGTTTGTTGGTTTTGTGATCGTTGATTTTTGTTGTGATTTTTTTCTCCTTTTTTATATTCTTTCGGTCCTGCGTGGGCAACAACGCAGTTAAGTGACATAGTCATAGACATAATTACAGATATAATTTTTTTTACCTTTAAATTTTTAAACGAAAGATTTTTTCTACTCATAAATTGAGCCCAACTCCTTATATTTTTTATTGTATTTTCTTATATTTAAAGATATTAAATCGAAAATATAAAAAACACAATGCTTATTTATTCTACACTATATTACAAAAAAAAGTATATAAAACAAAATAAATTACTTGTATTTTTTATTAACAAGTAATAAAGTATAAAATATTTTTTTACTTTTTATTTTTCCAACAGCATACTTAAAGCAACTACTATTAACAAAGGTTACTTAAGTTTTAAATACAACGATAAAATTTTTATTTAAAAACCTTAATTAAATGAAGAATATACTATACTAAAATAATTAAGATATGTCTCTTATTTTAAAAAAGAAGCAAATCTTCAAACGAACAAATAAATACCAATGTTAAAGGTAAATTCGAATGAAGAAAAGCTTCAAATTTTATTAGAGAAAAGTCTTTAATTCTACTGTTTTTTTAGAGTATCATTCACAAAAGAAAATTAAAATTAAAAATTTATTTTTAAATGAAAAAAGAAAAAGTTAAAATCAGCAATTTAAGCAGGTGCCTGATAATATATATTGTATTCATTCAGTTGTGCTTTTTTAAAATTTTCAAAAATATTATTTGCTTCTTTATTACAAGCAATATATTTTTTATCAATACAAAACATTGGATAAGCTGTTACGATATAGCAAATGTTAAATGGACTTTTTCTCCACACTGTACATAAAAAATAGATATTTTCATTTTCTTCTGTTAAAATTGGAGTTAAAAGTG
>JAITRE010000019.1 GCA_031288555.1 Oscillospiraceae bacterium
GTGCTTCTTTTCTTTTTTTACTTTCCTTAGAGTTAAGTTGCGGATCGAAAATATCTATATTGTTATTTAAGGTTTCGATTTCTTTTGCAAATTCATTTTCTTGTTTTACTAATAAACTTAGTTGGTTTTGAAATTTTTCATCATCTTCAAACTTTGATATTGTTGTTGCTACTGCTGCTATTTGTTGTTTACAATAACTCATTTCTTCAGTTATACAGCTTACTTGTTTTTTAAGTTTTGCATTTTCTTGATCTCTTTCTTCCAGTTGTTTTGATAAATTAGTATTTTGTTCTTTTAATTTTTCATTTCTTGCTTTAAGCGTTGTATCATTTAATTTTTTTCTATTAGTTTCTACTTTTAATTTTTCATTTTCTACTTCTAAAACTTTAACTCTTTCCATTAATTTTTGATTTTCTTCTTTTAATAAATTATCCTGAGGTGGTTGACAAGGTTCTTTGACTTTTTCGTTTTCACTTTCGGGAACTTTTGCAAAAAGTTTATTATCTAATAAAACGTTTTTGCTTATATATACAGGGTTTGCAAGATGTTTTAAATCGGTTTGTAAAAGAATAATTGGGTTTTCTTCATTAACAATAAATTCAGTTGCAATTTTCTGTCCACCAATTTTATTAAAAGATGCTATTGGTATCCCCGTGAAAGCTGGAAAGCTCTGGACTATACCACTACTGTTAACACACTTATATTTAACAGCACTTGATATAATAGAGCTAGAGCATATTGTGCCTAAAGCTAAAAATAACGACAAGATCCTTTTTCCTAGTAACTTTTTCATAATAAAAATAAACACTCCTAAAATATGTTTCTTTAAAATTAAATTTTATAAAGTTTTAAAATAATTTAATTTTAAAGTAAAATAATTAAATTTAGCTAAAAAGTTATTGCTTTATATTTTAAAATTTTTAAGATAATTTTTAAATATTATAAACTAATTTTAGCTATACGCAAATAATATCATATAAGGTCGTATGAGTGATGTTGAAATTTGTCGAAAATAGTTTTTTATCATAGGAATGAATTGTTTAAAGACGTTAATCTTTGAAATTTTAAAGTATAGAATCATAAAAGCACAGAAAAGTTCCTATAAAATTTTAAAATGCAATTTAGATAAAACGTCTTTAACAGATTTTCAATTTTTTAATTCCCAAAGTTCATCTTGTTTGTATTTTAATTATTTGTTATAGTAATAAAAGCTTTATTTTTAAATGTAAAATCAAATTCTGCGCTGGTGTGGTGGAATAGGCAGACACAAGGGACTTAAAATCCCTCGGTAGCAATACTGTACCGGTTCAAGTCCGGTCACCAGCACCATACTCAAAAGAAGAGGGGGATATAGCTCAGCTGGGAGAGCGCTTGAATGGCATTCAAGAGGTCACGGGTTCAAACCCCGTTATCTCCACCAAATTTAAAACGAACATTTTAAGTTAACACAATTTATTTTTTAAAAATAAATCTGTTTGTTATGCTTTTGTGTTTGAACAAGATTTCTATTGTATTTAAATTAAAGTTATACTAATTATGTGAAAGCACGCAACAAATTATTTGGTGTTTTTATGTAAAAATATAAAAGTTTGTATCATGAAAATACAGTTTTTGATATTTGCTACATATATTAGTTGTTTATATTTTTAAATAATTTTCTTTAAAAGTTACCGCAGTTTAAAATTTTATTTCAATATTTAAAAAATATATTAACAACTTATTAATATGATTTTAAATTTTTACAAATATGTAATTTAAAAAATTTATTTCTATGTTTTACCAAATTAATTTTACATAATATTTTTATAATCGCCTTTAAACATTAAAAATTGTAATTAAAGCTTAATAAAAAATTTAGAGAACTGTAGCAACGTAATGATTTATTACATATGTTGTAAAAAAGTATTACGATTATTTTTTATTTATTTAAAATTTATATCATAATGTAATAAAAAATTTGACTTAAAAGCAATAAATGAATAAAATAAGATTATTAGGTAACGATATTATTAAAATTATTTTAAGCAATTGTTATCTAATTTTAAATTTGAATTTACAAATTATTTGGTTGAATTAACTAAATTTTATTTTATTTTTTAGTTAATTCTCTAAATATTTTATTTAATCGTTTTAAATTTTTTAAAATAAGGGAGATATTATGAAATTTTATAATAAGAAATTTCTCAAAAATAATTACAAAAAAGTTACATCTTTGACATTAATGAGTGCTTTTTTTGTTGTGGGTACCGCATCTGTATCAGGCTACAAATTTATCAAAATAATTGATGAAAATGTTGACGAAAGCAAAGAAACAGTGTGTTTTGTAAAGTCGAACAAAGATCCAGAAATTCTTTTGCAACAAGCTGGAATTTTTGTAGGAAAAAAAGATCGTGTTTTTAGTGATGATAATTTGAATTTAATTAAAATAACCCGTGCAATTCCAATTAAAGTGGTAACTTCAAATGCATCTATTGAATATAATGGCGTACCTGCTTCTGTTGAAGAGATTTTATCTCAAAATAATATATCTATTTCTGACAGCAAGCCAGATTCTTATGAAATTTCCTACATTAAAAAAGATTCTAATATTATTGTAGAGGTAAAAAGATTTTTTGACATAGAAATAGAGGAGGTTGATTTTAAAACTAAAAAACTTCGTGTTCCTGAAGGCAATATAAAAGAAACACTTGAATTTGCAAACATTAAGCTTGGGGAGTTTGATGAATGCAGCGAAAAGCTAGAAAAAAAAGTTTGTGACGATATGAAAATATTTATTAATAGAGTAGAGTTTAAAAAAGACACGTGCAAGAAAGAAATTGATTTTAAAACAATAGAAAAAGAATCAGAAAATGTCAAAAGTGCTAATGAAGTTTTACAAGAAGGTTGCAAGGGTGAAAAAGAAATTGTAAAAGAAGAAAAATTTGTTAATGGAAAACTTGTAGAGAAAACTAAAATTTCTAGTAAAATTACAAAAAAACCAATAGACAAAATTATCCTTGTTCCACCAAAAAACAAGACAAAACAAAAACACGGCAATGTAAATTCAAATTTTTTAATAAATAATGACTCTAACACTGTAACAAGTTCTGATGGGAGAACTTTTAAAATTTTAAAAACATGTCAAGGAACTTGCACCGCTTATACTACAGCTGATTCTTCCTCTTACACTTCTACGGGAATTGTGCCTTATAGAGGCATTGTTGCTGTAAACCCAAAGGAAATTAGTTATGGAAGTTTAGTATTTGTAGAAGGGTACGGTTTGTTTGTCGCTTCTGACACAGGTGGTTCTCTTCTTAGAGGAAAAGTTAAGCTTGATATATTTATGGATACCACAGAAGAATGTAATAAATTTGGTGTGCAACATTTAACATATCATATCGTTTTTCCAGATAAATAAATTTTTATTGGATTTGATAAACTTCATCAGATCCAATAATCTACATAAATAGTCAAATTTCGTAGATGATTTAAAGTTATATTTAGAATGTATAATTTATTTTATTTTAATTTAAGTAAATTTAGATGTATTTATTTTTAACACTGTTGACATACTTTTGACATATTTTTTAAAAATAGTGTAGTATTGTATTTGTAAAACTTGATAATTATATAATTTTCAGAATTTAAATTTTATCAATTTAATTTTTAAAGTAGAGTCAGCCAGGAATTTTAGTAAATTAATATTAAACTTAAATTTAAAAAATTTTAATTCTAAGTTTGAATACTAGAATAAATCTAACAATGTTTTATTATTTAACCAGTTTTAAAGTGAAGTACTTTGTTTTTTAAAAGTTTTTATCCTGCAAAAAATCTTATTAAATTTTAATTTATTATTATGCTTATTTTATTTTTAAAATTTTTAAGTTTAAATGCAAAATGTAGCTAGCCAATTTAAAATTTTAATTTAATTTAAAAAATATTGCTTAATTCACACTAAGCTATTGGAAGGATTTATTGTATAGTTTTGTAATTTAAGATTTTATAAACGTAGAGGAAGTGTTTTTTTGAAACTTTTGACAGGCAAAAATAAATATATTAAAATGTCTATTTTGGCTTTTTTAATGATTATGTTTTTAATATTTGCTTTTTTATTTGCTCCTAAAATTAAAAGATTTTTACAAAATAGAAGCAGAGGCAATATTGTTTGGGGAGAGCCAGACAAAGAACAGGATTCTACTCAAGGTGTTCCTCTTGTGATAACTATAGATGATGGGTATTGTCTGCAAGCTGTTGTTATGCTTACATCTTTGATGGAAAATGCCGAAGAAAACACTTTTTACAAAATAGATGTTTTAGTTCCTAATGAATTTAGCGAAGATAGTAAAAAAAAGATTTTGTCTATTCAAGAGACTTATGGAAAAAATTGTAAAATAGAGTTTATTAATATGAAAAACTGTTTTACTAATTCTTATATATCGAAGCATTTTACAAATACTGTTTATTATAGACTTCGAATTCCAGATGTTTTGCAAACAAGAAAAAGATGTATTTATCTTGATGCAGATATGATTGTTAATTCAGATTTAACAGAGCTGTATGATGTTGATTTACACGATAAATGGCTTGGTGGGGTTGCAGATTCTGTTAGGGGATATAAAAATGAAAAAGAACGTGTCAAGAGAGAATCTTACAGAAAAAGTTTTGAAATAGAGAGCCTTCAAGAATATATTAATTCGGGAGTTTTACTTTTAGATCTTGATGTTTTAAGAAAAAACAATATAGAAGAAAAATTTGAAGCTTTTCTTAAAAAATACAAAGACCCTTCTCAACACGATCAAACTGTAATAAATTCAGTATGTTATGGAAAAATTTTAAGCTTACCACTTAAATTTAACACTCAGGCTTTCATGTATACTCATAAGGCATATGGTAAAGATGAAGAAAAGTTTTCTCAAATTTTTCCTCAAAAAGAATGGGAAGAAGCTTGGGAAAATCCTCGCATAATACATTTTGCTGGTGAAAAACCTTGGAACGATCCTTCGACGTTTTGGATTGAAAAGTGGTGGAACACAGCTAGAAAAACTCAATATTGGAAAGAAATTGTTGAAAAATTTAGAACTACAAAATAAAGTGGTAGTTTAAAAATTTTAAATTAGCAAAAGCAGTATTTTAAAAACGATCAATGAAATAATTATAGCTAAGAAGAAAATATCTTTATTTTAAATTTAATTATGTTTTTTTGTTTAAATTTTTGTTTTTAAAACAAGTTAAGGCTTGCTTTGCAGCTTGTTGTTGAGCTTCTTTTTTGCTCTTACCCATTCCTTTTCCTATGACTTTATCGTTAATTCTGACTTCAGACCAAAATTGTTTTGCGTGATCAGGCCCGTTTTGTCCGACCATAACATAGCTTAATTTTTCTTCAGGATTACGTTGAACAACTTCTTGAAGTATAGTTTTATAATCTTCAAGATTGTTTATTTTAGGTTTTTTCATTTCTGGTAAAATAAATCTTAAAATAAAATCACGAGCTTTTTTAATGCCGCCATCTAGATAAATAGCAGCTATAATGGCTTCAAAAGCATCTGCTAAAACAGACGGTAATTCATTGCCTTTAGAACTTTTTTCACCTTTACTCATTATTAAAAATTTACTAACGTCAATAGATTTTGAAAATTCGCAAAGTGTTTTTTCGCAAACTAAAGAAGATCTAAGTTTAGTTAAGTCACCCTCTGGCAGTGAAGGGTAGTGAGAAAAAATATAAACAGAAACAACTAAGCTTAGCACGGAATCTCCTAAAAATTCTAAACGTTCATTGCTTTCACACAGACCTTTTGTTTCATTTGCAAACGAAGAATGTGTTAAAGCAGTTAAAATATAATTTTTTTTATTAAATTTGTATTTAAGACGCCTTTCAAACTCTTCATAATTTATATTTATTTTATACACTTTAAAAAGTCCTCCGGTGCTTAATAATCAAGCAGCAAATAAACTTATAATTTAAAAAATTTATTTGCATACTAAACTTTACAATTAAAAGCAAATTTATTCAATACAAATTATATAGTTTTTATTATTAATTAATTTTAAATTAGCTTTTGTCAGAAAAATTTAATTTAAAAATCTGCAACGCTATTTTTTTATTAAAATTTTTAAATAGCTGAATTTTTAAAAAGTGTCTTCAAGAAAAATTAAAATTTTTATGTAAGTTTTAAATAATAAATTCAATTTACTTTGTACATTTTAAATAATTTTTATAATATAAGCTTTATTATCTTTTATCAAAAAAGTGAAGCAATAAAATTTTATTTTTATTGCACACTTCTAATAATCATTATTTAAGTTAAACTTTAAAAGTTTTCATTATCAAATTTTCCACAGCATCTTTTATATTTTTTGCCGCTGCCGCAGTTACATTGTTCATTTCTGCCTTGTTTAATGTGCCTTTTAATTTTATTTGACGGAGTAATGTCACTTGCAAATTCGCTAGAATCAGAAGACGAAACAGGGACTCTAACAGTATCTTTGTTTTTGAGAGGTTCATCTTTGTGAGAAGAAGCAGAACCTTGCTGACCAACTTTTGCTGTAAGCAGAATTTTAGTTGTATCTTCTATAATTGAAGCTATCATTTCATCAAACATAGCAAAACCTTCGAATCTATATTCAACAGCAGGGTCCTTTTGGCTATAAGCACGCAAGCGTATGCCTTGTTTTAATTCTTCCATAGCATCTATATGATCCATCCATTTGTTGTCGACATTTTTCAATAAAACTATACGTTCCACTTCTCTGGCCAGCTCTTCTCCTAAATTTTCTTCTCGTTTTTTATACAAGTTTAAGGCTTTCTCTTGAAGTTTTTTAACAATATTACTCGTTTGTAGTTTTTTAATTTCACTTTCTGAAAGTTTTAAATCTTCTTCAGTTAACAACCAACCAAAAAAATAATCACGAAGCCCTTGGAAATTCCAATTTTCTTCATAATTCTCACTTGGCAAATATCTATTAACTATACCAGCAATGGCGTCTGATATCATTTTTATAATTTGTTCTCGTATATTATCTCCATTTAGAACACGATCTCTTTGAGTGTACATAATTTCGCGTTGTTTGCTAAGAACATCATCATACTGAAGCACACTTTTACGAGATTGAAAGTTTCTTCCTTCAACAATTCTCTGAGCAGATTCTACACGATTCGAAATTAACTTACTATCGATAGGCTCGTCTTCTTTACAGTCCATGGCTTCCATGACTTTTTTCATTCTATCTCCAGCAAATAAACGCATTAAATCGTCTTCTAAAGACAGATAAAATCTAGTAGTTCCAGGGTCACCTTGCCTACCAGCCCTACCTCTTAACTGGTTGTCTATACGTCTAGACTCATGGCGTTCGGTGCCCATTATAAATAACCCGCCAATTTTCTTCACTTCATCGGATTCTTTTTTTGTAATTTCTTTATATTTATTCACAAGTTCTGAATAAGTTTTTCTTGCTTTTAAAATTCCTTCGTCAGTAGTGTCAGCAAAACCTGTTGCAGCATTTATTAAGTCTTCAGTAAAACCAAGCCGACGCATTTCAGATTTTGCTAAAAAATCTGCGTTACCCCCAAGCTTAATATCTGTTCCACGACCTGCCATATTAGTTGCTATAGTAACAGCGCCTTTTTTGCCAGCTTGAGCGACAATTTCAGCTTCTTTTTCGTGATACTTAGCATTTAAAATGTTGTGTTTAATACCAGATTTAGATAATAATTCACTAAGTTCCTCCGATTTATCAATAGAAATCGTGCCCACAAGAACAGGTTGTCCACTCTTATGACATTCTTGTATATCCCTAATAACAGCTTTGAATTTACCAGCTTCTGTTTTAAATAAAGAATCAACATGGTCAATACGTAAAACAGGATTGTTGGTTGGTATTTCAATAACATCTAATTTATAAATTTCTCTAAACTCTTCTTCTTCTGTTACACCAGTACCTGTCATGCCCGAAAGTTTGCTGTATAGCCTAAAGTAATTTTGAAAAGTAACTGTTGCTAAAGTTTTTGATTCTCTTTCAATTTTTACGCCTTCTTTTGCTTCAATTGCTTGATGTAAGCCTTCGTTGTAACGCCTACCCTGCATCAAACGACCCGTGTGTTCGTCAACAATTATAATTTCTCCATCTTTTACAACATATTCTATATTTTTCTTCATAACTCCGTACGCTTTAACAGCTTGATTTATGTGATGCTGTATGCTAACGTTGTCGGCATCTGTTAAATTTTCGATATTAAAAAATTTTTCAGCTTTCTTAACACCTCTAGGAGTAAGTGTCGCTGTTTTGGACTTTTCATCAACTATATAATCTGCATCTTTATAAAGTTCGTCATTATCTTCTTTTGTATCCATCTCTGCCACAGTAACAGGTGTTAAATCTTTTGCAAAATTATTTGCCACTTCATAAAGCTTGGTTGATTTTTCACCCGGACCAGATATTATCAAAGGAGTTCTTGCTTCATCAATTAAAATAGAATCTACTTCATCTATAATAACAAAATTATGCCCTCTTTGAACTTTTTCGTCTTTGTGACTAACCATATTGTCGCGCAAATAGTCAAACCCGAGCTCGTTGTTAGTTGAATAAGTTATGTCAGCCTTATAAGCTTCCTTTTTAGGATCATTCGGCATATTAGGAACTACCACGCCAACGGTTTGACCTAAAAATCTAAATATTTTTCCCATAAGGTCGGCATCACGTCTTGCAAGGTAATCATTAACAGTTATAACGTGAACTCCAAGACCAGTTAACGAATTTAAATATGCAGGTAAAGTTTCAACAAGGGTCTTACCTTCACCAGTTCTCATTTCAGCAATTCTACCTTGATGTAAAACGATTCCACCTATTATTTGAACAGGAAAGTGGCGCATACCTAAAACACGATCAGCTGCTTCTCTACAAACAGCGAATGCTTCTGGCAAAATATCATCAAGAGTTTCTCCATTCGCCAGTCTTTTTTTAAAAACGCCAGTTTGAGCCTTTAAATCTTCATCACTCATGTCAAGATATTTTTTTTCAAGGGATAAAACAGAATTTTTTATAGGTTCTATTCGTCTTAACTCTCTTTTACTATAATTTCCAAAAAAACTTTTCAGAAAGTTCAATACAAAACACCTCTCTAAGCAAACGAGCCAAAGGAACAACGTTTAAAAATCATTCGTATTAAACAAATTACTGTATAACACCATCGAGATAACGCTCAAGCTCCTCTTCGTCTTTTTTCTTCCTTTCACACATAACAACAATTCCCATAATCAAGCCAGCAATAACCGTTATAGCCGTTACTAAAGATAGCATACAGAAAAACATCGAGTGCCTCTCTTTTTTTCGACACATTATCGCAAACCCTCCTTAAGAAACACCGATAAAGCTAATCTTGCTCAATCATTTCTAAAGCTTATACAAATTTTTAATTTAGGGTTCTTTTATATAATTCCCTTAAAACAACTTAAAATACTTTAAAAAAGTTTTTATTTTCGTTTACTTCTGAGCAAGGCAAGAAAGTTTGCAAATAAGTTTTGATTTTTTTCTTGCAGCTGCATTCTTATGAATTACACCTTTAGAAGCTGCTTTATCAATAGAACTAACAGCTTCCATCACAAAATTTTTACTTTCATTAGAACTAATATTTAAAGCAGTCTTAGCTTTCTTTATTTTCTTCTTTAAGGCAGAGTTTAAAGCCTTATTTCTGAGAGTTTTAACAGAAATTATTTTGACCCGCTTTTTTGCAGATTTAATATTTGGCATTTACTCGGCACTTCCTTACTTTAAAAATAATAATCGAAACCTTTAAAATCAAAATTAACAAAGTTTTTTAAACAGATGTAAAACTCTCAAGCTTTGCCACTACTTAATGGTAGCACACTAGTTTATTGTTTGCAACATGTCAATAGCTTACATAGATATTTAATTTGTTTTTAAATTAATAGTTTTATTACCAGTCTTTTATTTTGACCAATTTATTTGTTTATTGGCAGAATTTTAAAATTTATTGTATTTTTTAGCTATTTTTAAGTTTTAGAAGTGCTATTTTTCTAATTCTGTATTTTGAGGATTATAGTTTCTATTGCTCCATCTCATAATTTCATTCTTCGATTTTTCGTTGATTTCTAAAATTTTTTTTCTTAAATTTCTGCTTCTATCTTGATAATCTTTCAAAATTTTTTTTAATTTTGAATTTTCTTCTTGTAATTTCATTATATATTCTCTTGCTTTACTTCTTCTATTAGAATTAGTAGATATAGCACTAGGAAGTCTCTCTTTAGATTTCGTTTGAGAATTTGAATTTTCGCTAGTAGCGGAATCAGAAATTTTTTGACTTTTTTCTTTTTCTGACACAGATATTTGCTACTTTTTTCTTTTAATTTACTTATATTTTCTTTTTTATAAAATTTGTGTAATTTTTTAAAATGAAATTATATCCATGTTTTTTAGCAAAAGGCATTAAATCATTACCATTATTTACAAATTCAATAGTTTGCTTACAAAGATAAGTAATTATTTGAGTATTTACCTCTGTGATTCTAATATTTTATTTTCTAAAGCCTTATTTTTTATTTGAGTCTACATAAAACTTTTTTTCCATAATTAACTTTCTTTTTTGAAAAACGATTATAAAATTTTAAGTTTTGCTTTTATGCGATCAATTCTATATTTTATTAACAGTAAATTTTACAAAATGATTATCAAGATTTTAAACTAAAGGATTTTCAAATCATTTATTAAGAAAGCATGTAATATTTATTTAAATTAATTTTTTTAATATTAGTTAATTATTTTGAGTATAAATGTAGTTTATATAATTTTACAAATATAACAAGCTTTTTATATTTTTAGTAAGTATTGTATATTTTACGGTATAGAAAACATAAGTTTAATTTAAAATTTTAAGATATATTGTAGAAAATTAAAAATATATTATAAAAAAGTATTATTTTTAATTAATTACTCTTTTTATATATAACATAATTTAATTTAGAAAATTAAAGATGTTTAGTTTAAAAAGTGTATTAACTGTTTTTTGGCTATAAATTTTTGTGAATAATATAATTTTATTTAAGTTATTGTTTTTTTTTTGTTTTAATGTTATGATAATATAAATTTAAACATTTTTTAAAAAGAAGGAGAAAATTTATGAAGAATAAAGAAATTTTAAAAGGAAAAATAAGAGTTAGTAAATATTTGTCTGTAGTTTTAGCTATGTCGCTTGTTTTAACGATGAATTCAAGTATTCCAACGATTGCTTCGTTTGCTGTTCAAGGAGATTTAGCAAAGAAAAGCAATGATATAGATAATTTAGTATCAGAAATTGATTCGAAAAAAAAAAGATTATCATGTTTTTTAAAAAAATCTGAGACTTTAATTTCGAATGCGCTTGAAAATTTTAAAGAAGAGTTTGAGGATTATGAAAGTCTTGAGATTGATGAAAACAAAATTAAGGTATTTAACAAAAAGTATGTTAAAGATTTGATTTTTTTATTAAATAATGAATTTAAAGAAGTTAAATTATTGACTTTGAGTGATAAAGGTGAAGACATAGAAAGTGTAAAAAAATTTGAAAAACTTAAAGAAGAAATCAAAAAAATTGAAGAAATTAATAAAAAAATCTCTTCTAACATTGACAATGTTTGTATAGAAATATTAGAAGAAATTAAAAATTTGATATTTAAAACAATAGAATTAGCAGAAAAACAAATTAGTCTTATTGAAAAAGATCCTAATAACAATTCTCAAGAACAACAACAATTAAAACAAAAAAATAATGAAAATATTTTAAAAATAAAAAAATTAATAAATGATTTACCTGATTTTGCTAAAAATTTTGCTAAAAATTTTTTAGAAAAAATAAGTACTACAATCGAAACAATAGAAGCGATGAAGAATAATATATTTTTTTCTACTATAGATATAAAAAGAATATTAAGTTATAACAAAAAAATGTTAGAAGAATGTAATGTGGAAATAGATATTTTGCATGATATACTTTTAATTAAAAATGATTATTCGAAGTTTTTTTCGAAGATTATTGAAACTCTTACTGAAATTATAGGTGCAGGAAATAAAGAGTCTAGCTATTTATTAGCATTAAAAAATAAATTAGAAGGTCTTAAAGGGGAATATAGTTCCTTTAATAAAAATAATTTAGATTCAAATAAAAACGGCAACAAAGGAAACTTCAATTTTCTTGGAGGATCCGGTGGTAATGAAAAAAAGAGTAGCAAAAAAATACCAGGAACAGCTGTCAACTCAGAAAATAAGGGAATTTTTATAAGTTCTTTATTTGTTGGAGTTTTAGGTTTATTTTTTTCTAGACTTTGTTTTAAGAAAAGAAAACGTTGTTCATAAATAAATTTTTAAAAATTTAAAAAATAGAGTATCTTTAGCTTTAAAGATACTCTATTTTTTATAGTTTTTATTTTATAAAACTTAGAAATTTAACATGAAAGGCTTATTTTAAATTTTATTTGATAAATAGTTTTTAAACAATAATTTTCAAACAATACACGTACACGCTTGCTTTAACGATAATTTTATATTTCTTTAAGAGAAGACACTAAGCCTGCTAATGATTGAATTTCTGATGGTATAATAATTTTAGTAGCTTTGCCATTGGCTAATTTTTCAAGCGCTTCAAGGCTTTTAAGGGCGATTACTTTTTCTGTAGGAGCAGCGTCACTAAGCATTTTTAAACTGTTTGCGTAAGCTTTTTGTATTGATAAAATTGCCTCAGCTTCACCTTGCGCTTCGCGAATTTTCTTTTCTTTTACCGCTTCAGCTTCCAATATGGAGGCTTCTTTTTGACCTTGCGCAACAAGAATTCTACTGTGTTTTTCTCCCTCTGCATCTAATATTTTAGCTCTTCTCTCTCTTTCGGCTTTCATTTGTTTTTCCATGGACTCTTGGATTTCTCTTGGTGGCAAAATGTTTTTTAATTCAACACGATTTACCCTAATTCCCCATGGATCAGTAGCTTCGTCTAATATATTCCTAATTTTACTATTAATAACGTCCCTGGAAGTTAATGTATTATCAAGCTCAAGTTCACCTATTATATTACGAAGAGTTGTAGCCGATAAAGTTTCTATGGCAGAAATAGGGTGCTCAACGCCGTATACGTAAAGTTTAGGGTCAGTTATTTGAAAATAAACAACAGTGTCAATTTGCATAGTAACGTTGTCTTTCGTTATAACCGGTTGAGGAGGGAAATCAACCACTTGTTCTTTTAGAGAGACTTTACCAGCAATTTTGTCTAAAAACGGAAATTTTACATGTATTCCCGTTTCCCAAGTTTTTAAATAACTGCCTAATCTTTCAATAACGTTAGCGTGAGCTTGAGGAACTACAACGACCATGCGGGCAACGGTTATTATCAAAACTAATATCAAAAATAATAAAACATATAAACTTTGCAAAAAAATCACTTTCCTTTATTATAAAAAATTTTGTAAAACAACGTATTTAAATTTTTATTCTACTTACTATTAATTTTACTCCTTTTATATTTTCTATCAAAACTTGTTCACCAGGCAAAATTATTTTTTCATTGCTTGACTTAGCACTCCATATTACGCCAGAAATGTTAACTTGTCCAGTTCCCTTTTTATTGTTTATTTCTACGACTACTTCTGCTTGTCTTCCCACAATCTTTTTAATATTAGTTTCTTCTTTTTTAAAATTCATTATTTTTTTTGAGACAAACTTCGCTATTATTAATGCAATTATAGAACTTACAATAAAAACTATTATTTGAATCATAGGATTAGGGCAAAAAATACTGCAGATTACAGCAGAAACTCCTGCAAGCGCAAACCATACACAGAATATTTGGGCTGTTACAAAGTCAAGTACTATCATAATAGAAACGACAATTATCCAGAATATTGTATAGGACATATAAAATAAAACACCTATCCTTTGTATGCTCTTTTTGTTTTTATTGCTGTGTTCATACCCTTATTATATTAATAACTTTTTAAAAACTTAATCTGTTTTCAGGAATCTACCTTTAATTTTTATCTTATTTTCTACTAACAATTTAATTGCTTCATCAGTTTTATTTTGCAACACATAAACACAGTAACCACAACCGATTTTGTTATTATTTATTTTTTGCACAACACCTTTTATACCATTTTTTTCTAAAATATCTTTGCTTTTTAAAGCATTTGTGATAGATCCTACTAAAATTAAATATCCGAGCAGCTTCTAATCACTCCAACATCTTTAATAGATTAGCTTACATATATATTGTACAGTATATTATAAAATAAAATGTCAACAAATAGTTTAAGAGTAAATTGATTTACTACAGAAATTAATAACATTTTCTTTAATTTTTCTATTTAAACTTTTTTATAAGTTAATTGCAGGTATTTTATTATTAGATTTTGTTGCTGTTTTTAAAGTTTATTTGTTAGAAATAGAATATTTTAAAATTTCTCCTTTTCTAATAAATAGTTTGTTCAAATATAATAAATCTTATAAAGTGCAAAGCTACAATTACTCAAATTATTTGTTTGAAATTTTATTAGTTTAGTATATTGAGCGCTTATGTAAATTTAAGTCAAACACACTAAGTCAAATATACTCTACCTATTAATTGTATAAAATAATATAAATTTTGTCAAGCAACTGTTGTTTAAATCAATATAAACTTCTATCTTTAAATAGAAGTTTTGTTTAATTATATTTTATGCTTTATTTTTAAAAAATTGCTTTAATATCTATATTTCTTATTAAAATAGTAGTAAAAAGTTTTTTATTAACGATTTGCAAACAAAAAAACTACCTCCCAAGTGAGGTAGTTTAGAATTTATTTTTAATTATAAATTTCATCTAATTTTCTTTTTTTAAAGAAAAATTTAGATAAAAATAATCCAATCGCTGTAACTAATAAAGAAGAAGCTGCTAAAAAACTCCAGTTCTCTGAGTTAGAACCTGTCTTTGGTTTAGAAGATGAACCTTTATCGCTGTCTTTATTGTTAGCTTTGTAAGAAACATTGTTTTGCTGTTCCCCACCTTTAAGATTTACCTTTTGATTTTCTTTAAATTTTATTTGCAGTTTTTCTAAATTTTGAAGGCATTTAATTTTTTTCTCAAAAACTTCTTTTAAAAAATTTATTTGCGATATTGTTTCTTGTGATTTTTTTATTTCTTCAATATATTTAAGCATAGCTTTATTAAAGGCTTTTATGTCTTTTATAGCAAGAGAAGAGGCACCGCTTGAATATGTGTTTAATTTTGTGAAATCAGGATAGTTGTTTTCATTGCATTCTTCAAAATAATTTTTAAAATTCGGAAATATTTCTTTAAGCTCTAAATCTTCATTTGCACATTTTGCCATTATTATTAAATATTTTATTATTTGTGCTTTTTCTTCTACTGTATTAGAAATGTTTTCAAGTTGCTTTAATGTGATTTTTATAAAATCTTTTAATTTTGATGTATCTGTATAATAACCGTCCGTTAATAATTGCGATTTTTCATTATAAGAAATTAAGTTTCCTAATATTTTTATTAGATTTTCTAAACATCCATTGTGTTCATTTAGATTGTTTATGTCTTTTGTCAACAAATTTAAAATTGTACCACTATTTTTTAAATCTTGTTCTAAGTCAAAAGGTTTTTCGTAGCTATTTTTAAATTCTTCAATTTTTTTCTTTAAATATTTATTAGAATTTTGTTCTAATTTTTCAAAAATGCTAAATATTTCATTTTCAAGCTTGTCAAGTTTCTGTTTTTCTTCTTCTATTTCCTTGTTAGAAACAGCATGCGAAGTAGTTGTTAAACCCGCTACCAAAACAGTTGATGCAACTAAAGTTGAGATTAAGTGTTTAGCAACTGTTAATCTTTTCTTTGATTTAAAATTCTTTTTCATTAAAATTTCTCCCTTTAATTTGTTTTATTAAAAATAATAAATTTTGTAAAGTATAAAGCTAACAACTATTTAAATTATTTATTTGAAATTTTATTAGCTCAGTGTATTGAGTGCTTATGTAGATTTAAGTTAAGCACAGTAAATTAAACATACTTTACTTTCTAATTATATAAAATAATACAAATTTTGTCAAGTAACTGTTTTTTTATTTTATATAAACTGCCATTTTTAAATAAATTTCTGTTTGATTATATTTTAAACTGTAAAAAATTGTTTATAATTTTATGTTTTATCTGTTTAAAATTTATTTTTTATTGACAAAGTTTTTTGTTTAAGGAAAGTATCAGTTGTTATTTTAGTAACATTTGAGTTGTCTGAAATATTCCATTAGTTTTTTATTATTTATTAAAAAAATTTATTAGAATTTATTATTGTTAAAATTCAGAACGAAAACTTTTTTATACTATTTAATAAATAAATTAAAGAAAATAAAAAAGATGATATATATATTAAAGTAATTTTAAGAGATAAATAAAGTATTTAAATATAAATAAACAGAAATTTATTTTAAAATAGCAGTTTATATTAGTTAAAATAACGATTACTTGACAAAATTTGTATTATTTTATATAATTAGAAAGTAAAGTATGTTTAATTTACTGTGCTTAACTTAAATCTACATAAGCACTTAATACACTGAGCTAATAAAATTTCAAATAAATAATTTAAATAGTTGTAGCTTTATACTTTACAAAATTTGTTATTTTTAAACAAATTAAAGGGAGAAATTTAAATGAAAAATAATTTTAAAGCAAAAAGAAGAAAATTAATAGCTGCTAAACATTTAACCTCGGTTTTAGTCGCGTCAACTATTTTAACAGCAGGTTTGACAACTACTTCACATGCTGTTTCTGACAGGAAGACTTTAAAAACAGCAATAGACTTTAACAATGACAAAATGCAGCAATTAGCTTATGAAAAAGAAAAAATAGAGAAGAAAATAAAAATAGAAAAACAGGAAATTGCCAAGCTTAAAAAAGAGATATTTGATAATTTAAAAATTTTAAAACAAAGTTCGTCCAAAGATTTAAATGAAAAAATTAAAGAATTTGAAAATAACTTGAAAAAACCTTCGGACTTTCAAAAAGTTTTAAACGATAATAGTGAAATTTTAAACTTGTTGAAAGCAAGAACTGATAAGCTAGACGAACGCAATAGACATTTAATAGAGCTAATAAAAATATTAGAAGAAATAATTGGTTTTGAAGGTGCAACATTAGCGCAAAATCCACTGCATAGCTATTATTACAATGACCTCAATAATAATTTAGAACCTTTTATAACAGATATTTTAAGAAATTTTGAAAATATTCCTAATACACCTGATACAGAGGAAATAAAAAAACAAATAATAGAATATTTAATAATAATGGTAAAATGTTCAGTCAATGCTATGACAACAATTGATATAATTTTTTCGAAATATCAAAAGTATCTTCAAAATTTTAATAACAATATTTATTCTTCCTTTTTAATATCAGACCCAAATAACAACAATAATTGCCAGTTAAAAAACAAAGACGATTTTAAAAAAGATATGATTAAATATATAAATCAAAAAATACAAGAAGCGCAATTACAACAAAACCAAATAATGGAGTTACAAACTTTATTACAAAATTTTGAAGACATAACAAAACTTCTACAAGAAAAAGCTACACACCTTCAAAATTTAGAAAAACTAAAAAAAGAACTTAAAAAAAATCAACAAGAGTTAGATGAAATGATAGATCAAAAAGATATGTTAAGTTTTCTTTATTCTGATCAAAAGTCTTCTGACCAAGAAAATGTAAGCCTTAAAGGTGGTAATCAGCAAAATGGTTCTAATAACAACGATGATGATTCTAAGGTAGCTCAAAACCAAAAAGAAAAAGATCTTGATAATAATAAGAAAGAAATAGATAATAAAAAATATAATACTGTTCCTTGCAAGGCTAATGGTAAGGGAGGCGGAGATAAAGGTTCATCTAAACCAAAGACAGGTGTTAGCTCAGAGAACTGGAGTTTTTTAGCAGCTTCTTTTTTATCAGTTGCAGCGATTGGATTGTTTTTATCTAAGTTCTTCTTTAAAAAAAGAAAGCTAGACGAAATTTCTAACTAAAAATAAAATTTCTAATTAAAAACAAAGTAATTTTAAAAATAAATTTTAGGGTTTAAAATGACGTAAACTACCTCGTTTGGGGTAGTTTTTTATTACTTTCAAGAAATTATTAAAAATGCAAATATCAAAAGCAGTTTATTTTAATGTATTATAAAAATAAATTTTCATCTTCAATCTATTAAACAAACAACATGTGCATATATAGCCTTTTCTTCTCCACTTATGCCAAGCCCTTCATCAGTACTAGCTTTTATATTTATTAAGTCTTTGCAAAATCCACATGCATTGCTTATATTTTCTTTCATTTCTTCCACGTAAGGTGAAAGTTTTGGTTTTTGAGCCACAATGCAACAATCTATATTTACAAGTTCATAGTTACTTTTTTTTACTTTTTCATACACTTTTTTTAAAAGCTTTATGCTATTAATATTTTTATATTTTTTTTCAGTATCAGGAAACATATTGCCTATGTCTCCTGCGCCAAAAGCCCCAAGCAAAGCGTCAATTATAGCATGAGTTAATACGTCAGCGTCTGAATGCCCACTTAGACCTTTGTTGTGAGGAATACAAACGCCACCAATTATAAGTTTTTTACCTTCGATTAAAGGATGCAAATCGTATCCATAGCCTACTTTTGTTTTTTTCTTGTTCAAAATTTTTTGCGCAAATTCTAAATCTTCAGGTTTTGTAATTTTAAAATTAATTTCATTTTCTTTTAACAAAAAAACTTTTTCATTAATATTTTCGATAAGTTGACAATCATCTGTATAATCTTTTTTATTTTTTATTGCTGTATTCATCCCTTTTAAATAAAGTGATTTTTCAAAAGCTTGTGGAGTTTGAATTTTAAATATATCTTTTCTGTTGATAGTTTTTTCAACGTAACCTTCATTATTTACTTTTTTAATTGTGTCATTTAAAGCATTACAAACAGCAACAGCATTGTGTTTTTTGCTAGCGTTTAAAATTTTTACAACTACTTTTTTTGAAATTAAAGGTCTAGCTGAGTCGTGAATAACAAAATGTGTTATGTTATTAGAGCATGATAAAACACCTGAGAAAACTGAACCTTGCCGTGTTTTAGATCCAATTGCAACTTTTTTAAATTTGTGAATTTTATATAAATCAACTATTTTTAAAATTTTTTCTTCGTCATCTTTTTGAGCTACTACTATAATTTCTTTTATATCATTTATCTTGTTAAATATTTCTAAGGAGTAGCATATAATTGGTTTAGATGCTAATTCTAAAAAAGGTTTACGAATTTTAGTTTTCATTCTAGAAGATTCGCCTGCGGCAACTATGATTGCTGCAAAAATATATTTTTTATACAAGTTTATATTTCCTCTAACTATTTTAATAATTAAATTTTAAACAATAGTTGTTAAAATTTTAAAAGTAAATTTACTTTAATTTTATTAAAGCTGCTATATAAAACAAAAGCTTTATAAACAAAGAGATTTAAAATATACTGTTTTTTAAAAAATAAATGGAGGTACAAAGTAATTGTATCAATTATTAGAAAACTTAACAAATAATTTTAGTTTATTTATGCCGGCGGAAATTGTAATATTTCTGCTTTCTATTTGTCCTTTGATAGAACTAAAAGGAGGATTAATAGCTGCTGCTTTGTTAGGGGTTAATTGGAAGGTTTCTCTTTTAGTTTGTTTTTTGGGAAATATATTTCCTGTTATATTCATACTTTTATTTATTAAAAAAATTTTAGCATTTTTTAAAAATACGAAATTAATGAAATTTGTTGAAAAAATAGAAGATAAGGCTGATAAAAAAAGTAAAGAAGTTTTAAAATACAAGCGCGTTGGACTTATGTTGTTTGTTGCAGTACCACTGCCAGGCACAGGTACCTGGACAGGATCTTTAATAGCCTCGTTTTTAAATATGAAAATTAAAGATGCTTTTATATCTATTACTATAGGTAGTTTTATTTCAGCAATTTTAATGGCTGTAGCATCCTACGGTTTGCTTGGAATTTTTATGTAGTTTTTTTATATGTTTGTAAAGTAAAAGCAAAATTTAGTAATTCATATTGCCCAAATAAATTATATCTAAGTTAATTTTTAAAAATAATAAAAATTTATTTTTTCAACTTTAATAAAGCATAAACATGTTTCATATTTTAAAAATGCAATAAAAACTTTAAGAATAAATTAATTATAAGATTTTTTATTAAAACAGGTGGGTGCAGAAAAATGATGAATTATATTTTTGGAGCTTTGTTTGTTATTAGTGTAATTTCCGCAATAATAACGGGACGTTTGGAAGAAGTTTCTAATTCTATTCTTTCTGGAACAAATGAAGCTGTAAAATTAACAATTTCTTTGCTCGGAATGATGTGCTTTTGGACTGGGATTATGAAAATAGCAGATAAAGGTGGTATTACAATTTTGCTTGCAAATTTTTTTTCACCAGTTATGCGTTTGTTATTTCCAGATTATAAAAAAACAAGCCCCGCGATTAAAGCTATATGCATGAATATTACCGCAAATTTTTTAGGCCTTGGAAATGCTGCAACACCGATGGGAATTGCGGCGATGAAAGAAATGCAACGAGAAAATCCTAAAAAAGAAATTGCAAATAATAGTATGGCGATGTTTGTGATAATAAATACAGCTTCAATACAATTAATTCCTACAACGATGGCAATTTTAAGAAAAGTCCACGGGAGTACATCTCCTTTCGATGTCATGCCTTGTGTGTGGATTTCTTCAGCTGTTGCTTTGCTGATTGGCATAATTTCAGCAAAAATTTTAGAAAAGAGAGGATAAAACATTGGACAAGATCGGTCCTTTTTTTCTTCCAGTTTTAGTTTTATTGATCGTAATTTTTGGGTTCACAAGAAAAGTGCAAATTTTTGATGTGTTTGTTGAAGGGGCAAAAGATGGGCTTGAGTCTACTTTCTACATAATTCCGTCTTTAATAGGACTTATAACATCTATAAATATGATAAAAGCATCGGGTGCTTTAGATGTTTTTACTTCTTTTATAGCTCCCTTTGCAAATAAAGTAGGAATACCGGTTAAAACTATTCCTCTTTTTCTGTTAAGACCCATATCAGGTAGTGGTTCGATGGCATTTATTAACCACATTTTTTCTAGCTGTGGACCCGACAGCTTTGTTGGAAGAGTCACTTCTGTTATGATGGGGTCTACAGAAACAACTTTCTACGCTATAGCTGTTTATTTTGGATCGGTCGGAATTAAAAACACCAGGCACACAATACCTTCAGCACTTTGCGCTGATTTAACAGGTTTTTTAATGTCTATTCTACTTGTAAAACTTTTATTTTGACAAATTTACTTACCTTTCTAAAATGGCACTTTAATTTTACAAATTAAGTTTTTGATTTTCTTGCGCGTTGATTTTTGTCAAGAATTTTTTTTCTCATCCTTATACTTTTTGGAGTGACCTCTACAAGTTCATCATCTTTTATAAATTCAAGTGATTGTTCAAGACTCATCACCGAATGGGGAGTGAGCTTTAAAGCGTCGTCTGAACCAGAGGCTCGCATATTTGTAATATGTTTTTTTTTGCATACATTTACGATTATATCATCAGATTTTGGGCTTACACCTACAATCATTCCTTCATAAACTTTAACTCCTGGGCCTATAAATAATCTTCCTCTATCTTGTGCTGCGTATAATCCGTATCCAGTTGTTTCACCTGTTTCGTGTGCTATGAGTGAACCTTGCTGGCGTCCTTTAATTTCTCCTTTGTAAGGTTCGTAACAGTCAAAAATATGATTCATAACGCCATTTCCGTTTGTATCTGTTAAAAACTCTGTACGATACCCCATAAGTCCCCGCGATGGTATTCTAAATTCCAAAATTGTCATTCCTGTTACTCGTGCCACCATGTTAACCATTTCAGCTTTTCTTGTACCCAACTTTTCCATAACAGATCCAACATTATCGCTTGGCACTTCTAAAATTAAAAGTTCTATCGGTTCCATTTTTACACCATCTATATTTTTCATTATTACTTGAGGGCGCGACACTGAAAATTCAAAATTCTGCCTTCTCATAGTTTCTATTAAAATAGAAAGATGAAGTTCACCTCTTCCTGAAACTAAAAATGTATCCGCATAATCTGTTTCTTCAACTCTCATAGCCACATTTGTTTCTATTTCTTTAAATAATCTGTCTCTTATATTTCTAGATGTTACAAATTTACCTTCTTTTCCAGCAAATGGACTATTATTCACTATAAACATCATAGAAACAGTTGGTTCATCGATTTTTATAAATGGCAACGGGTCTGGATGCTCTTGATCACAAAGAGTTTCTCCAATGTTAAGATCTTCTATGCCAGCAACAGCTATAATATCTCCTAATTCTGCCATGTTATTTTCGACTCTTTTCAAACCTTCAAACTGATATATTTTTGTTATTTTAATATTTTTTCTGCTTCCATCTTCTCGACATAAAACAAGAGGTTGACCTATTTTTAATGTTCCTCTTTCAACTCTACCTACTCCTATTCTCCCGACATAATCATTATAATCAAGACTTGAAAATAAAACTTGTGTAGGTCCATTCATTTCTCCTTGAGGAGGAGATACTTCTTTTATTATAGTTTCAAATAATGGTTTAATGTCAGTGCTATCTTCTGAAAGATCAAAAGTTGCGTAACCTTTTCTAGCAGAAGCGTAAATGACAGGAAAATCTAGTTGATCTTCATCAGCGCCAAGCTCTATAATAAGATCAAGTACTTCATCAACAACTTCTTTAGGCCTGGCTTGAGGTCTATCTATTTTGTTAACAACAACAATAGGCTTTTTCCCAAGAGAAAGGGCTTTTTTAAGAACAAATCTAGTTTGCGGCATGCAACCTTCAAATGCATCTACTAGCAGTAAAACCCCATCTACCATTGTTAATATTCTTTCTACTTCTCCACCAAAATCAGCATGCCCAGGTGTATCCACAATGTTTATTTTTATATCTTTGTAAATTACAGCGGTGTTTTTTGATAAAATTGTAATTCCGCGTTCTTTTTCAAGATCATTGGAATCCATAACTCTTTCGGTTACTTCTTCATTCGTCCTAAACACTCCACTTTGCCTGAGTAATTGATCAACTAATGTTGTTTTACCATGATCTACGTGTGCTATAATAGCGATATTTCTTAAATTTTCTCTTTTTTGCATTTTTTTCATTCCTTTTACTAATTTTTTAACGAGGTTTTAATTTTTGTATCCTCGCATTTATTTTGCTGTTTAAAGTTTTTGTGTTTATTTATTTTAAAGTACTACATATTAACTGTTTGCAAAGTAAATATACACTAATAAAAATTTGTAAACAAAAAAATATACTTCATAAAAAAGAAAACACTTATTTCTTGTTTATTATTTTGTTCATTAAAGGCTAAGTTAATTCACATATTTTATTATCGTTTAATATTAAATTGTTAACGCACACCGATATACACAAACAAACTATTTCAAACTTTTCATTTATAATTTCTATTTCGTAATTGTTGCAAAAGTTTTTAAATATTCTAACCTGCTTCATAATAATTTGAGAGTCTTTATCCGTGACAGAAAATACATAAGGTTGAGAACTATTTTTAAATATCCAATCAATGCCACCTATATTGTAGCTTGGATTTTTGTGTAAACGATTTTCAAACAGGTTAATCTCTTTTATATTAGATTTTATAAGATAATTGCTTATAAAAGGAAAAATTAGTTTTCTAATAAACGCAAGGCTTGTCTGTGAAGAATCTATGAGAAAAAATTTTTTGCCGATTCGAAAATTTTTGCCAATTACTTTATATTTTCTGTTTCCAAAAACATCTAAAACAGAAAAACATTCTAAATATTTATCGTTTTCCCTTTTCATATAAAACTTCACAAAGCGCCTCCTAAATTTTGAACACTAATATTTAAACAATTAGCAGATGTGAAAAAAATTTTATTTTAATCAATTAAAGTAATGTTTTAAACTTTTTAATAAAAATATAAAAAACAAACTAAAATAAAAACAACTACTTTGACAAAATAAACTTAGCTTTAAATCACTGTTTTAACACATTTTATAATCAAAAAATAGTTTCAATCTTTGCGTGCATAGCAAAGTAAAACGAAAAAATTAACTTTGCATTTGTAGCATAGAAAAATCTTACCACATAAGTAGCTATCATTACAAGTTACTTCTTTTTAACAGTACTTTTTGATGTTTGATTTAAATAAATTTTCCTATTTTCTAAATGTTTCTAAAATGTTGTGTACGACCCATGATCTGGTGTTTAGACTGGTATCAATTCCTCTATTTGATATTTCGATGTCAACTAAGGAATTTATTTTCGCGTCATCTTCTACATTCTCATTTGTTCCTTCTAAGTTTTTTAAAATTGCAGCTAAATTTTGAATCACATTCATAGCAGAAATCAACATTCCGTCATTTTCTAAAACTTTTAATTTTTTGTTATTGTCATTTGTATATTCGACTGCAATGTTTGGCATCTCGCTTATACGGCTTATCATAGGATTTTTTGCTGGGTCTACATTTTCTATATTAAATACTTGTTTGTCATAATCATATATTTTTCCTAATTCTTGAAATTTTAAAATTTCAAGTTTGGCATTATTAGTTTTAAAAAAATCTGTAAAATTGCCTTCAGCAGTACCGGTATATTTAACTTTTGGGTAGCTGTTTCCTGTACCATCTGCATAAGAAAGAACTGGTTCATAACCATCAATACCTATTGCTTTAAAGACTTGTACTGCTTTATTTGCAATATCAAATATTTTAGGTAAAATAGCTTTATGACGGGTTTCAGTTACTGTTTCATTTATTTTAGAAAGCTCTTTACACATTTTTATTGAGTTTTCGTCCATAATTATATTTTTTTCTGCTTCTGTTTCAGTTGTTTTTTTGTTCGTTCCTTCCGTTACAGTAGAAATTATATTTTTTATTGTTTGTATTTCTGCCATAATTCCTGCTTTAAACTCTTTCTTCTTTGTTTCGCTAGCTTCATCTTTTTTAAAGAATACTTTATTTGTAAATTCTTGTTCGCCAGTTTTTTTTGTTAAATTTTCTGAAGTTACATTTGCTACCACACTGTTAATAGGTTTATTGGAATTGTCTTTTTGACCATCAGAAGACTTTTGATAATTATTGCTGACATTGCTGGTGTTTTCTACTGATAATGACGGATTAAATGTATCAAAGTATTTTATCATACGCAGTGTACTTTTACTCTCATCTATGTTTGACTTATTTTTTTCTACATTTATTGACTGGCTAACAAATATTTCTTTTAAGTCACCTTCATTTTCTTTTTGAAATTCTTCTAAAAAATTATAAATTTTTGCAAAAATTTTTTTAAATTTTAAAGGTGTTTTGGTATCACTTATTTTTTGTATATTTTCTTCTTCAGTAGTAATTCCCATAAAGGACTTAAATCCAAGTTTTATAAGAGCTTGAGTTAAAAATCTAGTATCGTTAACAGCTTCGTTAAGTTCATCGGTTGTTTTAAGTTTTTCAAAATTAGTTTCTACATATGCTTTTAATCTTTCAGAAATATTTTTTAAATTACTTTCGCCTTCAGCAGATGTAGTTTTAGAAGATTTTAAGCTATTATAAGAAAATTTAAAACTTCCCTCGCTTTTAACTTTCGAAAGATTTTTAATTAAATTTGATTTTGAATAAGTATTTTGTAATTCTTTTGAAATTAAAGTTTCATTTGAATCGTAGTTTTGTTTTATTTTTAAAATTTCTTTATATAAACTGCCGCCGTCACTTTTGAAAGCTTCAAAAAAATTCATTTCGATTGTTTTGAAATCTAATTTTTGCACATTAGAAAAACGTGTACTGAACAGGTTATAAAAATTTTTAACTATATCCTCTTTTTTTTGTTTTAGAGACATTGCATCGTTTTCAAAAATTTCATTGCAAATTTTTGCTAAATTTAAAGCGACTTCTCTTCTAAAAGATAAATTGTCATTACATTCTGTGTTTTCATCAACTGTTTTTAAACCAAATATTTCAAAAATTTCATTTGCAACTCTCGCTTCTTTTTGAGTGTACCTGACTCCTTTGGCTTTAAGTTTAGAAATAACATTTGAAACAGTGTCAAAGAAACCAGATTCTTTATCTAATTTAGCTATTTTAGTAAAAATTTTGCTCGCGTGAAAATTTGCAGCTTTTTTTGTTAGTTCTATTGAAGCAATTTTTATTATATTTTTTTCAGTTAAAGTTTCTTGATAGTTCTTTATTTGTTCATTATTTTTTCTTATTTCTTCACTTTTTGCTATATTAGCTGAGGAAATTGTTGAAATTTTTCCTATAATTTGTAGAATTTCATCATTATCTTTTTCTGTCGATAAAAGAGTTTTCCAAGCTTTGTAAGTCATCAGATCTGTGTTTTTATTACCTTTCTGGCTTAATAAACCTTGTATATTACTTTTGCTAGAAGAGTTTAAACTTTCCCAAGCAGCATCATATCCTTCTTTATCGCTAAGAATACGAGCTATCATATCGTAAGAACTTACAGTAATTTTTTTACCTTCTGTGCCAACATCAAACACATGCATTGTTTTTTTCAATGTTTTTTCGTTTTTCTGTAATTCTTCTTCTACAGAAACAAAATGTGTTCCTATCTTAACGTTGTTTTCGTCAATTTCTTCATTTAATTTTATATTTTTTTCTTGTAATTGTTTTATTTTTTTCGAAGCCTCGTTTTTTTCTATGTTGTCTATATTTTTATAATCTTGAAAACCAATATCAATGTCTGAAATATTTTCGTTGTTTGCATATAATTCTTCTAAAAAATTAATATAGTTTTTTTCATCTTGAAATTCTGGATTTAAATAAACATTTTTTTCTTGCTCTTTTTTTAAATCTTCAACTGTTTTTTCCATATCTTTGATTATTTCTAGATTTTTCCTCATTGAATCTTTTTGGGTTGAAAATTTTTCTTTAAGATCTTCAAATTCTTTTTGACGTTCCTCTAATATCATTTTTTGAGATACTAAGTTTTCGTACTGATTGAAAAATTCTTCTAAATTCATTTTGAAAAAATCATTATCAAATTTAAGTGCAAATACATAATTATTTCCATTAATATTTTGAACTATTGTACCGGCTCTCTCAGATTTTATGTCGCTTGCTATTTTGTCAATAATTTTATCAATTGAATCTTTAAAACTAGTACTTTTTTCTTTTCGTTTTGTAATTTCTTTATTTAATCTTTCAGTTTGTTCTTTTACATTTTCAGTGTAATCTTTCATATCTTTTTCATTGCGTACTGTTTTTTCTAAATTGATTGTATATGGTTTACTTTCATCTTCTGTTTCTATGATTACCTCAAAAGAAATTTTTTCTCCTTCGGATTTTAGGTTTTGAAATTTACTTTTACAACTTTCAAATCTTTTTTCTTGCGTTTCTATACTTTCTTCTTGGTTGGCATTATTATTGTTGTTATTTTTAAAAGGTGTTGGCTTCGGCGGCGGTGGAGGTGGCATCATTGTAAAATTTCCTGCTGAAGCAGAGCCTGTAATTATTGAAATATCTTCTTCTTCAAATAGTAAATTTTTTTCTTTCTTAGTTGCTTCTTCTTTTTCTTTTGTATTTTTATCTTGCACTTCTTCGTTTTCATCTTTATTATCATTGTTTTCTGTTTTATCAAGTTCTTCTTTTTCTGTTTTTTCTTGTTTATCAAGCTCTTTTTTTTCTGTTTCTTCTTCTTTTTCTTCTGTATTTTTATCTTGCACTTCTTTGTTTTCATCTTTATTATCATTGTTTTCTGTTTTATCAAGTTCTTCTTTTTCTGTTTTTTCTATATTTTTATCTTCTACTTTTTGATTTTCATTTTCTTTTAAATTATCACTGTTCTCTGTTTTTTCAAGTTCTTTTTCTTTAATAGTATTTTTTTTAGAGGCTTCTTTATTTAGAGAACTTGTTCCAACGTTTTTATTAATTTTTCTAACATTATTTTTACTTTTTAAAACAGTTCTATTTTTTTTAAAAGACGAATTTTTAATGTTAGAACTTATTTTATTTCCAGTTCTATTTTTTCTAAATCGGCTAATGTTCACATTATTTTTTTGAGATTTTCCAACATTTACATTACTTGAAGTAGATTTGTTAGTTTTAGAATTACCTATATTTTCTGCACGTTTTTCATTTTTTTTGTTTTCTAATTTTCTTTCATTTTTAGATTTATTATTTGAGTTTTCTTTAGTTTTCTTTGATCTAAAAATGTTTGAATTAAAAAAATTTATTTTATTTCTGCCTTTATCAGAAGTTTTTTTAAATTGTGAATCTATTGACTGAGAAGTTGAACTTATTGACTGAGAAGTTGAGCTTAATTGTGAATTTTTTAAACTTTGAATTGCCGGGCCACCAAGCGTAGTAAAAATCGACAATGCTGCAACAGACGCAGCTCCAAGGTTGCGCGGACTAAAAAAGCCTCCTCCTGAAATTTCCATAAGATCATCTTCGGTAAGTTCTTCTTTTAATTCATCTTTTAACTGGAAAGAGATGTATTCTCTAAAATTAAACTCATATCCATTTTTTTTAGCAAGAGGAATAATTCCTTTGGTTATAAAATTAAAGCTATCTTCAGCATTCATATTTCCTTCCGGATATTCACCGCGTATTATTTCCATTTCTTGTTTTATTTTTGGATCTTTATTGACGGCTTTAAAAAAAGCCTGTATATTACTCTCTTTCATAATTGTCTCCTTTTAGATTTTACGAGCTTTAAGTTTTTTTATAAAGTTTATTTTTCTTTAAAAATTAACTAATTAAAGTAATTGTTTCTTGAGTTACTGAATATTCTGTCCAAATTTCATAATTTAATGCGTTTTGCAATATTTTTCGATGTTTTACTTTTAAAAACAAAATATTTTAAAAATTGCTAAATAAAACTTATACAAATTGAAATTATAAATTTACAAAAACCTATTTTTATAAAAAATATTATTTGCCAATTTCTTATAAATAAAAATGTGTTTTGTTAATTTTCTGTATTTTAAATCGCAACAACTCAAGGCCTGTGCAAACGATTTTTGCACAAGCTTATGTTTTAAAGTTTTTAAATTATAAATTACTTCGTTTAAAATTTTTGATAGTTTAATTTCAAATTTTATTATTTTATTTATAAATTTATGAAAGTAAATTTTAACTTTTAAAAGTGTATAATATTTTTTTTGCTTTCAAACAAGCAATCAAATCTTTTTCAGTGTCAATAAAAAAGCTTTTGTGTTTCTTATAGCAATTTATTGTTACAGAATCGATACTTTCTTTTATAGACATATTTTTTTGAGATTTTAATTTTCTTACGCTTGATATTAAATTTTTAACTTCTTCACCAAAAAATATTATTTCTTCGTCATAAGAAACTTTGTTTTTTAAGTTTTCTTCCCAAAGCAACATGTGCAAAGAAGGTGATTTTTCAAATTTTTTAAAATCTGCTTTGATATAAATGTATTCTGTTAAATGCGGAACGTATATAGCATATAATTTTAAAATATTAATTAAACAATAATAAGATGCATATTGTGCAGATTTTCGCTCTTCTTCACCATGAATCTTGGGTTGGTATAAACGTTCTTTTACAATTTCAATATAATTATCGCAAAAATCTTTCCAAAAAAAATCGTCAATTTTATGTCTGGCAAGACCTATTTCAAAATTTTCTATTAAATTACAAGCCTCGGATATAATTTTATTAGTCGCGTTTATAATAAATTTATCTATAAATTTAGTTGCTTTTTTTTCTTTTATTTTAAAATCTTCTAAATGAGAAATTACAAATTTTGAACAATTCCAAAGCTTTGTCATAAAGCGTTTTGTGTCTTTCATGTCGTTTGGATCAAAGAAAGTATCCACTCCAAGTTTTGTGTTAGCAGCCCAGTATCGTAAAGCATCCGCTGTGTGAGTTTTTATAAGAGTTTTAGGGTCAAATTTAAGTTCTCCTTTAGACTTGCTAATTTTTTCTCCTTTTTTAGCAAGAACAAACCCGCATATCATTATATTTTGCCATGGAATTTTATCAAAGTGATATAAACTTTTAAGAATTGTATAAAAAGTCCAAGTTCTTATAATATCGTGAGCTTGTGACCTCATGCTCATAGGCAAAAAATTCTCTACATTTTTATTTTCAAAAATGTTGCAATTGTTATTAATTAGTTTGTTAAGATTGCTAAGATTTATTTGAGGAGTCAACGAAGATGTTGCCCAGGTGTCCATAACGTCCTTTTCCGGAGTAAATTCACTACAACCGCATTTATTACACTTATCTTTATAATTAAATTTTATAGGGTCGACAGGCAGCCACTGTTTTTTTGCAAAGCAAGGTTTGCCGCAATTTAAACAATACCAAACAGGAAATGGTACCCCAAAGTATCTTTGACGAGAAATACACCAATCCCACTTTATGTTGTTAACCCACGCGATATAGCGATTTTTCATACTAAATGGATACCAATTTATTTGATTTGCTATTGAAAGCAGTTTTTCTTTTCTATTTAAAATATCCACATACCATTGTTTAGAAGGAATTATCTCTATTTCTCTGTCACATCTTTCGTGAGTTGATACAATATGTGTTATTTTTTCAGATTTTATAAGACTTTTGTTTTCTTCTAAAAGTTTTACTATTTTATTTTTAGCAGATTTTATGTTTAAAGAGCCAATGAAATTTACATTTTCATTTATTCTTCCATGCTTTAAAATTACATTTTTATACGGCAAAGAATATTTGTTGAACCATTCTACGTCTTTAGCGTCTCCAAAAGTAGCGCACATAACAGCGCCAGTTCCTTTGTCAATGCAAACTTCAGAATCCGACAAAATAGGAACTTCAAAGTTATAAAGAGGTACAATTGCTTTTTTATTAACGTATTTTAAATAACGTTTATCTTTTGGATTTACGAAAATACATACAACACCGCATAGCAATTCGGGTCTCGTTGTTGCTATTTCAAGTATGTCATTTTCAACTTTAAAGGGAATATAATAAAAATAAGAATCTTTCTCTTTTGGGTTAAGCTCCGCTTGTGCTACTGAAGTTTGGCATTCCGCACACCACAAAACAGGACTTTCTTTTAAGTAAGCTTTAGATTCTTCTGCAAGTTCAATAAAAGAAGTTTGAGATATTTTGCGAACATCATCACTAATAGTTGAATATTTTAAATTAAAGTCGTATGAAAATCCCATGGATTTCAACAAACTTTCAAATTTTTCTTCATAATGTTTTGTTGCAGTTGAACACTTTTCAAAAAATTCATCCCTAGAAATAGCAGAAGCTTTTATATTTAATTCTTTTTCAACAAATCTTTCGCTTGGCAAACCGTTGTCGTCAAATCCAATAGGAAAATATACATTGTAGCCTTGCATACGTTTAAATCTCGCAAATATTTCTGTCTGTGCGAAACTGAAAATATGACCTATATGAAGTTTACCACTTATTGTTGGAGGTGGGTTGTCTATTGTAAAAATGTGTTTTTTTCTACTCGGATCAAAATTATAAATTTTATTTTTTTCCCAAAAGTCTTGAACTTCTTTTTCAGCCAAAACTCCAGGATATTTTTTTTCAAAATTTATATTAGAAATTTTAATTCATCTCCTGTTTAATAAACTTAAGTTTATAAGTTGATGCAACAAAAAATCAACAAAGTTCTACAAAAACTAAGAACTGCTATTTTCAGCTATAATTTTCTGGTGCGGGTGACAGGAATTGAACCTGCAAGGTATTTTACCACTAGAACCTAAATCTAGCGCGTCTGCCGTTTCCGCCACACCCGCTCTTATTAAAATTAATTAAAAATTTTTAAGTTTTAAAAGCAAATTTTAAGTTTTAAAAATTTTATAAAAACGAATAAAAGCTTAAAGTTTTAAGAAGCTAAAAATTTTAAATAAACTAAATTTATAGTATCATAACTAATGTGAAGAGGCAATACAAAGCAGTTTTTATTTACGATAAATAGTTAATGAAATTATTTTTTAAAAGTTTATTTAGTTAAAATTTTCAGTTTATTTTTTAAAAAAATTTAATTTTAATTTAAGTAGTTTTTGCTTTACTAGAAAGCGACGCTGCTATAGCGATATTTGTATAAATGCATTGAAAAGTTAAAAAAGGGTCTGAAATGCTTAAAACCGACACCCATGCAGCGCTTATTATGTCGCTAGGAAGCCCAAGTGGCCCTAAAACTCCGCTAAGCATACTTGCTGCTACAATGCTAGGTGCTCCTATAAAAGAAAAGGCGTAAAGAATCGACCCTAAAATGGTTCCAAAAATCACATTGAATCCAAGTGGCACGTCATAAATCATACAGGTGTAAGTTGTAGCTAGAATTGCACTTATTATTCCGCCACTTTGAAACATTGTAATTCCTATTGGCAAAGTAAAATTGCTTATTGTTTCATCTAACTTTAATTTTTTTTTAGCGTCTTCAATGGCAGTTGGTATTGAGGCCATGCAACTTCTAGTAGCAATAGATATAAAAAATGTGTGACTTATGGCTGATAAATGTTCTTTAATTGTAAGATTTATCTTTTTTTGTATTATAATAAATGATATAACAATCATAGTAAAGAATATTAAGTGCATAACAATTATCAGTTTTATAAGAGATTTTATTAAAGTAACTTTGTTTGGGTCTGAAAATTGTACTGCTAATACGCAGAAAATTGATATGGGCGAAAAATTTAATATAATTGTAACAAATTTATTAAGAGAGTTATAAATTACATCGAATATTTCTAATAAATTTGACGATACTTTTGTTTTTACTTTAGATAACATAATGCCAAGTATACTAAAAAAACAAATTGCTCCTACAACATCTCCATTAGATAAGGCTGAGAATATATTATTAGGTATGGTGTTTATTAAAAAAGTATAAAGCGAAAAATTATCTGTTTCGTCAATTTCATTGTTTGAATAAAATTTGAGTTCCGTAAATTTGCTATTTACTGTTTTATCACCATCTATTTCACTAAAAGCAAGTTTTGTGTCAGGGCTTGGTTCTAAAAATTTTTTTAAAAAAATAGACGACAATATAGATATTAAAGCAGCTACTAAGAAGCTCACAAATACTAAAATTATCCACTTTTTAATTATTTTTTTGGATTTTCCTTTTGAAATTTTAGAAAAGTTAATAGCGATTATACATGCAACTATTGGTAAAATACACATTTGCAGAAAGTTGACGTAAATATCACTGATTATGCTAAGACTTTTTGATGATTCCTTAAAGAAAATACCAACGAAAATGCCTAAAATTATGCTCACAAACAATGTTATTGGATTTTTTAAAATTTTAATTATCATTCTTTTGACTCTTTTTTATTAAAAATATTTTTATATTCTTCTTCTATTTCATTTATTGTAGTTTTTTTAAAGGAACTAATACAGATATTGATAAAATTCATAAATTCTGTAGATTTTTTTGGCAGGGCAATGCAGAAATTATCATTTATATCTGAAAAAACATAGGTTTTTGTGTATATAGATAAAATTGGATCTTTAATGCTTTGTTCTACAAATTCAAGTTCTCCACTAAAGAATCCATCAACTTCGTTGTTTTTCGTCATTTCAAAAGCAAGATCAGTATCCTCTATTTCTACAAATTCAGATAGTGGAAATAATTTTTTTGCTGTGTCTGAGTATGAAGAATTTTTTTGTACGCACAACTTTGTTTTGTAATTTTTTAAGTGTTCAATAGGATTTTTTTCAATCTTATTAGCGGCTAGATATTTTTTACTTAGCATTACTCCTGTTCTAAGTTCTTCATAAGGGTTTGAAAAAGCTAGGTACAAAGCTCTGTTTGGTGTAGCGCTGAATGTTGAGATTATAATGTCTGCTTTTTCAAGTATTAGTAAATCTACAAGGCCATCATATGTTTGTGATGATCGTTCAAATTTAAGTTCAACTTCTAAAGAATTTGCAATTTTTCTTGCTAAGTCTATTTCAAAGCCTTTAAGATCTGAATCTTTGTTTTCAAAGAATCCAAGCCTATCTTTTCCGTAAAGTGCAACCGTTAAATACCCTTTTTCTTTTATGGATTTAATGTCTTGACTAAGAACGTTTTCTCGTATTTCTATATTGTTGTATTTTGGAAATTCTGATTTTAAAGATTTATTTAAAGCAGTTATTTTTGGATTAAAAAAAATAAAACAAATTATCATTACTGTTAAAACAAATGAAAATATTTTCTTTTTCACAAAATTTCTCCTATTTACTAATGCATTCTGTGTGTTTCATTGTAATCCTCGCATCTTTGAGGATAATTCTTCATAAAAATAAGTGTTGATTTAAAGATTAATTATTATTAAACAACTTGTTAAATTCAATTTGAGTTTTACAATTAACAATATTTTTGTAAAATAATATTTAGAAAGTTTATTATTTTCTAGATTTAGCAAAAGGTAGGATTTTATACTTTTAAATTTTTTTAGGAGAAATTTTATGTTATTCGGAAAGCATATTCTTAAATATCGAGAAGAAATATTGAAAGATCTTAAAGAGCTAATTAGCATACCTTCATGTGCTGTTTGCGATTTTAAAAATACTAAAAATCCTTACGGCAAACAGTGCCGTATTGCACTAGATTGGATTTTGAAAAAAGGCGAGGATTTTGGATTTTTAACCAAGAATATTGATGGTTATGCGGGGCATTGCGAATATGGAAATGGAAAAGATTATTGTGCTGTGCTTTCTCATATTGATGTAGTACCTGCTGGTGAAAATTGGAGCAGCGATCCTTTTGTTTTAACTCAAAAAGAAAAAAGATTATTTGCAAGAGGAGTTGTAGATGACAAAGGCCCGGCTTTAGCTTCTCTTTATTGTTTAAAAGTTTTAAAAGATTTAAAAATCTTAGGTAAGCGAAGAATTCGTGTGATTTTTGGTTCTGGAGAAGAATGCGGGATGGAAGATATGCGTGTATATTTTTCTTGCGAAAATTTTCCAGACATGGCTTTTACTCCTGATTCTCAATATGGTATTTGCAACAGAGAAAAAGGAATTTTAAATTTTGAATTAACTTCTAAGTTTTCAGAAAGTAGAATAAAAAAGTTTCAATCAGGCACTGTTGCTAATGCAGTACCAGGCAGTGCTTTTGCTATTTTAGATGTTAGCGAAAAAGAGTTTTGTGAAATTTTGAATTTAGCCAAAAATTTATCTTTATCTTTTGAACATAGAAAATTGAAAAATTTTTTTGAAATTAAAGTTTTAGGAGTTTCCGCGCACGCTTCTTGCCCTGAAAAAGGGAAAAATGCAAGTTTATTGCTTTTAAATCTTTTATATGAATTTTTTAAAGATAATAGTGAGTTTTGGAAAGAAAAGCAGCTTCATAGATTTTTAATAGAACTAGTAGGTTTTGAAATAAACGGAAATTCTTTAAGCATTTCTTGTAGTGACTCAGAGTCAGGAAAACTTACTTTAAATGTAGGGGTTCTTGATATTGAAAATTCTCAAATTACTACAAAAATTGATATTCGCTATCCAGTTACTTATAACTCAGAGTCTATAGTAAATGTTATTAAAGAAAAAGCAAAAGAGTTTAATAGTACTTTTTCCTTGAATGTAGATTCAAGGCCTATTAATGTAGAAAGCAATAGTTTGCTAGTTAAAACATTAAGCGATGCTTATTACGCAGTGATTGGCGAGAAACCTTTAATTTTGTCAAGCTCTGGCGGAAGTTATGCGAGAGTTCTTGAAGGAAGAGGTGTTTCGTTTGGGCCGGTTTTTCCCTTTGAAGAAACAAATATTCACAACGCTGATGAAAGCATCGATACTGAAAAATTTTTTCTGCATTCGCAAATATGCTTAGAAGCTATGAAAAGAATGATGGAAGCTTAAGATATTTTTGAAAAGAGGATTTTAAGTGTTTTTTATTGAAAATAATATGAAAAAAGAAGCGAAGTTTTTGTTAAACAGAGGAAATTGGGCTAAGTCTGTAGGTTTATTTATTTTTATTTCAGTGATTTTTTTAGAAATATCAGATATTTTTGAATCTTTTTTATTTAAAAATTGTATTTTTTTATTTAATGCCATATCTTTATTTGATTCAACGAAGAAAGGCGTTTTTGCAATTTTATTTGATTTTAATGTTGATATTAATTTGTTTTATTCAGCGATATGTTATTTAATATTTCGTTTGTTATTACTATCGTTAGTAATATTTTTTTCTTCCCCACTTTTGCTTGGATGTGCGAAGTTTTATTTTGACATGGCTATAGGAAGATCTGTGTCAATGGGTCTTGTTTTTTATTTTTTTAAAAATTCAGATAAACTTTTAAAGTCGTTTTTCTTTTTAGTTTTTATTATATCAAGACTAGTTTGCGCCTGCTTTGTGTCGTTATTACCGGGTTTTGTTGTTGCTATTATTAGTTTTAAATTTAAAAAATCTTATTTTGAATTTTCTTATTGGTTTTTTTCGTTTTATGTTTTTCTTATTTTATTAGGAGTTTTTTTATTTTTAATATGGGCTTCCAAATATTTTCTTTCTCCGTTTCTTTTTATAATTAAAGAAAATTTAGATATTTCTAAAACTTTAAATGTATCTTGTACTTTAATGAAGAAAAGATTTAAATTTAGTGTTTTAAAGATTTTTTTAATTTTTTTTTCATGGCTTATTTTATCATATCTTTTTATATTTCCAGGTTTTTATTTTTATCCATTATTTTTTGAAACACTTGCTATTTCTGCAAAATGGATTATTAAAAAAGGTATAAACGATAAATTAAGTAAATGCTCTTAATATGTTTCTTGCAATAATCAATTTGTCGTGTTACGATTTTAATGTAGTATATTAGTAGATACTTGTTATTGTTTTTCAGGTTCGAAGTTAAAAGATATTAAATTGAGCATTTAAAGTTGAAATTTAATTAGAAATATTTGTAAATTGCTAAATTTTACAAAGCTTACGCGGGTTTTGTTACGATTTAAATTTTTTATGTTTGTTTGTGAATTTTTGGGAGGGGATTTATGAGTAAAGAGATTTTTTTAGCTCTTGATCTTTTAAAAAAAGAGCGCGGCATTCCTGTCGATTTTATGCTTCAAAAAATTGAAAAATCTATTTTAACTGCTTGTAAAAGTAACTATGGAAATGAAGATATAGTTGTTAACATAGAGCCTGAGAACGATGGATTTGATGTTTTTTTAAGAAAGGTTGTTAAAGATAGGGTTGAACATTCGGGGTCTGAAATATCTTTAAAAGATGCCATAAAAATTGATGAAGATGCTGAAATTGGAAAGAAAGTTTTGGTGAAACTTGACACTAAAGAATTTGGAAGAATTGCAGCTCAAACTGCAAGAAACATAATAAGGCAGGGTATACGTGATTCTGAGCACGATCAAATTTCTAAAGAGTTTAAAAGTCTTCAAAAAGAAATAGTAAGTGCTGTTATTGAAAAAGTTGATTATTCAACAGGAGCAGTGACTTTAAGGATTGGAAAAGCTGAGACTACACTTGTTAGTCAAGGACAAGTAGGTACAGAAAATCTTAAAGAAGGCGAACATATAAAAGTTTATATTGTTGATGTTAAAGAAACTGAAAGAGGTCCTAAAATTATTATTTCCCGAACTCACCCGGATTTTGTAGGAAAGCTTTTTAAAAATGAAGTTCCTGAGATTTCGGATGGAATATTAGAAGTAAAATCTATAGCAAGAGAACCAGGAGTTCGCACGAAGATTGCTGTTTTTAGCAATAATCCAGACGTTGAGCCTATTGGAGCTTGTATAGGTCCGGGAGGCTTAAGAATAAATGCTGTTATGGAGGAACTTGGCGGCGAAAAAATAGATGTAGTGGAGTTTTTTGATGATCCGGTTAAATTTATAACTGCTGCTATTTCTCCTGCAAAAGTTTTGGATGTCATTATAGATTCTTCAGAAGAAAAAAAATGTAAGATAGTGGTTCCGAATTCTCAGCTTTCGCTTGCAATAGGAAGCAAAGGTCAAAATGTAAGACTTGCTGCAAAACTTACTCATTTTAAAATAGATATTGTTTCCCAAGATAAAAATGATAGTGATTTTTAAAACTTTGAGTTAAAGTGTTCAAAAGTTTTGTTTTTAAAGGCGGTGTATCATATCAAAAAAGAGCCTATAAGAATGTGTGTTGGATGTAGGGAAAGAAGAATTAAGTCTAAATTTTTAAGAGTTTCAAAAGTAGCAGAAGATAAAAAAAATAAGAAAAATTGTTCAGTGTTTATAGACAAAACTGGCAAAAGCATCGGAAGAGGCTTTTATATATGTAAAGATTTAATTTGTTTGAAAAAACTGCAGAAGTCTAGGTATTTTCAAAAAGTTTTTTCTTTAAATGCTGTTTTAAAGATATATTCTGAGCTTAAGGAGGAAATGTGAATTTAAAAGAGTTGTATTTTTATGTTTTTAATAGCTGCGGGAAAAGTTTACTTATGTTGTTAAATAAAGTAAAATGTAAGATAAGTAATTTAGAAAAGTTGGAGTAGTAAAGATGAATTCACTAAATGATGGTTTTCTTTCTTTTTTAGGTTTAGCGAAAAAAGCAGGAAAATTATATTTGGGATTTAGTTCTGCTGTTTCTTGCATTAAGTATGGTTTTGCAAAATTAGTTTTAGTTACAAATGATCTTTCAAAGAACACATTTAAAAAAGTAAGTTTTTTAGCAGATCAAAATAATATTTGTATTAAAAAAGTTAAAATTTCTATGGTTTGCGTCGAAAAGGCTCTTGGGAAAAAATCAGGGATTATAATATTAACTGACCAAGGTTTTTCAAATAGAATATTGGATTTTTTATAAGCTTAAGTTTTATTTTTATTTAAAGTTTTTAGTATTATGTTTTTTATTTTTAAAAAATTTAAAATTGTTTTTGTGATTTTTTAGTAATTTGTAAAATATTGTTGTGTTTTTAAAATTAATTAATTATATTTTACAAAAAACATATAGTTTTTTATTTTTTTCTATATAAATATTTGTAATAGGTTTTATAGTATTTATTTAATTTAAAATTTAATTTAAAAATTTTGCCGAATTTGAATCGTCAAATGGGGGACTACTTTTTATGATGTTAAAATATCGAGTTTACGAAGTTGCTCGAGATCTGAACGTTAAAAGCAAAGAAATATCTGACTTTATAGAGAAATATTTTAAAGAAACAAAAAAACATATGGCTTTTTTAACAGAAGAAGAATTAAATTTTATTTTTGATTATTATACTCAAAAGAATTCTGTAAAAGATTTAACGGAGTATTTTAGCACCCGTAAAAAAACATCCCCTAAAGTTGATTTAAAAGTTTCTCAAAGAAGTGGAGTGAATGAAGAAACTACACATAATAAAAAAAATAGTTTAAAAGAAAAAGTAGTTACGAATAAGAAACCTCTTTTTATTAGTAGAAACGATTTAAAAGCAAGTCTTCAAAAATTTAATTTTCTACCTAAAAAACCTAATGTTAAAATAAATAATTCTAATTCTGCTGCTAAAACGCCACTTTATAGTAGACGAGTTATTGACACACGTTCAAGTCATGTTGATATAGAGCGTTATAACGAAAAATACGATCGACTTGCTTCTGAAAAAGTGAAAGTTGACAATATCATAAAAAAACAAAAAATAACTCAACGTTATCAGCAGAGATTTAGATATAGAAGTTCAAAAAGAGAAACAGAAAGTGAACGTCTTAAAAGAATTGCTTTAGAAAGAAAAGCAAAGCCAATTACTATTTCTATTCCTGAAAAAATTATAGTTTCTGAACTTGCATTTAGATTAAAAGCTACTGTATCTGAGGTTATTAAAAAGCTTATAGATATGGGCGTTATGGCTGCTGCAAACGATGAGATTGATTTTGATATAGCTAGCCTTGTTGCTATGGAATTTCACGCAAAAGTTGAAAGAGAGGTTTTTGTTACTATTGAGGAAAAGATAATTGATACGAGCAAAGATAGCAGCGAAGATTTAAAATTGCGAGCGCCTATCGTTGTTGTAATGGGACATGTTGATCACGGGAAGACATCACTTTTAGACGCTATTCGCAATGAAAATGTTGCAACTAGTGAATCAGGGGGTATTACACAGCATATAGGCGCTTATTGTGTTAAAAGCTCTACTGGAGACATTACGTTTATAGATACTCCCGGGCACGAAGCTTTTACAACGATGCGTAATATGGGTGCGAAAGTTACCGACATAGCAATATTAGTTGTTGCGGCTGATGATGGTGTGATGCCGCAAACGGTTGAAGCGATAAGTCATGCCAAAGAAGCGAAGGTCCCTATTATTGTTGCAATCAACAAAATAGATAAAGAAGGAGCCGACCCTGAGCGTATAAAACAACAAATTACAGAACACGGTCTTGTTCCTGAAGAGTGGGGCGGAGATATTCCTTGTGTTGAAATTTCTGCAAAAACTAAAAAGAATCTTTCTTCTTTACTTGATGTAATTTCTTTAATAGCAGAATTAAAAGAATTAAAAGCAAATCCCAACAGGAGTGCTAAAGGTACTATAATAGAAGCTAAAATCGACAAAGGCAGAGGTCCTATAGCAACTGTTCTTGTACAAAATGGAACGCTTTACGTTGGCAATTTAGTTGTCGCAGGTTCTTGTATAGCTAGAATACGAACTATGTTTGATTGCAAAGGCAAGCATTTAAAAAAAGCAGGTCCCTCGGTTCCTGTTGAAATAGCAGGTTTTACTGGGATCCCAAGTGGCGGAGATGTTTTAAACGTTGTTTCGGATGAACGTCTTGCAAAAGAATTAGTACAACAGCGAAAGAGTAAAGAAAAAGAAAAACGCTTTGGTTCGCAAACAAAAGTTACTCTTGATAATTTGTTTAATCAAATTGAACTTAGTGATGTTAAAGAGCTAAAAGTTATAATAAAGGCTGATGTTCAAGGTTCTGCAGAAGCTTTGAAGCAGTCATTTTTAGCTTTAAGCAACGATGAGATCCACGTCAATGTTATTCATTATGCGGCTGGAGATATCAATGAGTCTGATATTATGCTTGCAAACGCTTCAAATGCTGTTGTGATTGGGTTTAATGTCAAAGCTGATAATTTAGCAGAAAAAACTGCTAAGTTCTACAATATAAAAATAAGATTCTACGATGTTATATACGATTCTGTAGATTATATAAGGAATATAGTCAAAAAAATGAAGAAGATAGAATTTAAAGAAGTTATATCAGGGCATGCTGAATGTCGTCATATTTATAATATCACAGGTGTTGGTACAATTTTAGGAAGTTATGTGATTGATGGTATTATAAAAAGAAATTCAAGTGTTCGTGTGCTTCGAGGTGATTCTGTTATTGCTGAATGTAAAATTAGTTCTTTGAAACGTTTTAAAGATGATGTTAAAGAGGTTGCGAAAGGTTATGAATGTGGTTTAAGATTAGAAAATTTTAATAGCGCTAAAAAAGGTGATATTTTTGAAGCATTTTCTTTAGAAGAACAATAAAAGAAAATTAATAATAGGTTAATTTGTGAAAATATGGTGGTTAATATATGGGAAAAAACAATAATTGTCAATCTCAAATTGCAATGCCTAAAAAAATCGAAAATTGTCTTTTACCTCATTTTTTGCAGTCAAAGTATTGGGCTGAATTTCAAAAGTCGCTTAACAGACCTTTTGTTTTAAAATCAGATGATGGTTGGTCGTGCCTTGCTATTGAAGAAAAAGGTAGTTTTTCAAATCGTTTATATTGTCCGTTCGGACCTACTGCTAAATCTTTTGCAGATTTTGAGGATGTTTTTAGTTTTTTAATAGAAGAAACAAAGCGAAGAGATCTTGATTTTTTAAGAGTAGAACCAAGATATAGTCAATTTGTTTCAATTGATGAGGAAGATATGTTGAAGTTAGGATTTAAAAAAGCGTTTTATAATGTACAACCTCAGGATACTGCTATAAATGCTCTTTTCAAACTTACTTCTGACGATGGAGATTTTGAGCCATTAACAGACGATGAAATTGTTTCAAAGTGTTCTCAACTTCCTAGAAGAATTTTTAAAAAGCTTGATAAAAGCGGGGTTAAATATTCTATTTCTTATGACCCTTGTGATATTGAAATATTTTTAAAGATGATTAAAGAAGTTTCAGAACGTACAGGTTTTACGCCGTTTTCCGACCAGTGCTATGAAAATATAGGAAAGGCACTTTTTCCATTAAAAGCCGGAGGTTTGTCTTTTGCTTACAAAGAAAATAATGGAAAAAAAGAATACATGTCTGGCATAATTTTCTACAAAGATAATAAAATGATGAGTTATGCCCACGCAGCTTCTTTTGATAAATATAGAAAAGATAGTCCTTCTACGGGATTAGTTTTAAAAACGTTAATGTTTGCAAAAGACCAAGGTCTTAAGCATTTTGATTTTCATGGTATTGCGCCAGCAAATGTTGTAAATCATAAGTGGTCTGGGTTTACTAGATTCAAACTTTCTTTTGGTGGAGAACGTGTTGGTTACAGCGGGACATGGGAGATGCCGGTTAAAAATTTGCGATACAAAACTTACCTTGGATTACTTAAAACTTTTAAAGCTCTTAAAATAACTAAAAGAAATTTTTCATAAAAGTGTAGAAATTTTTACATATGCTTGGTTCACAGTAGTTTTTAATAAAATACAAGTTTTAAAACACAACAGTGCAGCAAAATTTTAGTTTTGCTGTAATTTTTTATGTTTATCTGTTTTTATATTTCTGAAATTTGACAAATTTATTTTAATATTATATAATAATAGTGTAAATTGTAAATTAATGTGTGAAGTTTATGTTTTTAAATTGTCATTTGTTGTGTGAGAGGGGTGTAGGCGAGATTGATCTAAGTGGTTACATATTTTTGTTAGAATAAAGTATTTTGACGTTTAAAGATTTATATTATATGATATGAAAGAAAAAAGATGTTTTAAAGGAGAAATGTTCAAATGTTAGAAAGTTATAGCAATAATAGAAGGATTAAAAATTTAAAAGAAGCAAATAAAAGAAAAAGAAGGAAGATTACATTTTTTTTCGTTTTAAGCATTATTACTGTTGTAGTATCGTTGACTACTTCTTTTTATTTTGCAATAAAAATGTTTGTTGAATTAGGTGAATCAAAGGAATCTGAAGATGAATGCAGTTTTTTACAAAAAATTGGGAATGAAAACGACAGTGAAACTCAACATGTTAAAAAAAGGGAAAATGAAAATTTAAACAAGAATCATGAATCTTTATTAAAAGAAAACAAGGATTATATCGGTTGGATGTTTGTCAATGGAATAAATGTAGATCTTCCTATTGTAAAATGTAATAACAACGAAAAATATTTAAATACGTCTTTTAGAGGGCGAGCAAATAAGATGGGCGCGATTTTTATGGATTGTGATTGTAGTTCGAATTTTGATTTTCCAATTACAACTATTTATGGTCACACTAATGTTAATTACGGAGGAATGTTTACAAGTCTTCATAATCTTAAACAAAATGACGAAACTTTTATTACTATTGAAACAAAATCCAAAGAACTTTTTACTTTTAAAGTTTTTAGTATTAAAAAAACAACTGTTAAAGATGAAATATATTCTTTGAACATAAAAGATGAAAAAGATGCAATTAAAGTTTTAGGTGAAAACGTTACGTCATATAAAAAAGTGCTTGTGTTGTCGACTTGTGGTACTGGTTCTGATTTAAATGAAAGATTTTTAGTGCTTGCAACACTAGTTGACAAAAAGTAAAACTTTTGACAATCTTTTTAAAACTGTAAAATAACTTTAAAAGTATTTTAGTTAGTTGAATTTCTTTATAAAGTGTTTATGTTTTAACTTTGCAAATTTTTAGTTTTAATAATCTAATTTGCAAAGTTATTTTTTATTTTTTAAAAAACTAGAATGAAATTTTTTAAAAAAACACAAAACACAAAAAATATAATAGCACTTTCGTTTTCTTGTGTTATAATAATAATGTGTTTTATTTTAGTAGTTTTTACGAGTTAGTATACTTTAAAGCAAGATATATTTTATTTTTTGTATTATAATTAATTTATAATTGTAATTTATTTTTAAAATGATATTTTTAATTTTACAATAATTAAAATGTTGTTCTTTACAAATTAAGGGTAGAAGCAAAGATTAAATTAATTTAAAAATTATTAACATTTTTTAATGTGTTTGTATATTCTAGATTGTATAAGTTTAAGTTTTAAAGGGGAGTTGATTTGTTATGTGTGGGATTATAGGGTACATAGGGAATGAAGAGGCTACAGAGCTTCTTTTAAATGGTCTTGAAAAACTTGAATACAGAGGATACGATTCGGCAGGGCTGGCAGTTTTTGACGGTAGAAATTTAAAAGTTGCGAAGTCAAAGGGCAGATTAAAAGTTTTAAGAGAAGTTTTGAAAAACAATGGTGGTCTTAAGGGAAAGGCTGGGATAGGCCATACAAGATGGGCAACACACGGGAAGCCTTCCGATGAAAATTCTCACCCTCATGTTAGCACATTGCGCAAATTTGCTGTTGTTCATAACGGGATAATAGAAAATTATCTTTCTATAAAAAATTTTTTAATTAGCAAGGGAAAGAAATTTTCGTCGGAAACAGACACCGAAGTTATAGCACAATTGCTCGAATATTATGACAACGGCAATACTTTAGATACAGTTGTAAAAGTTTTGAATGATATTAAAGGATCTTACGCTATAGGAATAATTTATGAAGATAACCCGGAAGAAATTATAGCTGCAAAAAAGGATAATCCTTTGATTATAGGAATAGGGGAAAATGAGAATTTTATAACATCAGATGTAACGGCAATTGTTTCAAAAACGAAGAATATAGTAAGATTGAAAGATAGTGAAATCGCTGTTATTAAAAGTGATGACGTAATTATATACGATATGAACAAAAATTTTGTAAAAAAAGAGATTAAAGTGATTGATTGGAATATTGATTCTGCGGAAAAGTGTGGATATGATCATTTTATGTTAAAAGAAATAATGGAACAACCTAAAGCGGTGAAAGACACTATATGTTCAAAAATTAAAGAAAATGAAATTTTTTTTGATAAATTTCTTTTTTCAAAAGAATATCTTGAAAAAATTAACAAAATATTTATTATAGCTTGTGGTTCGGCTTATCATGTTGGGTATGTTGGCAAATATTTATTTGAAAAACTTTTTAAAAAGCCAGTCGAAGTTGATATAGCGTCTGAGTTTCGTTATAGAGATCCTATTGTCGACAAAAATTCTCTTGTTATATTAATTAGTCAATCGGGAGAAACTGCTGATACTCTTGCTGCTTTGCGAAAGTCAAAACAACTTGGTGCTCGCACTTTATCTATTGTTAATGTTATTGGGAGCAGTATAGCTACTGAATCGGATGATGTATTTCACACGAGGGCAGGTCCTGAGATTGCTGTGGCAACGACTAAAGCTTATAGTGCTCAGCTTTGTGCAATTTATTTGCTTGCTATCTATTTTTCGAGAAAACTCAACACAATTTCTTTAAAAAAATACAACTATTTTATAAAAGAACTTATTTATCTACCAGAAAAAATAAGTAAGGTTTTTAATATAACTGAACAAATTAGAAATTTTTCTAAAAATTTTTATCAAGCTAAAAATGTATTTTTTATAGGAAGAAATTTAGATTATGTAGTATCATTGGAAGGATCATTGAAATTAAAAGAAATATCTTATATACATGCAGAGGCTTATGCTGCGGGTGAATTAAAACATGGTACAATTTCTCTTATAGAAAATAACACATTAATAGTGGCAACGCTGACTCAAAAATCGTTGGTAGGAAAGACTGTGAGCAATATCAAAGAAGTTAAAGCGCGCGGTGCTATCGTTCTTTTAGTAGTTACAAAAGAAGTTCTTCTAAAAGATGAACATAATCTAAAAAATATTTGTGATTTCGTATTTATTCTACCAGATATTTGTGATGAAATGAGCCCTTCAGTCTCAGTTGTTCCGTTACAATTGCTTTCTTATTATATAGCGTTGATGCGAGGGTGTGATATAGATAAACCTAGAAATCTTGCAAAATCTGTTACAGTTGAATAATTTTAGCATACAATAAAACTTGTGTTTAAGCTTTTAAAAATGCTATACCTAATGTCTCGGGTCCACAATGAGATGTTATTGCACAACCAGTACGTGCTTCAACAATATTTAAGATTTTTTTGTTACATTTTAAAATGCTGGTCTTGACTTTGTTTAGTAGTTTTTTTTCGATTCCAGAATGAACTAAAAATACTGTTGAATTTGCTATTATTTTATCTTTTATTTTGTCTTTTATATATTTTGGTAGGACAACACCAAGTTTTCCTCGATATATTTTTGAAATTTTCATTTTACCTTGTTTATTGTCAATTTTTATGCAAGGCTTTATGTTAAAGAAGTTTAATCCAAGAGTCACAATTGAAGGGCATCTACCTCCTGAGTTAATAAAATCAAGAGTTGAAACAATAAAACTTACTTCGATTCTATTTCGCAGTTCATTAAGTTCTTCTAAAATTTGTTTTGCATTTATTCCTTTGGCGATTTTATAGCTCGCCTCCATAATAAGAATTCCTATACCAAATGAAAGGCTGCAAGAATTAACTACATATATGTTACTTAATCGTTCAGAAGCTTTTAGTGCATTTTTATATGTGGAAGATACTGCCCCACTAAGGCTCACGTGGATTACTTCTTTGTTTTTGCTAAGTAAGCTTGCAAAATGGGATTCGTACTCATCGACGCTTATTGCTGAAGTTTTTGGTATAAGCTTTTTTTCTTTGTAGACTTCAAAAATAAATTTGGGATTAATGTCAACTCCGTCTTTATATTCTTTTCCATCTAAATGTATGTGAAAAGGAAAGCAGTCTACTTTGAATTTTTTTTTAAAGCTGTTGTTAAAATCGCACGCGCTATCCGCACTTAAAGCAATATTGCAACTCATTTTAACCTCCAAGTTTTTAAAAACTTAATATTAGTAAATTTTTAAGATAGAAAATTGCAGATTTTTATAAAGAAATGTTAATATTTATTTTATTGTGTCTTCATAAATAAATTTTGCAAGTTTGTATTTTGTTTTTTTGAAGTCTTTAATGTAAAGAACCGCCATACCTCTTTCAAATTGATCAACATATTCATCATGTTGCGGAACAAAATATTCTTCCAGAGGAAAAGAAAAATATTTTAATATATTAGTAGTTAATTTTAATATTTCATTTTTTCTTAAGTTTGTTTTAGTTTCAGGGCCTATTTTTCTTAAAATAGAAAGTATTGTAGTGATATTTGAAGATTTAACGTCTGTTAATACTTTTTTTAAAAAAATTCTTTGTCTGAGTGCTCTTGCAAAATCATCCCCAAACATTGTATTTGAAGAATTTGTTTTGTTGTTTGTTCTGTCTCTAACATAGCAAAGCGTTTGCTTAGGTGTTAGTTTTTTTTCACCATTTGAAATTTCTAAATTGTGTTTAGGATCTTCTCTTGAGAATTTGTTTATATATTTACACTCATTTTTTTCTAAGTTAATAGTTATACCGCCTAAAATTTCTACTATTTTTATAAAACTACTAAAATCAACACTTACATATCTGTCTATTTTAATTCTAAAATTGTTTTCTATTGTTTTTATTGCTAAGTTTGCACCTCCGTAAGAATATGCATTATTAAGTTTGTCATGTTGCGAGTTTGGAATTTTTACCCACATATCTCTTAAAAAAGAAGAAAGTTTGATTTTTTTATGTCTATTATCTAACGAAAGTAAAATCAAAGTGTCGCTTCTACCATTCTCTTCACCTTCTCGTTTATCAGTTCCAACAAAAAGAATATTTAAAACTTGCGGATCTGATAGAAGAGTTGACCCTGATGCGTCAAGTGTAATTGGGTCAAGCTTTTCTTCTGATTGATTTACTTGAGAAGAAGGCTCTGTTTTTAAGTCGTCGTAATTTACAGAGTCTATAACTGCATTGATGTAAAAGAGCACTCCACCCGAAATTATGAAGGAAATAGATGTTAGCAGGACAAAAGAATTTATTATAATTTTTTTAGATTTTACAGAAAATCTGAAATTTTTAAAGATATTCTTTTTTTTAGATGTGTTTGAATAAATATTTTCAAAATTTGGCTGTTTTGAAGAATTAGAGTATATATCATCATCATCGCTGGTGAAGTTTTCTATATAGTCATCGATGTTTTCATTTTTTCTTCCTTTTTTCAAAATTTTTTGGCTCCTTTCAGTATTTTGCAAAAGATAATTTTGACTTATTTTTAAAAATTAAAGTAGAGAATAAATTTTTATTAATTTTTTTAAGAAGTATTTTATTTATTTTTATATAACTTAGCCGAATGCTGATGGATAATTATATGTTGGTTTTAGAATATGTTATTTGTAAGACAAACATAAAGAATTTTTAATAAAACTCAGTGAAATAGCCTTAAGAGTTTCTTCTGTTTCTATTAAGGCATTAGCGATTTTATCTTCTACTTCTTTACGAATTAAGTTTCTCAATGCACGAGCGCCGCTTTTTTTGCCATAAGATTTCATAGACAAATAGTCAATTGACTCTTTATCAAATTTAAAACTAACGCCTCTTTCTAAAAGCGACTTTACATATTCACTTAAAATAATTTGAGCAATGCTTTTAAAGTTTTCTAAAGAAAGGTCATTGAAAACTATAATTTCATCAACTCTTCCAAGAAATTCTGGATTTAAAAAATCAGAAAGGGCTTTCATAGCTCTTTCTTTGTTAATTTGATATTGACTTTTCCCAAAACCAATTACACCACTTCTTTTTTCACTTCCTGCGTTTGACGTCATTATTATTATTGTGTTTTCAAAATTTACAGTACGCCCATGCGAATCGGTTACTCGTCCTTCATCTAAAATTTGCAGAAGTATGTTCATTACGTCAGGGTGAGCTTTTTCTATTTCGTCTAAAAGCAAAACCGAATATGGTTGTCGTCTGACTTTTTCTGTTAACTGCCCGGCTTCATCATAACCAACATAACCTGGAGGCGAACCAACAACTCGAGATACAGAATGCTTTTCCATAAATTCAGACATATCAAAACGAATTAGACTGTCTGGAAAATCGAATAATTCAGTTGAAAGAACTTTAACAAGCTCAGTTTTTCCTATGCCAGTTGGCCCAACAAATATAAACGATGAAGGTCTGTTTCTCGGATTAATTTTTACTCTATTGCGCAAAATAGAAGCTACAATGCATTTAATGCTATGTTTTTGTCCAACAATTTTTTCATTTAATCTTTTTTCAAGATTTATAAACTTTGAAAGTTCATTTTGTTCTACTTTAGCAGATTTAATACCTGTCCATAATTCAATAACTTTAGCAATGTTTTTTTTAGTTACAATTGGAAGAGATTTAAAGTCTTTTGTTAAATTATTTTTTTCTTCTTCTAAACGAGCTATTTCATAGTTTATTTTAGCAAGTTCTTTGTAGTGAAGTTCTGAATTATCGTTAGAAGCATCTTCTGCTATTTCTTTTTTTTCTTTTTGCAAACTATTAAGTTGCAAGTCTAAATCTTGAATATCAGAAGACCTTTTATCTTTTAAAGAAGTAAGGGCGCAAGATTCATCTAACAAATCAATAGCTTTGTCTGGCAAAAATCTATCTATTACATATCTTTCGGAAAGCTTAACTATATCAATCAAAATTTCTTTAGGAACAATTACATTATGAAATTTTTCATAATAATATTTTATATTACATAAGATTTCGTGCGTATCATTTAAGGAAGGTTCCTTGATTATAACTGGTTGAAATCGTCTTTCAAGAGCAGAATCTTTTTCTATATATTTGCGATACTCTTTGAATGTAGTCGCACCAATTATTTGCACACGACCTCTTGAAAGAGCGGGCTTTAAAATATTAGCAGCATTCATAGGAGAACCGCTACCTTCAGAATCACTAGAGCCTATAATATTGTGAATTTCATCAATAACTAAAATAATATTTTTAAGACTTTCAACTTCTTCTATCAAACCTTTTATACGATTTTCGAATTGTCCTCTAAATTGCGTTCCAGAAATAAGTGCAGTTAAATCTACAAGATAAATCTCTTTTCTTCTCATTTTTGCATGTATTCTTCCTTGTGATATTCGTGTAGCAAGACATTCAGCAATTGCAGTTTTCCCGACACCTGGCTCGCCTATTAGACAGGGATTATTTTTTGTTCTTCTACATAAAATTTGAATAACTCTCTCTAATTCTTTTTCTCTTTTAACAACTATATCAAGTTCTAAATTTTTAGCTTTTTCATTCAAACTTTGACAATAAGTTTCCAAATATTTTTTTTTACTTCTTTTAAATTTTCTTTTATCTTTAAAATTTCTATACGTTTTTTTATTTGGATCTTTTTTTTCTTCGTTGTCATTATTATCATTTATTGGAAGTATTTGAGGAAGAAAAGAAGTGGAATTATCAAAGTCTTGTTGAGGAATTTCTTCTTCAGGAATATTATTTTTGTTATTTATGATTTGTGAAGGAATAAAATTTTCTAGCTGATCTATCATTTCATCAACATCATTTTTTGAAAACCCCATTTTTTCCATTATATCGTCAACTGGTTTTATTCCCATATTTCGTGCACAAACTAAACATATTCCTTGCGCTGTAGGACTATTTGGATTTTTTGCAACGAAAACTGTTGCTATACGTTTTTTGCAAACTGAACAAAGCATACAACTTCTCCTATTTAAAATGTTTTATTATTTTTTAATTGCGACTATTTTTGATATTGACATTTAAGAGATTACACCAAAGATTTTTTAAAATCAAAGCAGCTTTAATTATTCTTCAACACTACAACCACCTTTGTATAAATTGCAAAATAAAACAAGATACTTAAAAGACGCAAACAGCATTATTAAAGTTGTAATTGAAAAAAGTAGAATTAATAAATAAGCTGATCGAACGTTAAATATGAATTTTGACAGCACAATAATTATAGTAGAAGAGTAGAAAAAAATTGTGCCGAATTTTCCATACCATTTAGCGGAAGGCAGCATTATTCCTTGTTTAAGTAAAATAGCACTGGCAAAAATCATAATTACCTCTTTTATAATAAGTATTACAGAAAAAACAAAAATTTCTTTAAATCTCACGCTAATACATATAATTACTGCCAAAAGGGTTAATTTATCAGCAACTGGATCTAGTATTTTGCCAAGTTTCGTTGTTTGACCTAATTTTCTTGCTACAGCACCATCTAACAAATCACTAACACCAGAAATAAGTAGAACAATAGCATTATAAATATAATTTTCATTTAAAAAGAAATATATGAAAGGAATAATTAGAAAGATCCTAAATAAAGATATGATATTTGGTATGTTAAAATTTTTTGCAGCAATACTAAGAAGATTTTTGAGAACCATAGTCCTCTCCTTTTATTTTTTGCAGCAGGCGCTAAATTATAAATAAAAATATTGAATTAAAATTCTTGCTCGATTTTATCATACTTTCTTAGTTAAAATCAAGTAAGCCTATATTACATGTACCTAAAATGTATGCAGATCTTGAAGATAAAAGTTGAACTCTTTTTATGTCTCTATCAATTGAAGAAGAGCAAATAATTTTACCTAATTTAGAGTAAACATTAAATTTACCATCTCCAAGTAAGGCAATTACTTCGTCATTATGAGAAAGAGCGAATACATTCATTTGCGATTGAATGGAAGTTATAATTTCTCCTTTATTATTTAACTTTAAAATATTGCACTCTGTAAAATCTGATTTATTTGCAAGAGATAAAATAACTCCAGCTTTTGAATTTATGTCAAATGAAGTTAGCGGCTTATCTTCGTAATCAAAATCTTTTTGTTCACCTAAAGAAGTATTTATAAATAATGTTTTTTTATCGCCAACGGCAACTAGTTTTTTGTCTGAAAGAAAAGAAATATCCAAGAATATTGTATCATCACATTCAAATTTAAATTTTTCTTTTTCAAGTGTCATTTCAAATACGTATATTAAAGATTTAAATTTTCCTTTTTCAGAACAAACACCGGAAACTGCTGCAAGATTACCGTTATTGCTAAGTGCAATGTTATTCACATAGCAATCAGAAAAGTAATATGTAAAAATTTCATTCATTTTTTCTGAAAAAATAACAAGCTTTGAAAGGCATTCTTTTCCTTCTGTGGCAAAAGCATATTTTCCGCTTTCGCAAATATCTCCTGATATTATATTTTCTGTGAGATTATTTGTTAGAATATTTGCGCATTTTGTTTCTATTTTGTAGTCGCTTCCATGAAGATTGTAAATAAGAGCTTTGTTACCTGCGCATTTAAGAACTGGCGATTCAAAGCCATGAGGCTTGTTTAATATTTTTTTAGCAGTTTTATTATAACAAACAAGTGATGTGTCACTTAAAACAAGTATGTCTTTGTTTAAAATTTTAAAGTTTTTACAATTTATTCTGCTTCCAGTAACTTTTATAGGAAAGCCGCTGCCATTACCCATGCTAGCGATTGTATCTTGAATAGATTCTACAATTTTTTGAGGCATAAAATTTTCAATTTTACTGAAGAAAAATATGAAAATTAAGCAGAAAGAAAAAATTAATATCATTTTTATTTGTTTTGATAAATTTATTTGTTTTATTGAAGATAAAAAGTAAATAGATAATTTAAAAAGTTTTTTGCTAAAAATTTTTATAAAGAGCAAAGTTTTTATAATTTTCTTCATAAGTCACCTCTTAGTATATTTTAAATGATGATACTAAAAATATTTTAGTAGAGAGTTGATTTGAAATCTACAATTAAAATTTAAAATTTAATCTTAAAATACTATTTGTTAGGTTAATTAATTGGCGATTGAATAAAAAAGTTTTTTTAGTCAAAAATGTTATTTGAGTTTAAAAATATAAATAAAGATAGTTTGTTTTAACGAAAGTAGAATTTTTGTTGAATTAAGCAAAATACGCAAATAAATTTAATTTTGAAAGGCAGAAGTTTTAAGTTTTAAGTTTATGATGCTTTATTTAATTTATTTATCCTAAGAGTAAGGTTGAAAAAGTAGAATTAAGGAGTATAAAGTTTAAAATGAATAAATTAATGCTTTTTTTGTTGATATTAGGTGGAATAAATATGGGATCAGTTGGATTGTTTGAATTTGATATTATAGCTTGGGCTTTTGATGGAGTTGATTCATTAGGGGCTAGAATTGTTTATTCAACGTTTTCTGCTTGTGCTATTTGGTGTATTTCATTACTTTTTTCTGACGAAAATAGAAAACCGTTGAAAGTTCAAAGAAAAAAATGGTGAAAAGATTTTAAAAATTGATTTATAAGGTAGAGATTTAAAATGAAATTGTGCTCAGCTTTTGGAACGTTATTTTTGTTTATTCTATTTTTTTCTGGATGTTCAGGTCAAAGGCAATTTCATGATCGCTTAATTGTTTTGGGGATAGGAGTAGACTTTAGTGAGGAAAAATATAAGGCTACAGTAAGTGTTTTCGACGCTAATTCTTCAAGTAGTGAAAAAGAAATAAAACCAAAAATTCTACAATCGGAAGGGGTAAGTGTTTTTGACGCTTTATCAAAAATTAACATAGAAACAGGTGAACATTTAACGTACACACACAACATTTTTCTTCTTATAGGTGAGGAGGTTGCAAAAAAAGGGGTAAACAGCATAATGGATTTTTTTGTAAGATACTATGAGTCAAGGGCTAATGTTTCCTTGTTTTCTGTTAAAGGACTTGCAAGTGAAATTATGAATTTTAAAGTTTCAAAAGATGAGACTATTACGCCTGGCGCAATAGAAGAAATTGCAAATGCTGATTTTTTAAGTGCAAAAGAAGTTGGGTCAAATATTTTAAAATTTGTCTCATCTCTTCAAAATGCGACATCTGACCCCGAGACTCTTTGCATTAAAATAGAAAAAACTGAAAATAATAATTTTGTAAAATCTGAAGGTCTTGCTGTTTTTTCTGATGATAAATTATCTGGTTTTTTAGATGCAGACGAGAGTTTAGGTGTTATGCTTTTAGCTCATAAAGCAAGAGATGCTACTAAATTTATTAAAATACCAGAAATTGGAGATGTAAATTTTAGCATAACAGATTCAAACAATAAATATGATTTTTCTACTTCTTCTGCAAAATTTATTTGTAATACTTCAATTAATGTTAAAGCTAGTATCTATGAAATTAACAGAGCAGATAGCTTTTCTAATGTACCTTTAGAAAATTACTTTCATGAACTTGAAAAAAAACTTAAAGAAAACTTAGAATTTTTAGCAAATAAAGTTATAAATAAAGTAATTTACAAATATGAAAGCGACATACTTTGTATTGGCCAAAGATTATTTCAAAATAATCCTGAATATTATAAAAAAGTTTTTAATAATTGGAAAACTGCCATAAAAAATGCAGAATACAATGTTAACGTATCAGTTAAGTTAGAAAGAACTGGCAGAGAAGTTTAGTTTTTAAAACAAATTAATTGGAATAAAAAGAATAATAATTTTTAAAATTAAAACAATATAAATAAGTCTGGATTTAGTGAAACAGCATTTTAGCTTTGCAAGGAGATGATTTTTTTGAGTGTATCGAAAGAAGAGTACAAAGATATAGTAGAAAAAGCGTCACCAGGCGCGAAATGGGCCAAGAATTCATGCTTTGCTTTTTTGTTCGGCGGAATTATTTGTATGTTAGGGCAAGTTTTGTTCATTGTTTATAGTACTCGTTTAGGCATGAAAGAAGAAGAAGCAAGAGTTTTAGTGTCAGTTAGTTTAGTTGGGTTAGGAGCATTTTTAACAGCAATAAAAGTTTTTGATAATATAGCTAAAATTGCTGGTGCAGGAACTTTAGTTCCGATAACAGGATTTGCAAACTCAATTGTCGCACCCGCTATAGAATTTAAAAGTGAAGGCTATATTTTGGGAATGGGCGCTAAAATGTTTGTAATAGCAGGGCCTGTTCTTGTGTTTGGAATAATTTCTTCTGTTATTTATGGATTGATTGTGTGGTTTCTACACTTGTATTAATTTTTTTGCTAAATTCTACTTAACTCAAAAAATAAAAATTTAATATGTATAAAATCTTTAAGTTTAGAAAAAATAAAGGTTGCAAGAAGTAAAAAGGAGATAGATATGTTAAAAAGTAAAAAAGTGAAATTAAAATTATTGAGGACAGATGGAAGCAATTCATCGAATCTTATCGAAAACAACAATGTTGCAAGCAGAAATAAAGAAGATTATAGTAGAATATTGCTTTTTGAAATGAAATATAAAAATGGCAACGCTTTAGAATGGTGCAGAAAAAATTCAAATAGCGTAATAGAAAAAAGTATAGTGACTTATAAAAATGAAACTGCGAAAAAAATATTTGAAACTATTGAAGATCAATTAACATTACTCAAATTAAGAAAAAATGTAAAAGAAACTAAAACGTGGATTAAAATAAAAAACAGTCTTAAAAGTGGAAAAGTTGTAGCTTCGCTTGTAGATATATTATTTTTTAATATTCATAATGTCAATAAAGCGAATATGGACGCTGAAGTAATGAAAATAATTAAAGTTTGCAGTAATTATATCGTCGATGATATAAAAATGCTGGAAATTGAAATTAAAAATAAAATAATGAATAAACATGCAGAAAATAAGCCTGCAGTAATGTTTATAAACATTTGTTCGGACAAAAAAACAAAAGTTATAATTGTTTGATTTTGGATTTTTAAAAAATTTTTTCTATAATTCCACCTCCAATAATTGTATAATTAGAGTCATTGGTATAGAAAACTACAGATTGTCCGGGAGTTATAGCTTTTTCTGATTCTTCAAGTAGAATTTCTACTTTTCTAAAATCAATTGGGATAATCTCTGCCTTGCAAAGCTCTGCTTTATAGCGAATTTTTACTAAAGCGCTTATGGGTTCTGTTAATTTTTCAAACAATATAAAGTTTAAATTATTTGCAGTGAATTTTTTTTTATATTGACTTTTTTTGGGTCCAAGCGTTATTTGGTTTTTTTTAGAGTCTATTTTTAAAACAAACATAGGTTTGCCAAAAGAAATACCAAGACCTTTTCGTTGACCTATAGTGTAATTTATTATTCCACGATGTTTGCCAAGAATTTTTCCATTTTCGTTTATAAAATTTCCAAATAAAGAAGGTTTTTGAGAATACTCTTCTATAAAAGAAGAATAACTTTTGTTGATAAAACAGATTTCTTGACTTTCTGCTTTTTCAGCCACAGGCAAATTGTGTTTTTTAGCAATATTTCTTATTTTTGTTTTTTCCATATTTCCCAAAGGCATTAAAGTTCGTTTAAGCTGATACTGTTTCATACCATAGAGAACATAACTTTGATCTTTTGAACTTTTTGATTTTTTAATTAACCAGCGCTTTAAGCTTTTGCTGTACTCTACATTAGCATAATGTCCTGTAGAAATATAATCAAAATCTAATGCAATAGCTTTTTTAAGTAAAGCTTCAAATTTTATTTTTTGATTGCACAATACACAAGGGTTTGGCGTTATGCCGGACTGGTAGTCATTAACGAATTTTTTTATGACAAAGTTTTCAAACTCATAAGTAAAATTCATAACTATGTGATCTATAGAAAGTTTATATGCTATTCTTCTTGCATCGCTAACATCATCAATGGAACAGCATTTTTTATCATTAGTTGTTTCATTAGAAGAGTTTGAAAAAAGTTTCATTGTAACACCAGTTACGTCGTATCCTTGTTGAAGCAAAAGCAACGCAGCAACACTTGAGTCAACTCCTCCACTCATGCCGACCAAAACTTTCATGCTAAACTACCTTTTTATTCGTTCAAACTTTATTCTATCACAAATTATGTTTTTTGAAAAGTAAGTAATTTAATAATAAAAATTTTACAAAATTATTTTAAAATGTTTTTGTTTATTAATATGTGCTTTAAATGCTTTAAAACGAATTTTAAAAAATTATAAATTATTCTGCCGGATAAAAATTTATTAACTCATATTAATGCTGAAGATTTTTAATAAAATTTGTAATTTTGATTAAACGTTTTTAAATTCTGCAAGTAGTATAACGATGCGTTATGTGTTATTTTATATAATATTATATGCAGGTTGTTTTTTTGTTAAGTTCCTTTTAAAATATAGAAGAGTATGGCAGATGCAAAAAATAATTTAATATTTTAAAGTTGTTTTTAAGCTATAAAATATTTTAGATGTTTTTTAAAAAATTAAAACGTATTTTGAATTAAACTAGTTTTAACATAATAAGTGGAGAGTTGTCTGAGTGGTTGAAAGAGCTGGTCTCGAAAACCAGTATACGTAAAAGCGTATCCAGGGTTCAAATCCCTGACTCTCCGCCAGATGTTTTTAACTTAAAATTAAAAACTTTTAAAAATAAAGTTTGGCAGCAACTTCTAATTTAACATTAATAGATTTGATTGTTAATGAAATTATTATAATTTAACTTGATATTAAATATTTTACGATATATTAATTTAAATTACCGCTGCTTTACTTAATGATAATGTTTAGGAGCCTTTTTTCTACATAAATTTCTTTTAATATTTGCTTGTTATAAAGTAAATTTGTTATTTTAGGATCTTTTTTGACTTCAATCATAACTTGTTGTTTATCTAGTGAAGTTTGAATTGTTAATCTTGTTTTAAGTTTTCCATTTATTTGAACAGCTATTTCAACAAATTCTTCTTTGCACTTTTCTTCATCATAAGAAGGCCATTTTTCTTGCGCTAATAATTTTTTACTAAATTTACATTTTTCCCAAAGTTCCTCTGTTATGTGAGGAGCGAATGGATTTAATAGTAAAGAAAAAATTTTCAATTCATATGTTGTAATTTTTTTGGTTAGATATATTTCATTAAGTAAAGACATTAATGTAGAAATTGCTGTGTTAAATTTTAAGTTTTCTATGTCTTCAGATACTTTTTTAATAGTTTTGTGAAAAACGCTCAATAAATTTTTTCTTATAAAATTTTCATTTATTAACATTTGCGGAAGTCTTTGATATCTAACTAAAAAATGCATGCATCCTGTTATGCCGCCGTGTTGCCACGAAGCCGCTTTTTCAAAGTCTCCAATAAACATTTCGTATAGTCTTGTAGCGTCTGCTCCGTATTCTTTAATTATAGTGTCGGGATTTACAACATTTCCACGAGATTTGCTCATTTTTTCTTGATTTTCTCCTAGTATCATTCCGTGGCTAGTTCTTTTAGAATAAGGTTCTTTAGTTGGAACTATTTTTATATCGTACAAAAATTTGTGCCAAAATCTGCTGTAGAGTAAATGAAGCGTTGTGTGTTCCATGCCACCATTATACCAATCAACCGGCAACCAATAGTTAAGTGCTTCTTTACTTGCTAATGAATTTTTATTATGTGGATCTGTGTATCTTAAAAAATACCAAGATGAACCTGCCCATTGTGGCATAGTGTCTGTTTCTCTTTTTGCTTGACAACCGCATTTTGGGCATGTAGTGTTAACCCAATTTTTTAAATTTGAAAGAGGGGACTCACCCTCATTACTTAATTCATAGGATTTGATTTTTGGAAGTTTTAAAGGAAGTTCGCTTTCTTTAATAGGAACAAAACCGCATTTTTCGCAATTAATAATTGGTATTGGTTCGCCCCAATATCTTTGTCTAGAAAAAATCCAATCGCGTAATTTGTAATTAATTTTTATTTCACCTTTTTTATTTTTGCAAATCCATTCTATTATTTTTTTTCTTGCTGATTCTACTGTCATTTCATTTAAAAACGATGAATTAATTAAGGTTTCATTTTTTTCATTTAAAACAGATATTTTTGGCAAATTGAATTTTAACGCAAATTCCTCATCTCTTCTGTCGTGACCAGGAACAGCCATTACTGACCCTGTTCCATAAGACATTAAAACGTAGTCAGAAATGAAAACAGGAATTTTTTGTTTTGTTATAGGGTGAATTGCTAAAATACCTTTTATTTCTACTCCAGTCTTTTTTTTCATATTTTCTTTTTTTTGAAATTCTAATTTTTTTTGAAATTCTGTTTTGTATGATTTTATTTCGGATATATTTAAAACATTTTTAGATATTTTATCTAATATTGGATGTTCGGGAGATAAAACGATATATGTTACACCAAAAATGGTTTCAGGTTTTGTTGTGTAGATTAAAATATTTTCTCCGGTATTAAGAGAAAAAATAATTTGTGCACCTTCTGAGCGGCCGATCCAATTTTTTTGTTGGGCTTTTACATGTTCAGGATAATCAACAAAATCAAGATCATCAATAAGACGTTGTGCATATTTTGTTATTTTTAACATCCATTGTGTTTTTGTTTTATTAATCACATTTCCTTTGCATCGTTCGCAAATTCCACCAACAACTTCTTCGTTTGCAAGAACACTTTTGCAAGAAACACACCAGTTAACTTTTGTTTTTTTTTTGTACGCTAGATTGTTTTCAAAAAGTTTTAAAAATATCCATTGAGTCCATTTAAAATATTCTGGATCAGTCGTATTTATTTCTCGGTTCCAATCATAAGAAATGCCTAAAGATTTAAGTTGATTTTTAAAGTTTTTTATATTGTTTTCGGTTACTATTTCTGGGTGAATATTATGTGATATTGCAAAGTTTTCTGTAGGCAACCCAAAGGCATCCCATCCCATGGGATAAAGAACATTGTACCCCATCATTCGACGCTTTCTAGAAATAACGTCGAGAGCTACGTAAGATCGAGGATGCCCTACATGCAAGCCTTTTCCCGATGGATAAGGAAATTCAACTAATGCGTAAAACTTAGGATGATTTGAAGTAAAATCATTAGAAGCAAAAAAACACTGAGATTCTTCCCAAATTTTCTGCCATTTTCTTTCTATAGTTTTGTGATCATATTTCATTAAATTTTTTATTTTCAACTCCTATTTGATGTTTTATATAAAAAAGCTAACATTTGCTGTATGTTCTCATCTTATATTTTATAAAACACTCGCATATTAAAAATCTCTAACAAACATTTTAATTGTGGCAGTTCTTATAATTTTTTTCAAGTTTAGATTAAGAACAAATGAGATTAGTTATTTGTCTTTTTCATCGAAAAAATGAATATAATAAAATGACTCTTTTAGTTTTAAAATTTTACTAATCTTAAATATTCAGAATGTTATTTTATTTTGATTTATAATACCAACAATATATTAAAAATGTAGTTAATTGTAATTTAATTTCATTTATGATTGAAGGGATGAGAAATTATTGATTAAAAATTTTAGAATTAAAGGTTTTAATAGCGAAGAAAATATTAAAAAAAAATTAATTTCAATATTAGTTTATGTTTTTTTAATTTTAATTCTGACTTTAATTATAGTTTTTAGTTTAGTTACAAAAGATGATTATAAAGGAAAATTTAATAATGAAAATTTTTCAAAATTAGCTAGAAAGATAATTTTAACCTCTGCTTTAAATCAAGAAATTACTTTGAAAAATGTTGAAATAAATTCTATTTTGAATTCTCTTTTAATTTCAAAAATTAAAGATATGCACTTTAAAGGTCTAGCATTAAAAGGGGTAAATATTATTAGCGCAAATAAAGATGTTGCTTTAATATATTTACCACTTACATTTAATAAAATTCATATTGGAGCAGAAATTGAAGCTAAAATTTTTCTTTCTGAAAAAAGTGAACAAATAATTGTTGATGTAAAGAAAGTCAAGTTTGGCAAATTAAGAGTTTTTAAATTTATATTTTTTTTGCTTTTAAAAGAAAGTTTAAAAGAAGGTCTTAAAATTAAAGATAATAAACTTTTTTTACCTTCAAATATGAAATTAGAAGTTTACGGTTCAAAAATAGATTTTAAAATTGAAAAACTTAATTTTTGCAAATCTGATATTGAATTAAAAATCAAGATAATTAAAGAGTCTTTAAAAAATTTTGCTTTAGATAAAATAAAAGAATTGTTTAAAGGAAACTCATAAGGTTTTAATTTTAAAAAATTTATTTTTGTTTTTATAATAAAAATTAAAATGTTATTTGTTTATTAAGTTAAAGAAGGAATTTTAAAAATAAAAAGCAACAATATTCTATTTAAAATTAGTTAGTGTGAATTTTGTGAATATTTTGTTTTTTTCTGTTTAACATTAATATTGTGGTTTTAAAATAAACTTTATACATTTGCTTTTAAAAATCATTTTTGTAAAAATTTTACAAGCCACATGAATTAGTTGCCTTTAAGCAGCTTGTTTTTAATCAACAGTTTGATATAATGGTTTTGGTGCTTTTACACTAGTTAAATGGCACGTTTACAGTGAAGCCTTTGTTGTTATCTAAAAGCTTAACTTATGTTTAATAAATTTAAAAAAATTGGGTGTTTTTATTTTAAAGTTTAAGTAAAAAGATTTTTAGTGATTATTCGACTAAGGTTTCTTGAATTTAAATTTAATACAAAGAGAGGGTTTTAGATGAGCGGAGAATCCGGCGATACAAAAACAACAGAGTTTGGCAAAGTTAGAGCAGCTCTATGGCCGATTCATGGGTATGAAATGAAAAAATTTTTGCCGATGAGTTTTATGATGTTTTGCATTTTGTTTGTTTATACTTTGGTCAGAGATTTAAAAGATACTTTATTGGTAAATGCACCAGGAGGTGGAGCAAAGTCTATTCCTGCACTTAAACTTTATGGAGTTTTACCATTTGCAATGATTGCTGTTGTAGTTTTTGGTAAATTACTCGGTAAGTTTGGTTCAAGAAAAACTTTTTACATTACCGTGTTTTCTTTTCTTATTTTTTATGCTATTTTTGGCTTTATACTTTATCCTATAGCCAACAACATTCATTTAAGTGAAGGCTGGATAAAAAATATGCAAAAAAGCACACCCGGTTTGTTTTATGAGATTTGGCCTTTAATTGGGAATTGGAGCTTTGCACTTTTTTATATAATTTCTGAAATATGGGGAAGTTTGGTAATATCTTCATTATTTTGGCAATTTGCTAACCAAACAACTAAAAAAGACGAAGTAAAAAGATTTTATGGGCTTTTTGCTTGTGTAGGAAATCTTGGCTTGATATGTTCAGGTTTTTTTGCAAAGTTATCAACTAAATTTGAAAGTATTAGAGTTCTTATGCAAATGACAGGTGTTTTAATTGTTGGTTTGATAATTGTATATCTTTACTATTATGTAAACAAAAATGTTTTAACTGACCCTAAGTTTTATGATCCATCTCAAATTAAAGCTAAAAAGAAAAAAGCTAAGTTAAGTTTAGGAGAAAGTTTTAAAGCCATTTTTAAGTCGGGATATCTATTGTTAATTACTATACTTGTTGTTGCTTACGGAGTTGCTATTAATATTTCGGAAGTTGTGTGGAAAGATCAAGGAAAATTGTTTTACGGGTCTTCTTCTAAGTTTAATAATATGATGGCAGATCTCTCTATTGTGACAGGAATAGTCACCATCATAATAACTTTAACTTGTAGTAATGTTTTGAGAAAGTGTAAGTGGAAAACAGCGGCGCTTGTTACACCGATTTCTGTTTTAATACTAGGTGGAGCATTCTTTCTATTAATAATGCAAGAAAATAATAATGGAATAAATTCAAAAATTTTTGGCTTTGTTATTCTTGAGCTTGTTGTGTATGTTGGTTTAGTTCAGGATGCAATTTCAAAAGGAATTAAATATTCTTTATTTGATTCCACAAAGCAAATGGCATATATACCTCTTGACAGTGAGTTAAAGACGACAGGCCAAGCTGCTGTTGAAGTTGTTGGAGGAAGATTCGGAAAATCTTTAGGGTCAATTGTAATAACAGTGTTAGGTTTTATATTTACAGGCAGGGAGCTTTCAAGTTTAGTTAATATATTATCTGGTGTTTTGTTTTTGGTAGTGTTTTCTTGGATTTTTTCTGTGTTTTCGTTAAGTAAAAAATATGAAACATTAAAAGAACAAAGACATAAAGAAGATTTACAACAAAAAGAAGAAGCTTAAATGTAAGAAGAGTTTTAAAATATTTTTATTTAAAAAAGCAGCCGCTAACAAAGATACGTTATTTAAAAGTTCAATTTGTAACTTTGAAAATAGCGTATTTTTCTATGTGTTTTAAAGATTAAAACTTTTAAAATATTTCAACAAGTACACGAGTAAAACGGAATTCAATAACTGCTTTAAAATTGTAAACGGCAAATTAACACTTAGAACTGCAATGCTCAAATTAGTTACCCACGGGAATATTGACGCATATGTTTTTAATATGGTGCTTTGAGGAATTATATTAAAAATCATAGGATAAAATAAAAAATAATTTAAAAAAATATTAACAGTTGATGAAAAAATAATCCCTATTGCTAAACACCAAACAAGAGCATTTAGTTTAGTATTTTTGAGCTTAACGTAAGTTATTTTGCTGAAAATTATAAATAAACTATTTAAAATAAAATTTATAAGTTCACCTATTCCCATAGTTTTTGAAAAGAAAATAAAGAAAATGAAGTTTCTTACAAAAAATACAGTTATTCCTAATGCAGAATTTGTCAAAAAAGCAGCCAATACAGCAATTACTTCAGAAGCGTCTATTTTTAAAAAAGGTAGAAAAGGAATATGAAATCCTAAAAAAGACAAAAGAATAGATAATGCTGAAAATATAGCTATAGTTGTTATATTTTTGGTTTTTATTTGTGTATCACACACTTTCTTTTTTAAAAAAATAAAAGCAGAAAACTTAAATTTTAAGTTAAACTTAATAGTGAAAATATTGAAGTTTTTATTTTAAACTAAAAATTTAAGATGATTTAGCTGAAAATACTATTGAGTTTAATTTTAATTTTTTTTTGCCCATTCTTGATTCAGTATTTTGTATTAAATTATAAAGCGAAGGCGCAAAAAGAGGATAATCTTTGGAAATTAATTTGGGAGAAAGTTCTATTCTTTGATTTACATTTAATTTTTCGAATTCATCTAATTTTTCTTCCGAGACTATACAACCAGCATTTATTTCTGAAATAGATTCTAAAGCATCAGAAAAACCTTTGTAAGTATGTTTTGAAATAGAAAATAATCCCTGAGGATTTTTTGCGTTCAGTGAATATAAAATTCTAAACATTTTGTAAATAGATGTCATTAAGTACGCAGATATTTCAGTTGTTAAACTTTTACTTTTAACTTTATTTAAAATATCAAAAATTATTACTAAAGAATTAATAATAAGTTTTTTATTTAAAATAGGCAAAAGACTGCCTGAGAAAATATTTTCTTTGTTAGTAGAGTCTGTGTCGGGAATATCTTCAATTTTTAAAGTTTTACCAGATCTATCTAATGTTCTGCCAAGTAAGTAGTCACAAGAAACGTCGTAGTAACTAGCAACTTTAACAACAAAACTAAGCCCACATTCTCTTATGCCTCTTTCGTAGTGCGAAAGTAAAGCTTGAGAAATATCTAAATCTTTAGCAACTTTTTTTTGACTAAACCCTCTTTCCTTTCTTAACAATGCAATAATTCTAGGAAAGTCTTTATTATTCATTAATTAGAATTCCTCCTTTTTAAAGAAACGTAGAATTTTTGTTTAAATTAGCAAATTTTTACAAAAATTTATTTTAAATCAGCAGAATAAAGGCAAAAATTCTTTTTAAATTAAAAAATTTAAATCTTAATATTTTGTCATCAAATAAATTGTAGCATCAATAAAATAAACTTGTAAAGAATTATTTTTGTTAACAATACAAGACGAGCATTGTAAAAAATGTCACTTAGACTTTATTAATTAAAATTTAGTGGCTTTACAATTTTTAGTAACTTGTGGTAAAATTTACATTGAGTTTTAAAAATTTTAAGATGTTGTAATTTTTTAATTAGTGAGGGAAAGCTTAGTGTACTTTAAAAATATTTCAAAAATGTATTTATTTTTTACATTACTGTTTGTGAGCTTGTTTTCTGCTTTGTTGTGTTGTTGTGAAAATAAAGAAAAGGAAAAAGTTAACACTGCTACTGAAATGAATGTATTTCTTTGTGCTGATGATGGAAATGCTATGCCAACTTGCGTGACAATAGCTTCTTTGCTTTCTAATACGCCTAAAGAAAAAAAATTATCTATTTACTTAGTTTACTTTTCAAAAACGCAAATGAGCAAAGAAAATAAAGACAAAATTATTTCTATGAAGAAAATCAGGGACTTTGATTTGAATTTTGTACCTTTTGATGAAGAAAAAATTAAAAATTATGATAACAGCCCGTGGAGCAATGGTATACTTGTTAAATTATTTGCTTGTGAATTGTTTCCAAATTTAGATAAGATTTTGTGGCTTGACGATGACGTTATAGTTTTGAAAAATTTAGCTTCACTTTTTGATGATGTTGGTAATAAATATGCAGCGTGTGTAGATGTTTCTAAGGTGTATGAAAAACATGCTCCTTCTGACCTAGGTGTTTTTAATTCATCTTATTGGGTAACTGCAGGTGTAATTCTCCTCAATCTTGATGAAATTAGAAAAAACGATCTTCAGAAATTATTTTTGGAACATTGCAAATATTACACTGAAAATATTGAAAGATTTAGAAAAGAAGATCACTTAATAGGTGGTATTGAAGAATATGCTATGACGAAAGTATTGTCAGCAGACAAAGTACTGTCGTTGCCGCAAAGATATTCTATTATGGCATTTCTTGTGGCGGCTGATACAAAATTTTCTGAAGCTTATAAAGAAGAAGTAGATAATGTATGTGCAATTCATTTTTGCAGTCCTAATAAACCATGGGGTGGTAGAAAATCTATACCTCCATATATGTATAATCTTTGGGTAAAATATTTTTTAATGACGCCGTATTCAAAAGAGATAACTTTGCCAGGAGGAGTTTAAAAATTTATTTCGGTGTTTTAAATAGAAGCTTTTAAAGCTATATTAGTTTTTAAATTGTTTTAATTTTGCAAATAAAAGTGGTATTTAATTTTAAAAAATTAAAGTTAAATTAAAAGTAAAAAAATATTTTACAAGTTACATCTAAAATTTAAGCTCTGACTGTGAAGCTTAAAAATAAGTTTGTTAATTAAGTTTAAAAAAGAAAAACAATATTTTATAAGTTTAAGCTGCGAATAAAATATTTGATTTTAACTATAAAATTTATTTTTCGTTTTTTGAATTTTCGTTGTTTTCGCCTTCTGAATCTTTATCTAATTTTTTATCTTGATTTTCTTTTTTACTTTTTTTGGAACCTCCGCTCACATTTTTTAAATTATTATTTCTTTCATTATTTTCTAATGAATTATCTTCGTTGTTGTCTTCTTCATTTTCTTCAGTGTACAGAGGATCTTCATAATTTTCATCTTCATAGCTTTGTTGTTCATCATCTTCATAATTTTCTTCGGGATTTCCATTTTCATATTCATCGTTTTCTTCTAAATTTTCTTCATCATCTTCGTAATTTCCTTCAGAATCTTCATTTTCATTTTCATCGTTTTCTTCTGAAGTTTCATTTCCAGTTTCGTTTTCGTTAACTTCTTCTGAATTTTTTTTATGGTATTCATCTGGCTGTTCTTGAGAGTCTTTAAATTCGTTAGAGCTTTCTTCATAATTTTGGTTTGATTCTTCTTCATTTTTGGTTTCGTCTTTATTCTGTTGTTCAGAGTCGTCGTCATTTTTGTTTTCTTTTGTATCAATTTGTTGTCTTTTTACGAGTTCAGCAAAACTACCTTCTAATTCTGTTAATTCTTTGTAACTTCCATCTTCGATTATTCTACCTTTATCTAACATAATAATTCTATCGCAGTTTTTTATTGTTGAAAGTCTGTGCGCTATAACAATACGCGTATTTTTAAGACTTTCTAATGAATCTGAAACTTGCTTTTGAGTTATGTTATCAAGGGCAGATGTTGCTTCATCTAACATTAAAATTTTTGGTTTAGGTGCTATTGCTCTTGCAATCATGAGACGTTGACGCTGTCCCCCGGATATCCCTCCTTGACCTTCGCTTATAAGTGTGTTCATTCCCATGGGCATGTCTTGGATATCTTTTTCTATTCCTGCAAGTTTTGCAGCCTCCCAAGCTTCTTCTAAATTAAGATGTGGCGCAGATATTACAATGTTTGAATATATATCTCCAGAAAAAAGTTTTCCGTTTTGCATAACAACTCCTATATGTTGACGCAAAGATCTTAAATCTAGTTTTTCCATATCAGTACCGTCAAAGTATATAGAACCAAGATTTGGTTTTTCAAACCCTAGCAAAAGCCTCATTAATGTTGATTTTCCACATCCAGTTTTTCCGACTATAGCAACATATTGACCTGGCAAAATTTTAAAACTCATATCATCTAAAATTTTGGGCCCATCTTTAATATAACTAAACGTAACGTGTTGAATTTCTATGCTGCCAGAGATGTTTGTTACGATCTTTTTTTTAATACTTACTTCTGGAATACTATTAAGCACGGGTTCTATCATTTCTATAAGAGGTTTCATCGTGGTAAATGTTGTAGAAATTCCTATAAGTGACATAATAGCTCCATTCACTTGGCCATAAGCCATATTAAAAGCGCTATAATTTGCTACACTTGTTTTAGAAGCACCAGCAAAATAATATAATACGAGTGAACCGATTAAGTCTGCAATATTACTTAGAATAGGAAAGAATTTTGTAATAAACGGGGGATCATATTGAAAATATGCACATTCTTTGTAGTTTTCGGCCCATTGAGAAAATGCACGCCTTTCTCCACCTGCAAGTTTAATTTTTTGTATGCCATTAAAAATAGAAAATAAAATACCACTTAGTTTAACACCAATGGTTGAAGATTTTCTTGAGTTTTTAAGATTTAAAAAAGTTCCTATTATTGTAAATGCAGTTTGTGCTATCATTATAATCAATCCTGGTATAACCATTGCTGGTGCGAAAGATACCATTTGTGTTACATACGTTATAGAAAAAAGAGTAGACAAACCTGTAGTTAAAAAAGCATCTGCCAATTGAATACATACTTGTTGCACTCCTGAAACACGGCTAGCAAGGTCCCCGGAGCTATAGTCTTTGAAGAAAGATGCAGGTAAGGATATAATTCTGCTCATAGTAGCACTTTCTACGTATATTGCCATTTTTGTTTGTATTCTGTTCATAATTAAATCTTTAGCAACTCTAATCAACAAAGAAGAAATAGCTGAGCCGAGTAAGATTAAAGCAATTGGCAAAATAAATTTTATTTTACCGGAAGGTATTAATTTGTCGTATTGAAGTTTTGTCAACAATGGCGATAACATTCCGAGCAATGTAACTGCTGCTGTAGAAAATAAAATCATAACTAAGTCTGCTATACTTAAAGTTTTTATTGTAAATGTGACTAAATCTTTTATGGAAATTTTTTTTAATGGAAAAGGCTTATAAAAACAAATACCTTCATTTGACAACATTTTGTTTGTTAATTTATTTATTTTAACAAATTCACCTGTTTCATAATTAAAAAATCTATATCCTGAAATTCCGTATGGCAACAGAGCAACCGCATTACCTTTTTTTGTAAAACCAATCATAGGGCCTATAGCACTTTTCCACCAGTTGTCTTCAAATGCTACTTTTCTATACATTATTCCTGTAGGGTTTAAAGCAAAGTCTAGTTGTTCGTCGATTTCTTTTAATTTTTTTGGTATTTCAGATACTTTTATTTTGTAATATTTTAGAATTTCACCTATGGCATCAGTAGTTGTTTGTCTTTCGTTTTTAATATTTTTTGCTATAGCTTTTTTCCCAAGCACAACAGACGAAAGATCCATCATTGAATTTTCAAAAGATTCTTTGTCGTTTTTTATACGACTTTTAATCTGATCGTCAACCCAGCCCATAAAACACACCCTTTTGTTCATTAGTTTTAAAAACCTAATTTATGCAGTTGATATTAGTTTTTTATATAGCCCCTTAGATTTATAAAGTTCTTCGTGTTTACCTCTTTGCATTACTTTTCCTTTTTCCATTACTATAATTTCATCGCAATTGCGAATAGTAGAAAGCCTGTGTGCAATAATTACACAAGTTATACCTCTGTCTGTTATAGATTTTGCAACATCATATTCTGTTTTAGCATCAAGTGCAGATGTTGCTTCATCTAACACTATAATTGTTGGGTCTTGAGAAAGAACTCTAGCAATTTCAAAACGCTGTCTTTGCCCACCTGAAAAATCTTTTCCTCCTTCTAAAACTATGTGATTGTACCCATCCTTGCGTTCTAAAATGTCGTTGTGTATTTGAGCATCTCTTGCGGCTAAAATCATTTCAAAATCTTCAATAGCATCGTCCCACATTTTTATATTGTTAGAAATTGTGTCTGGAAACATAGTTATATCTTGGTCAACAACAGCTAAAGAGCCGGTCAAAATTTGTCTATCTACCGATTCAATTGATTTACCATCAAATTTAATGTCGCCAGACCAAGGCTTATTGAGTCCTGATATTAATTTTGCAAGAGTTGATTTTCCACATCCAGAAAATCCTACAATAGCAACTTTTGAACCTGGTTTTAAAGAAAGATTGAAGTCTTTTATTAATGGTTCAGCTAATTTATTATAACCAAAAGTGACGTTTTTCATTTCTAAATTTCCTGTAAGTTTTTTATAACTAGCAGAATCGCTTTGTTCATCCTTATAAACAACATCAGGTTTATATTTTAAAACATCTTGTATTCTTTCCATATCACTTTTCATTTGAGTAACACTTTGCATCACAGATATTAATTTGTTAACTGGGGATAGAAAAGAGCCTAAGTAAATTGTAAATGCGCTAAGTTTACCTATACTCCACGACTCATCTGTCATTATCAAATAAACACACAACATTCTTATTATTAAATCAGTTGTTATGGACACCAAAGAAGATATAGAACCTAAATATTGATTCATTTTAGCAAATTTAACAGTGGCAGAATTTAATGATGCTTGAAATCCAGACCAACGCTGGAAAAAGCCATTTTCAGCTCCTGAAGATTTTATTGTTTCTATCATTTCTATACCAGACATTGTAGCGGCAGATGCTTTTCCGGCATCTCTAGCCTGAATTCTTTGTATATTGGTTCGCTTGTTTGCCAAAAACTGTCCGAAAAACATATTAAATACTGCAGATGCTATTCCGATTACACTTAGCAAAAAATTATATCTTATCATAACTACCATATAAAAAATAAGAGTAGCAAAGTCTAAAAGTATAGGCGCAAATTGCCCTATTAAAGTACTTGCTATAGTTTCATTTGAGCTTTGTCTAGACAAAACATCTCCTACCATTCTTTGCGAAAAAAAGTCCATTGGCAAACGCAACACATGCCAAACAAATCCGGAGTTTGCGACAATTGCTAATTTACCTTGTATTTTTAGCATATAAAGATTGTTAATAATTGTAATAACTACTTGAAATAAAACAGTAAGACCAAAACCTAATATAAACGGGTATAACCATTCTGGGTTTTTTTGTGTTAAAATTCTATCTTGAAATATTCGCCCAAATGCTGGAGATATAAGACCTGCAATAGTTGTTAAAAAGCTTGTAACTATTACAAATATAAAAGGAATCAAAGTTCCAGAAAGACGCTTCATAGCAAAGTTTAAAATGCTATCTGGTTTTCCGCCAGGCTTAAAGTCTTTACTTTTTTCAAAAGAAACAACAACACCTGTAAAAGATTCGTCAAATTCCTTCATACTTATTTTTACAGTTCCCCGAGCTGGATCATTTATTATTGCATTATCTCCTTTAAAACCGTTTAATACAACAAAATGATTAAAATTCCAGTGTATAATTGCTGGAAAATTTATTTTTTTAATTCCTTCTAAATCGCATTTAAAAGCTGAAGGAATAAGCCCGTAAGACTTTGCAGCCATTGTCATATATTTTAAGTTACTTCCATCGCGAGATACGCCGCAGTCGCTTCTAACTTGTTCAAGTGGAACCCATTTCCCAAAATATGCAAGTATCATTGCAAGGCTTGCTGCTCCACATTCAAGAGCTTCCATTTGTATCACAACAGGAACTTTTTCAACTTTTCCCACAGTTTAACCTCCAATCTTAAAATATTTATAAAGTTTTTACTATTTTCAAAAATAAAACAAATTTTTATTATCCAAAAAGAAAACTTATAGGAGTTACACTTTCTACTTCAATTTTTAAATTACATTGAGATCCAGATTCTATCGCGGTGTTGTTTGATGAATTATTTTTTTTTAAATCAATTTTTGCTTTAAAAAAGCTTTCAGACACCCCTTCTTTTGCTGCGATTTTTTTTGCAAAGGGTTCATTTGTGAGTTTTAACACTTCTTCAATTGTTAAAGGTGACGTGTTTATTTCTTTAATAACTCCCGTAATACCGCTGTCATCTTTTGTAGAACTGCCAACTGGATAAATATTAACAGTTTGTCCGATTTTTACGATAAAATTTTGATTTGCGTTTCCTTCTTCATCACCAACAGTTTCTCCAGTTACGTATGATTCTTTTAAAAAACATTCTACTTGATCTGCAGATTTAGAGCTTTTATTTTGACTTGCAAATACTCCAACAGCTTGAACATTTGTGGGCAATGATCCTACAGATGCCCAAACAAATCCTATAACAATTAAAACAAATAAAGCTGAAATTATTAACCAAACACTCGGGTTAGAAACTTTTATATAATCATTTAATTTTTCTGGAGAAGAAATGCGATCAAGACTTGATTTTCTAAATATTTGTTTTTTACTCATAATGTTTTTCTCCTTTTATTCAAGATTTAAAATATCTAAAAAACCAGTTACTTCAAATACTTCTTTAATGGTTTGATTAGCATTTCTTATTTTCATTTCTCCAGATTTTTTATTCATTTTTTTTTGTGTACTCAGAACAACACGTAATCCAGCACTACTGATGTAAACCAAGTCTTTAAAATCAAAAATAAGATTTTTAATTTCGTCGGTTAAACTGCTTTCAAAATCTTTTTCAAGTTCTGGGGCAGCATTCGTATCGAGCCTTCCTTTTAAAGTTACCGTAAGAGTTTCTCCATCCTTTTTTTTGTCAATTTCCATAGTTACCTCCCAAAAATTAATTTAATAAACAACAAAATCTATTTTTAAAATTGTTTACGTCATTTTAAGATTTTTCTCTAATATTAAGTGGTTTTCATTGTTTTTATAAAAATAATGAATTTTATCAGTTAGTTTCTTAGCTAAAAAAATGCCAAGCCCACCTGCTTTTCTTTTTTCAGCATCAAGAGTAATATCAGGTTCATTGTTTTCAAGTGGGTTAAATTTAACTCCTTTATCTATAAACTCGATAATAAAAGTTTCATCTTCAATTGAACACATTATAGTTACCGTCCCATCTTTTTTTTCTGGATATGCATAGCAAGCGACATTAACAAAAATTTCTTCTATAACTAAATCGATATTTAAAATTGTTTTTTCTTCTAAATTCTTTATTTTTGATAATACCTCGTGAGAAAGCTCAAGAATTTTATTAAGATTTTCTTTTTCTGCAGGCACAACGATTTTCTTCATTTGCCTTACTCTCCTTATTTTTAAATTCTAGAATTAGTTTTTAAAATAATTGAAAATTTATAAACCTATTGTTTACTTAAATATTTTTTTTATGTATTAAAAAGTGTTTTTCATTGAAATTTTTTAGCAATTGTAGGCGATCTTATTTTAAAATTATATTTAAAACTTTTTAAAATACAAAAATATATAAAAAGTACCTTATAAAAAGGTACTTTAATTTAAAGATTTAATAATTTTTAGTTTTTAAAATTTTGAATCTATTTTTATTATTAACTTTGATCATCTTCATCTTCTTCATCATCTTCTTTTTCGTCGTCGTTTGCTTCGTCTACAATATCTGCACTTACCCATAAAGCCGGGCGTATATGAAGTGAATTTGTTATTTTATAATTTGAAAAGATTTCATCGTATGCTTTTTTTGCGATTTCTACATTTTTTTCTAGCTTTTCTTTTTCATTCGTGTCACTGTTAGCTTCAAGAGCTTTAAAAGCCTCATTGTAGTTATTGTACTTAGTGGTTCTAATTAAGTATTGATCGATCATTTTTTCTTTAGTAAAGTCTTTAGGATCTATCCAAAAATAAATTACACTAGAAACTTTTCTTTCAAAAAACTCAGAAATTTTTGTTGATTCTCGTGGTTCTTCCGATAAGATTTCACATGTTGTCAATGTTGAATATGCCTCATCAGGAAACACCATTTCTTCTTCGAATTTTGCGATTTTTCCTGCAAAATTGGATGTTAAAAACGCTCCTTTAAAGTACTGATTTCCTATGCCTTCTGTTATGTCTTCGCTTATGATGTAATTTCCGCTTCTAAGCCACCAACTTTTTTCGTCTTCTTTTTTTTCTTTTATTATATCGTTCAGTTGTTTTAAATTGTCTTCGTTTGTATTTGTAGCATTATTATTCGGTTTTGGGTTTTTAGTAAGAGACCAATTAATTATTGTTTTCGGAGGCGTTCCCGAATTTTGGGTAGCTGTTTTTACAGGATAATATTCTGAAATAAAATTAGAAGCCTCTTGTGTACTTAAAATGAAAGCAGATTTTTTTCTACCTGGTATAGGATTACTTAGTCCTGTTCCTACACTTTCTCTACAGGTTTTTTTTACTTTATTTAGCATGTTTAAATATAAATCATCCTTTTTGAGAATATCAGCGTTTTCTAATCTGTCACTACTATTATCGTTGTTTTTTTTAATAAGATTAAATAGAGTGTTTGCGAAAGGAAATCCCATATTAATATCTGCATCGTTACCTACAGCATATCTTTTAAGTGCTAAATCTTCATCAAGATTAGAAAACCACCAATCTAAGTGATTTTTAACAGGCGAGCCATTGTATTTATACGTTCCAGGCCAGCCAACTTCACCTTCTAAACACTCTGTTCTTAAAATTAGATAGTACTTGTTCTTATCTATTCTTTTTTCTGCAATTATTATGTAGTCTGTATCACCTGTTACATTTGCTTCTAATATATCGCCGCTTGATGGTGTTGGATCTTCGTCAAAAAGTACTGCTGCTTTTGGCGGAAGATTTGTTGTAGCATTTTTAGTTAATTTATTATGTGTTTTTTCTTTTTTTGAAATTTTACTGTTTTCATTTTTTGTTTTTAAGGTAGGTTGGCTTTTATTTAAAGAGCAACCAGATCCAATAGTTAAAGTGAAAATAGATAAAAAAATTGCTACTGTGGCTTTTATTGAATACTTTAGTTTTTTTTGTTTTTTTAACATACTAAAATCTCCTTTTAAATATTTTTTTCGATACTAGTATCTATTTTTATAATAGTAGAAAGAAGCAAAAAGGTTACAATTTAAAATTTAAAAACACTTTGCTAGCTTATTTTGAATGTTATGTTTTAAAAATTTAAATTGAAAAAATATTTAAAATTTATTTTAAAGTTTTTTAGTATTTTTTAATTTATTTTATAGATAATACTTAAAAAATTTATAATCAAAAAAGGTGCTGATTTATTTGTCAATAGAAGATGTTGAAAATTTTTATAATTTAGTAGAAAAAGATGAAACTTTAAAGACTCTAATACACAAACGGGTAGCTTTATATGACAAAACATTCATTGAAAATAGTAGAGTTTTCTTAGAAACTGAAGTTATTCCTATTGCAAAAAATAAAGGTTTTAATTTTAATTTTAATGATTGCAAAGAATTTGCCAAGAAATATGAAAACGTTTTGGAAGGAAAAAATTTATCTGATATAAGTGGTGGAGTTCAATTTAAAAGCAAACTTAGTTTTGTTAGTGCTTTAATGTTTGCTTTATCTCCAGCTATTAATTTGAACTCTACATTTAAAGAAGAAAAACCTTATTCTAGTTCATATTTTAATAATAAACAACAGTTAAATAGGAGTATTAGACAACGAGCAAGACAATTAAATAAAGGAGAGTTACTAAAAAAACATAAATTAAATTTACACAGAAACATTCAAAAACCTTTAAAGCGAATTAAATCAACATCTGGTTTTACAAAAAAAGCAAGGAAAAGAACAAGTTTGTTTAAAGTTCAACAAAAAAGAAACTTAAGAAAAGCAAATTTAAGTCCTACAAGAAAAATAGAGAAAAAAGCAAATTCTTATACCTTTAAAAACAATCAATCTATTTTGCAGAATAAAGAAGAAAATATTAAACCAGAGTTTCATGATGTAGAAAATAATTCAAAACCCATAAGTTATTACAATGATGTAGAGAATTTGAATATAGCAGAAATTTGTAATTTCGCGGTTGACAATTATTATTCTCTTAAATCTCCATCTTTAGAATCTGTAGAAGTTATGCATAATGGCAGCAGGGAAAAATGGGTAAATTTAAGTCTTTGCGAAAAATTAAAACTTTTAGAAGAGGGAGCACGCGGAGCAGATTTGAATTTTATTAAACGTCTTTCTCAAAGTTTTAGAAAAAATAAAGAAAATTTATCTCAAGAAGAAAAGCTTTATTTCGAAGATATATTTAATAGGCAGCTACTTGTTTATGAGGGCCAATTTTCCGTTTTTCATGGTCCGAAACATGCTTTTAGAGCTTGCGTTCTTACTCAAGCTATAGCAGAATTTTATCAAAAATATGTTGAAGAGTTTAAAAATTTGACAAACAAAGAAATTAAACTTGCTTGTGTAGCAGCGGCTTTTCACGATTCTGGAAGGCAAGGCGACGGCGTAGATGTTTTCGATGGCCTAAGTGCTGATAATGCAAGGAAGGCGCTTTTAGCTTGGGGAATTTCTCAAGAAGATGCAAATCGCTGCGCAGAAGCTATAATAAATAAAGACGCAGACGTGGTTAATAAGGATCTTGTTGCTATACTTTTGCATGAAGCAGATGTTGTGGAGTATATGCGATTAGGAAATGTATTTTTTGAATCTAAATATTTAGATATATTTAGATTCAAAAGCTCAGTTCCAGAAAAAGAAATAAAAATTTTTTTATCAAAATCTAGTAGTTTTATTTCAAAAATAGGGTCAGATTCTAGGGCATCTTTGGATACGTCACTTTCATTTCAAAAAGTTTATGATGCTTCAAAAGAATTTAAATTTAATGAAATTTAAAGTTTTGCAAAAAAAGAAAACAAACAATTTGCTATTTTATTTTTTGCTACCATAAAAAAATTTAAATTTGTTTTTTTATTTTTTTCAATGCGTTTTTTTCTAGTCTTGAAATTTGAGCTTGGCTTACACCTATTTCGTTTGCAACTTCAATTTGCGTTTTACCTTTTAAAAACCTTAAAGCTAAAATATTTTTTTGTCTGTCGCTTAGTTTTCCTATCGATTCACGTATCGATATTTCTTTTAACCAATTTTCGTCATCATTATTGTCTCCAATTTGATCTATTAAATGTAGAGTCTCGTGTCCGTTGTTCATTATTGGTTCGTAAATTGATAAAGGAGTCACAATTGAATCCATTGCTACCACTAAACTTTCAAGTGTAACTCCTAATTTTTTTGCAATTTCACTTATTGTTGGTTCGCGTTTATTTTGAGCAATCATTTTTTCTTTTTCATATATTGCTTTATAAGCTGTATCTCTCATTGATCTAGTTACTCTTATAGGACTATTATCTCTTAAAAATCTTCTTATTTCTCCTATCATCATAGGAACAGCATAAGTTGAAAACTTTATACCTAAATCTATGTTAAAATTGTCTATAGCTTTTATTAAACCTATGCATGCTATTTGAAATAAGTCGTCAGAATTTTCTCCTCTGTTAAGAAATTTTTGAACAACGCTAAGTGCAAGTCTTAAATTGCCCATTAATAATTCTTCTTTTGCCTTAATTTTTTCTTTTTTTCTTCCTTTTCTTATTATTTTGAAAAGTTTGATTTTTTCTTTTTCAGATAAAACTTTTATAGTGTGTGTGTTTATGCCACAAATTTCTATTTTTCTATATTCCATTTTTTTCCTCTTTACTATAGCTTTTAAATTTTTGTTTTTAAAGGATTAAAAAGATTATTGGCAAATATAAGATTAGTTTTGTATTATCCTAATATGTCTTTTGGATTAATGAATTTATTATCTTTTTTTATAGTTAAATGTAAGTGAGTCGGATCACTTGATTCAGAAGGAATTTTACCTACAGTACCAATTTTCTGCCCTTGCTTAACATTTTCACCTTGTTTTATTAAAATTTTTTTGTCTAACCCGCAGTATTCAGCAACTATTCTGCTTTTTTCATGCTCTATTGTGATGACCATTCCAAATATCGGATCATCTTTAATGCTAAGCACTTTTCCATCAGCGATAGATTTGATTTCTGTACCTTCTTCTATTTTTAAATCTATACCGTTATGTGAACGCCAATCATTAAAAGTCTTTGAGTAAACAGGAGATTCACTGAACTCTTTTAAAATATTTTTTTCAACAGGGTATATTAGATCTGGTTTTTTGGGATTAGCTGGATTATTTTTGTTTTCTTGATTTTCTTGTTTTTTAGCTTCTTGATTTTCTTCATTTTTTTTAGGAATAGGTTTTGTTATAACTTGCTTTGATTCATCATTCTGAGATTTTTGTTGAATTTGATTATCTAATTTATTGTCTTCTTTTTTCTTATCTTTTTTAGAATTGTCTTTTTCAAATTCAGGTACTTTTAACTCAACTTGTGGATTTTTAGGTGATGTAAATTCTTTTATGCTTTGTATGGTTGTAAAAGCAGCTCCTCCCACACACAGTAAACAAATTGCCAAAGCGATATAAAATGCTTTTCCTTTTAGAAATTTTTTTTTGCCGAATTTAATTTTGTTGTTATTATTATCCATTTACGCTTACACCTCCAATACTTATTGTTGGCGCTTGAGATCTTAAATATTCAAAAACATGTTTTTTTAAGTTAAGTTTTTAAAATTTTATTTTGAAGGTAGTATATTAACATTCAAAAGAGTATACATAACTAAATAAATTTTAAAATAGTTATATTCTTGTTAGTATTATTTTTACAAATCGATTTTTCACCGTAATAAAACTCAAAAAATTAATGTAAATTTTTATGTGAAAAATAAAATAAAAAAAGTTAATAGCTAAATTTATAAAATTTTAAGAAGTAAAATTAGGAGGAGAAAAGTTTTGGATTGGTACAACCTTTCTATAAATGAGGTAGAAAAAAAATTAGGCACGAATATACATAACGGCCTTAGCACAAAATATGTGAAAAAGAAATTTGATGAATTCGGTAAAAATATACTTATTAAAAAAAAGAAAAAAAGTATTTTCAAAAGATTTTTTGATCAACTTTCTGATTTTATGGTTATAATTTTGCTTTTTGCAGCTGTGGTTTCTTTTTTTTCTTCATTAATTGAGGGCAAAGACGATTATATAGATACAGTGATCATAGTTTTTATAGTTTTATTGAATGCAATTGTTGGTGTTTTACAAGAAAGTAAAGCTGAAAAAGCTATAGATGCACTTAAAAAACTATCCGCTCCTAAAGCTACGGTTATCCGTAATTCTAAAATATGTAGAATTTCATCCGAAGAAGTTGTTCCCGGGGATATAATAGTATTTTCGACTGGTGACTTTATTTGTGCTGACGCAAGGCTTATTGAAAGTTATGGATTAAAAACAGAAGAGTCTTCTTTAACAGGAGAGTCGTTTTTAGTGGAAAAAAGCACAAAAACAATTTTTTCGAAAAATTCAACTTTTGCTCTTCAAAAAAATATGGTTTTTGCAACAAGTATAGTTGCATCTGGGCGCGGTGCAGCTATAGTTGTAGAAACTGGAATGAACACTCAAGTTGGAAAAGTTGCATATATGCTTAACAAAGTAAATCCCCCAAAGACTCATCTTCAAGAGAATTTAGAAGATATCGGAAGAGTTTTGGGAATTTGCGCTTTAAGCATTTGCACTGTTATTTTTGTTCTTGGAATTTTACAAGATATTTCTGTGATAAAAATATTTATGATTTCTATAAGCCTTGCTGTGGCAGCTATACCAGAAGGTTTGCCGGCTATTGTAACTATAATTTTAGCTTTAGGTGTTCGTTCTATGGCAAGTCGAAAAGCGATTGTAAGAAAACTTCCTGTAGTAGAAACTTTGGGAAGTGTTTCTGTTATATGTTCTGATAAAACAGGGACTTTAACACAAAATAAAATGACCGTAACGACTCTTGCTAACGATAAAAATTTAAATTTTGAATCTAAAGAAGCTGCTTTAATTCTTTCTTTAGCATCTCTTTGTAATAATTCTCAAGCTCAAAAAAAAGGCGATACTATAGGAAGTCCAACAGAAGTAGCGATAGTAACAACTCTTGAAAATATGGGAGTTAGAAAATCAGAGCTTCAAAAAAAATTTTTACGAGTAAAAGAGATTCCTTTTGACTCAAAAAGAAAACTTATGACAACTGTTCATCGAGTTAATAACAAAAGATACAGAATAATAACAAAAGGTGCCCCAGAAATTCTACTTCCTTTATGCAGTAGATATAAAAATTCTAATATAAATTTGTTTATTAAAAAAAGTATAGTAACGAAAAACGAAGAAATGGCTAAAGAAGGTTTAAGGGTTTTAGCAGTTTCTTACAAAGATGTAGAAAGTTTGCCATTAAAAGACGAAGAAGTAGAAAAAAATCTTACATTTGCAGGTTTAATAGGTATGATGGATCCCCCTAGAAGAGAGGTAAGCGAAGCAGTTGAAAAATGCATTATTGCGGGTATAAAGCCTGTTATGATAACTGGTGATCATGCTATTACAGCAGAGTCTATAGCGAAAAAACTTGGTATCCTTAAAAAAGGCGATCTTGTTGCAACGGGTATGGAGCTTGATAAAATGTCGCAGAGTGATCTTGTAAAAAAAATTTACTCGTATTCAGTTTTTGCAAGAGTTTCCCCTGAACACAAAGTGAGAATAGTCAAGGCATTTCAAGAAAAAGGCGAAGTTGTCGCTATGACAGGTGACGGAGTTAACGACGCTCCAGCGCTTAAAGCCTCGGATGTTGGCTGTGCTATGGGGCTCGTAGGAACTGATGTTGCTAAATCCGCAGCCGATATGATTTTAACTGATGATAATTTTTCTACTATTGTTGAAGCTGTGCGTCAAGGTAGAGGAATATACGAAAATATAAGAAAAACAGTTTACTTTCTACTTTCCAGCAATATAGGTGAAGTTATTACAGTGCTAACTTCTTCTATAATGTATTTGCCAATGCCTCTTCTTGCGATACAACTTTTGTGGGTTAATTTAATAACTGACTCATTCCCTGCGTTAGCGCTTGGAGTTGAGCCTATCAACAAAAATGTTATGAAGAAAAAACCAATAAGCAAAAATCAAGGTTTTTTTTCAAATGGTGCTATTTATTCTATGTCTATAGAAGGGGCGTTTATAGGAGTAATTTCCTTTTTAGCGTTTACCGTGGGTAGAGTTTTTTTTGATGTTTCAAAAGAGCCAACTATAGGAAGAACTATGGCATTTGTTGTTTTAAGTTTGTCTCAAATATTTCATGTATTTAATGTTAGAAGCGAAAAATCTTTTTTGAAGTCAAATATTTTTGAAAATAGAAAAATAATATATTCTTTCGTTTTATGTTTATTTTTACAATTTTCTGTAGTTTGCATCCCAGAAATTTCTAGATTTTTTAAAACGTCGCAATTAAATGTTCATCAATGGGTTATATCAATTTTTCTTTCAATTTCGCCGTTGTTTGTAGTTGAAATAGAAAAATTTGTAAATAAGAAGAGCAGAAAAATTAAAAGGAAAAGAGCAGAATGTGTAAAAAATAAAAGAAGCGTAATTTAAAAGTAAATTTTGTAAAGTTGTAAATTAAAAAATTAAAGATGAGTTGCTTTTGAAATGAATTCACTATAGAATTAAAGTACTATCAAAATTGAAAAAATGCAACAAAGAGTTTATTTGAAGGGAAATTAATAAATGAGCAGCGTTGTTACTAGCTTTATATGTGAGGGTGTAAATTTTAATTATATAAAACAATCAAGTTTTAAATCTGAAAGAGTTTCTGTTTCAATGTTTGTTCCTCTCGAAAAGCAAAACGCTTCTAAGAATTCTGTTTTGTTTTTTTTGCTTAGCAAATCTTGTCTTAAGTACCCAGACTTTACTAGTTTTAATAAGAAATTATCTAATCTTTATGGTATGGTGTTGAGCAGTGATGTAGGAAAGTTAGGCGAAGTTCAAGTTTTGACTTTGCAAGCTGACTTTTTTGACAGTCGATATGCTTTGAATAATGAATCGATTTCGCAAGAAGCATCAGAGCTTTTGTGCGAAACTTTGTTTAAACCTAAATTTTCTTCAAAAGAAGTTTTTTGGGATGATGACTTTGCTCAAGAAAAAGATCAACTTATTCAGCTTATAGATTCTGAATATAATGACAAAAAACATTATTCTCTTATTCGTTGTTTTGAAATTATGTGCGAAAATGAAAAGTTTTCTATCGGTCGCTTTGGGAGTCGAGAAGACGTTTTGGCTGTTGAAAAATCTGATATTATAGATTCTTGGAACAGTTTGTTGTCTAAAGCTAGAATCGAAATTAATATGACAGGTAATTCTGATCCTAAGAATGTTTTAAATTTATTTAAAAACAATTTTAAGAACATAAAAAGAGAAAATATTTATAAATGCGAAACTAAAATTACAAAAAAAGCTAAAGAAGTAAAGTATTTTCAAGAAAAGCAAGAAATTAATCAAGCAAAGCTTGTGATGGGGTTTAGAACTAAATTTGCTTTTCCTGATAATTTTTTTGCTACTATAGTTATGAATACCGTTTTTGGTGCTACATCTAATTCTAAACTTTTTTTAAATGTTAGGGAAAAAATGAGTTTATGTTATTATTGTTCTTCTTATTATGAAAAAAACAAAGGAATTATGGTTGTTCAAAGTGGAATTAAAAGAGAAAATATTGACAAAACAAAAGAGGAAGTTTTAAAACAGTTTGAAAAAATGAAAAACGGGGAATTTACAGAAGAAGACATTAATACTGCTAAATTAAATCTTAAAGGAAGTTTATTTAGTATATACGATTCGATAAATAGAATAAATGATTTTTTTCTGGTTCAGTCTTTGCAAGAAAAAAAATATTCTCCTGAAACTTTTTTTTTAGAACTTAAAAAAGTAAATAAATCTCAAATTATAGGTGCTGCAAAAGTTGTAACCTTAGATACGATTTACACTCTTGTTCCGGAATCTTAAATTTATTATTTTAATGTTTTTTATTAAAGATGATTGCAGATTTTTTTGATTTTATTTAGTATTTTTTGAAAGGTTTGTGGTATATTTTATGGAATTAACTCAAATTAAAAGTAATAGACTAGAAGATTCTTATTTTATAGGAGTTCATGAATCTGGACTTAAAGTATATATATACCCAAAAACAACTCATTCATCTTTTGCTATTTTAGGCACTAAATTTGGTTCTATAAATACAAAATTTATTGATGTAGAAACGTCTAAAGAAGTTTGTGTTCCAGATGGCATTGCACATTATCTTGAACACAAGCTTTTTGAAAACGAAGATGGCGACTCTTTTAAAAAATTTGCCAAAACAGGTGCTTTTGCGAATGCTTATACATCGTTTGATGTTACTGCTTATCTTTTTTCTTGTACAGAGAATTTTTTTGAATCTTTGGATATACTTTTAGATTTTACTCAAAAGCCGTATTTTACAGATAAAAGTGTAGAAAAAGAAAGAGGAATCATTGCACAAGAAATTAAAATGTATGATGACGATCCTTCTTGGAAGGTTGAAAATAACTTGCTTTTAGCAATGTATCACAAGCATCCAGTTAGAATTAATATTGCAGGAAATGTTGAGTCTATTTTGCGTATAACTCCGCAGATGCTTTATGATTGTTACAAAAATTTTTACAATTTAAATAATATGACTTTATGTATAACCGGAAATGTCAACAAAGATGACGTTGTTGACATTATAGAAAAAAAAATAAAGGTTACATCTGCAGTTAAACCAAAGATTATTTTTCCTGAAGAGCCAGATGAAATTTTGAAAAATAGAATTGAACAAAAATTTGATTTAGCAATACCGAGCTTTAAATTAGGATTTAAAGAGCATGTTGGAAAAAATGATTTATCTTTTGAAAAAATAGTTTTTTCTGATCTAATTTTAGAAGTTTTTGCGTCTAAGAGTTCAAAATTATACAGAAAGCTTTTAGATGAAAATTTAATAAACAGTTCTTTTGATTTTGATTTTTTTGAAGGGCCTGGATATGCTTCAACTGTATTTTCCGGAGAATCGAAAAATCCTGACAAAGTAGGAGATATTATAAGAGAAGAAGTCTTGAAATTTAAAGAAGATGGAATTAAAAAAGACGATTTTGAAAGAGCTAAAAAAACAATTTATGCAGACTATGTTTCTTTTCTTGATAGTTGTAAAAAAACAGCTGACTTACTTTTTCATTTTTCTTTGAACAATAGAGATTATTTTTCTTGTATGGAACTTGCTGCCAGTGCAAAACTTGAAGATGTAGAAAAAAGATTAAAAGAAATATTGAATCCAGATAAATCTTCTTTATCTATTGTTTCTCCTTTAAAGTAATTGATTTAAGTGATTACGTAGATTTTTGCATTTAAATTTAATTAAAGGAGTGAATGGTTTCTTTTATGGAGGAAGTTTACGACGTTTCATTTCCTGCTTTGGGACTTTTATTTAAAATTAAAGCTATTGCATTTGAAATTTTTGATATGCAAGTTAGGTTTTATGGTTTAATATTTGCGTTTGCTTGTATTTTAGGTCTTGTTTATGTAATGCTTCGTGCTAAGGATTTTGACTTAAACAGAGAAAAGCTTATAGATATTATTTTTTTATCATTAATATTCGGTATTATTGGGGCACGTTTGTATTATATTGTTTTTTATCCTGATATTGGCTATTATTTTAAAAATCCTTTAAGGGTTTTTTATTTAAATCAAGGTGGAATTGCAATTTATGGAGGAATTATAGGTTCGCTTCTACCTGGAGTTATTATGTGTAGAAAAAGGAATATTAAAATTTTGCCTGCTTTAGATTTAGTTTCAATAGGTTTAATATTAGGGCAATGTATCGGAAGATGGGGAAATTTTTTTAATCAAGAAGCTTTTGGAACCCAGACAGATCTTCCTTGGGGTATGAAGAGTCAATCAACTGATGGAATAGCTGTGCATCCGTGTTTTTTTTATGAATCTATTTGGTGTTTTTTAGGATTTTTAATGTTTCATATTTTAAGTTTTAGATTTAGAAAATATCAAGGAAGAATTTTTTCATATTACTTAATTTGGTACGGCTTTGGCCGTTTATTTATTGAACAATTGCGAACAGATAGCTTACTAGTTCCAGGAGTGCCTTGGCTTCGTATTTCTCAAATAATTTCTTTGTTTTCTGTTCTTTTGGGTACAATAATGATTATTGTTCTTAAGAGAAAGAATTTAAATAATTTTTTTAGAAATGAAAAGATTAAAAAATTTACTTTCAAAAACGATGTATCTTAAAATTTTTTGTTGAATTTCTAAAGTTTAAAAGCAAAATTTTATTTTATTGTTTAATTTTTTAAAAGTGGTGTTTATTTTGTTGTTCTCAAAAGATAATATTAGAAATTTTAGTATTATAGCTCATATAGATCACGGAAAATCTACCATAGCAGATCGTATTCTTGAAAAAACTAAATCTGTTGATAAAAGAGAGATGTCGAATCAATTACTTGATAATATGGAAATTGAACGCGAGCGCGGAATAACTATAAAGGCGCGAGCTGTAACTTTGTTTTATAAGGCAAAGAACAACCAAGAATATATGTTTAATTTAATAGATACTCCTGGTCATGTTGATTTCAATTATGAAGTTTCAAGATCTTTAGCTGCTTGTGAAGGCGCAATTTTAGTTGTAGATGCATCGCAAGGTGTTGAAGCTCAAACTTTAGCTAACGCTTATCTTGCAATGGATGCAAATCTTGAAATAGTTCCTGTTATTAACAAGGTTGATTTGCCTAACGCAGACCCTGAAAGAGTTAAAAAAGAAATAGAAGATATAATAGGTTTGCCTGCAGCAAAGGCTCCTTTGGTTTCTGCTAAGTTAGGTACTAATATAGAAAGTGTTTTAGAAAAAATTGTTACAGACATTAAAAGTCCAGAAGGAAAATTGAATGCACCTTTAAAAGCTTTAATTTTTGACTCTTATTACGATGCTTACAAAGGTGTCATTATTTATGTCAGGATTGTCGACGGAAAACTTAAAACATCAGATAAAATCCGTTTTATGGCAACTAATTCAACTTTTGTTATCACTGAATGCGGAATTCTTAGAGCTACTCATTTTGAAAATACCGGTGAACTTTCAGTTGGTGAAGTTGGGTATATTTCTGCTTCAATAAAAGCGTTATCTGATGTAAAAGTTGGTGACACAGTTACGCTTAATGATAATCCAGCAAAGGTATCTTTACCTGGATACAAAGATATACATCCAATGGTTTTTTGTGGTTTTTATTCTTCTGACGGATCTAAATATGAAGATTTAAAAGAAGCGCTTTTAAAACTTAAGCTTTGTGATTCTTCTCTGCATTTTGATCCGGAAACATCCAATGCACTTGGGTTTGGTTTTCGCTGTGGTTTTTTAGGTATTCTTCATATGGAAATTATACAAGAAAGGTTAGAAAGAGAGTATAACTTAGAGATAATAACAACGGCTCCAAGTGTTGTTTATAGAGTTAAAACTTATGATAACGATGTGGTTAATGTAGATAATCCTACAAATTATCCAAGTTCTTCTCAAATAGAATGGGCAGAAGAGCCCATAACGATGGCAAATATTTACTCCCCTGCTGAATATATAGGAAGTATTATGGAGCTTTGCAAAGAAAAACGAGGAGTTTTCCAGGATATGAAATACCTTGATCAGAAGCGTGTTGAAATTTGTTTTAAACTTCCTTTAAATGAAATTATTCATGATTTTTTTGATAAATTAAAGTCTAAGACCAAAGGTTATTCATCCTTTGATTATGAGCTCATAGGGTACGAAAAAACGGATCTTGTTAAGGTAGACATTGTGCTTTCTGGGGATATTATTGATGCGCTTTCATTTATAGTTCACTTTGAAAGTGCGTACAAAAGGGCTAGACGAATTTGTGAAAAATTAAAAGAAAAAATACCTCGTCAATTGTTTGAAATTGCCATTCAAGCATCTATAAATGGTAAAATTATAGCAAGAGAAACAGTAAAAGCTCTCAGAAAAGATGTTATAGCTAAGTGTTATGGAGGAGATATCACAAGAAAAAGAAAGTTGCTTGAAAAACAAAAAGAAGGTAAAAAACGTATGAAGCAAGTTGGATCTATTGAAATTCCAAACGATGCTTTTATTTCTATAATTAAATCTTAAATTTTTTAAAATTGTTCAAAAGTAAATTTATTTATTTAGTTATTATATATAATTTTTAAAAATGAATCATGATGGACGTCCCCGGTGACAAGCGTATGCTTGCTCAAAAAGCTGCGCAGAAAGCTGTTGAAGAAAATAGGCTACCTTTGATTAAAAGTTTCTAGAGTTTTAAAGATTAATTTATTAAATTAAACTCAAATTTTTTATTCGATCGACAGCCTCTAATGTGTTTTCTTTACTGTTAAACCCAGAAAATCTTATGTAAAAATCGCCGTTAGAACCAAAACCCGAACCCGGTATAGCGACAATTGCCAAGTTAGTTAATAGAAGATTAAAAAAATCCCATGAATCCATATCATTGGGACATTTTGCCCAAACATATGGAGAGTTTTCAGAGCCACAATTCCAAATTCCTTTTTCATTAAGAGAGTTGCTTATTAGTTTAGTATTTTCTTTGTAGTAAAAAATATTTTTTTTTATTTGTTTCTGTCCCTCTTTACTAAAAATGGCTTCTGCGCCGCGTTGAGTTATATAAGATACGCCGTTGCTTTTAGTAGTTTGACGTCGCATCCATAATTTATTAACTTGACAACCTTCAAAAATTAAATCATCTGCAATAACTGTATATCCGCACCTAACGCCGGTAAAACCTGCTGTTTTAGAAAAAGAACCTATTTCTATAGCACATTCTTTTGCGTCTTTAATTTCAAATATACTTCTTGGCAAATTTTCAGAATTTATAAAGGCTTCGTAAGCTGCATCAAATAATATTATTGAGCCTTGATTTTTTGCGTACTTTACCCACTTTTCAAGGTTTTCATAAGTGTAAACTGACCCGGTTGGATTGTTGGGCGAACATAAGTAAATTATGTCTGATTTTATGTCGTTATTTGGCATTGGTAAAAAAAAATTTTCTTTTCTACCATTTAAAAAAACAATTTTTTTCCCCGATAAAATACTAGAATCAATGTAAGCAGGGTAAGTAGGATCCACAATCAAGACTATATTATCTTCTGAAAAAATTTCTTGAATGTCACCGATATCTCTTCCTGCTCCGTCTCCTATAAAAATTTCATCTTCATTTAAATTAATGCCTTTTTCTTTGTAATAATTTTTTATTTTTAAACGCAGAAACTTGTAACCTTGTTCAGGCCCGTATCCACGATACGTTTCTTTTTTTGACATTTCACAAATACTATTATTCATAGCAGAAATAACAGCTTCACAAAGCGGCATTGTTGTGTCTCCTATACCTAGCGAAATTACTTTTTTCTCTTTGTTTTCTGCAATAAAATCTTTTATTTTACAAGATATTTTGTAGAAAAAATAATCATCTGAAAACTTTAAAAAATTTTTATTTAGTTTCATGAAACATTCCTTTCAGCAAAATTTTTTAAAAAAAGCTGCAAGTACACTTTATTAAGTAAATTGTTACATTTTAGGTATAATGGTTAACAATGTTCTTCTAAAACTATTTGTTAAAAATTCAAAGTGATAAATTTTAAGTTTTAAAGATGTGATTATTTTTCAAAACCGACGCTTTAATAAATTCTCGAAATAAAGGATGAGCACGATTTGGTCTGCTTTTAAATTCTGGATGAAACTGAACAGCAACAAAAAAATTGTTGTTTGATATTTCGAAAGCTTCTATTAGCGAACCGTCTGGCGAAGTGCCCGAAAAAACAGCGCCAAATTTTATAAATTGCTCTTTAAAACTATTATTAAATTCATATCGATGTCTATGTCTTTCTTTGGTTTCTTTTGTTTTATAAGCATCCATTAATTTTGAATTTTCTAAAATTTTACAAGGAAATGCACCTAATCGCATAGTTCCTCCTTTGACAATATTTTTCTGTTGATCAGTCATAAGGTCAATAACATTAAATTTACAATTTTCATCAAACTCTCTAGAACTAGCAGTTTTTATTCCTATAATATTTCTAGCAAATTCTATCGCTGCAACTTGCATTCCTAAGCAAATTCCTAAAAAAGGTATATTATTTTCTCTAGCGTATTTTACAGATGTAATTTTTCCATGAATACCACGATTTCCAAAACCTCCTGGAACCAATATTCCGTCGCAATCCATAAGAAGAGTTTTAACTGTTTGTTCTTCCACAAGCTCTGAGTCTATCCATTTTATTTCTACTTGAGTGCTAGTTTCATATCCACCGTGATTTAAGGCTTCAACAACAGAAAGATACGCGTCGTGAAGTTTTACATATTTACCTATTAAAGCTATTTTTACTTTATTTACTCTATTGCTTATACGTTCCAACATCTTATTCCATTCACTCATATTTGATTCTTTACATTTTATGTTTAATTCTCTGCAAATAATACTGGAAAAATTGTTTTTTTCAAGCATTAAAGGAACACTGTAAATAGTTGGTAGATCTAAGTTTTCTATTACACAATCCGGCTTAACATTGCAGAATAAAGATATTTTTTGACGAATATCATCACTTATTTTTTCTTCACAACGCGCTATAATTACATCAGGATTTATACCTAAAGACCTCAATTCTTTTACAGAATGTTGAGTGGGTTTTGACTTATATTCACCTGAACTTTTTAAATAAGGAATTAACGTTACATGCAAAAATATACAATTATTCTTTCCGACTTCTATAGAAATTTGTCTTACAGCCTCTAAAAAAGGCCCACTTTCTATATCGCCTATAGTGCCTCCTATTTCTGTTATTACAACATCAGCATTTGTTTTTATTCCAACTGAGTAAATAAAAGTTTTTATTTCGTTTGTAATATGAGGAATTACTTGTATAGTATCGCCGAGATATTTACCAGAACGTTCTTTTGACAAAACATTCCAATAAACTTTACCTGTTGTAAGATTCGAATATTTATTTAAGTTTTCGTCTATAAATCGTTCATAATGTCCAAGGTCAAGATCTGTCTCAGCCCCGTCTTCAGTAACGAAAACTTCACCGTGTTGATAAGGGCTCATCGTACCAGGATCCACATTTATATAGGGATCTAATTTTTGTGCAGCTATTTTTAAACCTCTTGACTTTAAAAGTCTGCCAAGAGAGGCGACTGTTATACCCTTTCCAAGTCCTGAAACTACACCACCTACCACAAAAACATATTTTGTCATTTTTTCTCCTTTCAATTATTATTTCAACCGTTTTCTATTTCAACTGATCCTGTAAAAATTTTTTCAACTTTTCCCGAAAGAAGAAAATTGTTGTTATACAAACTAACTAAAAGATTTCCGCCACGCAATTTAACTAAAATTTCATTATTGTAGCAATCAGATTTTATAAGATTACTACTAATAGCAGCAGCTACTGTTGCGCAAGATCCCGTGCCACAAGATAATGTTTCTCCACTTCCTCTTTCCCATACACGAATTTTTATTGTTTTATTATTTAAAATTTCTGCAAATTCTACATTGGTTTTTTTAGGAAAGATTTTGTGATTTTCAAATTTTGGTCCTATTTCTTTTAAATTAATTTTAGAAATATTTTTACAAAAAACAACACAATGTGGATTTCCCATGGAAATACAGGTGGCTTTGAAAATTTTATTGTCTATTTTTATAGGAAGAAAAACAGCGTATTTAGAATCAATATCAACTGGTATATTCTTTGACAGAGTTTCAGCTTTGCCCATATTTGCAGTAAAAACATCAGTTTTACCTTCGTTATTTTTAACTTCTACAATTCTGCTTTTTGTTTCAATGATAATTTTTTTATTAATAAAATTAAAATTTTTATAATTGTCAAATAAATACTTAGCCACACCTCGAACACCGTTTCCACATATATCACCTTCACTTCCATCACTGTTAAACATAATCATTTTAGCATCTGATATATAAGAAGCACAAATCAAAATAACACCATTTCCACCTATTCCATAATGACGATCACAAAGTTTTTTAATAAGTTTTTGCGAAATATCAAACTTTTTTTTAATACAATCAAAAAAAATATAATCATTGCCACAAGCTTGAATTTTAGTGAATTTAAGTTTCAATATTAACGCTTTCCTTTCAATGAAATTAGTTAAATTAAAGTTTATAATTAATTATGAAAATTTGAGTTTAGTTAATCATTAAAAGGCAAAGACATTATTAAAAAATCTTGGCACGGTCGCCAAGATTCGTTTAATGGCTCCCCGTGTTGGGCTCGAACCAACGACCCTGCGGTTAACAGCCGCATGCTCTACCAACTGAGCTAACGAGGATCAAAAAGCATTTTAACTACATTCTAAAAAAAAGATAAATAAAAGTCAAGTCGCTTTAACGTCTTTTGATAGTAAATTTTTTATCTTCGATTCAGCTTAAAAAATTTTTACAGTATACTACAACTTATAAATTTTAATAAAAAGTGTCAATTACTATTCAAAAATTTATTTAACAAAAATTTTAATTTTTTTTATTACTTTAAAACTATTGTATAGCTTGATTTTTTATTTTATTTAATATTTTATTTTCAAGTTAGTGTAAAGATTATATATAATTTTAAACAACTTTCTATGAAATTCTATGTTAAGATATGTCATAGAATATTAAATTTATATTTTTGAAAAGGAGCTATTTAATTTTATGAAAAAAATTTTTTCAATTTTTCTTTCTTTGTTATTGTTAATTAATAGTTTTTTAAAAGAGAAAAATTTTACTCATGCTTATGATATTAAGTCACTT
>JAITRE010000026.1 GCA_031288555.1 Oscillospiraceae bacterium
TTCTTATTAACGTAGAGTAAAAAACTTTCTATTCCTTTTTTCATTCAATTAACTCCCTAAAAAAATATTGAAGGGGGGCAGGGGTGGGGGGGTTATATCTATTTTTTCATAAATTAGGGATATTATTAGGGGAATATTTTATTTGCATTTATTTTTTATAAATCGAGTATAATAATATGTATGCAAAGAACAGGAAATAGGAAGTAAAAATTAAATTATACAAACTTTTCTACTTAAAAACTAAAGCAAAACATAATAAAGATATCTAAACTTAAATTTAGATATAGTACTTAAAAACTATTTGGCATAAAAACAATGATGTTCTAAAAAATCTAGCGATAAATCTTTTAAAACACATAAATTAAAAAACATTTAAAAATTACTAATAACTACAATAACATTTAAAGACTTGTCAAAAGAAAAAACGGCGCTAGCGTTAATTAACAGCGATAGTTAACAGAATAAATTATACTACTTGCTATTTAATTAATCAGAATCATTATAAAGTGGTGCGAGAGATGGGACTTGAACCCACACGAAGATACTTCACACGCCCCTCAAGCGTGCCTGTCTGCCGATTCCAGCACTCTCGCAAATATATACATAAAACTTTATGTCATACAAATTTTTGCAATAAAAACCAGTAACACTAAAGATTTTTGCTAAAGTATATTGAGCTTGCAGTAATCATAGTTTAAAACTTTAAACACAAAATTAATTTTAAAATACAACATAAGTTTTGTCAATAAAAGTACATTTTCTTAATAACTAAAACACATAAATTTAATTTACTGATTATTTAAAATTTAAGACAATTAATTTTAAACATTAAAAAATACTAGTTTTGGCAAACAACAAAATTGTAAAAAGTAAAAAGGCTCTCACTAAAAGATTACCCATGAAAAATAGTAGATATGCTAATTTATAGTCTATTATAAATTTAAAGTGATTTATATTAAAAATTGAAAAATATTTCAAAACATGTATAATATATAGTTAGTTGTGTTTTTTGCGCCTTTTGCGATTTTAAAATTTTACATCATTTTTAAATATGCGCCCTTACCTCTCGGTAATATGCTTATTTACATAAAGGGCCTAATTTTAATGTTCGAAGTTTTAAAGCTTGATTACAAAATGTTTAATTTATGAAAACTTGGGTTTTTATAGCCGATAATAAAGAGTTCGGAAGCATTTTTAAAAAGGACGACATAAATTAATAGGATTTTTGTAGATTTATTAAAAAACTTAATATGTAGTAAAATCTCGTGTCTTGTTAGAAGGGAGGTGGCATTAATGAGGTTTGACGAAAATTCAGTACTCGAATTTTGCGGTAATACAATTACCGAGGTTTCTGATGGATTTGCTAGAGCATCTCAAACATTTGAAAGTACAAATACTTAATTCTTAACACATGCTTTTTATTGTGCTTGCTTTTATTTTAAGACACGAGATTTCATTGCGTATTGAGCTTTTTAAAAATTTAAAAAATATTTTGGAGTATTTTTTATGATTAATAATTACATATCATATAGTATTAACAGTGTTGTTATGAAAATTGTTGCTCATTGTAATTTAAGATGCGATTACTGTTATAGAAATATAAATTCTAATGAGAATCGGATCAATATTATGGATATTTCTTTAGTTAAAAAATCTATAAGCGAATATGTAGCTTGCACTCCGAACATTAACAAACCTCTAGTTATGGTGTGGCATGGTGGGGAGCCTTTAATTGCTGGAATAGAATATTTTGAAAAAATTTTAAAAATACAAAAAGAGTTAGGTCATGATAGAAAATTTGTTAATATAATACAAACAAATGCGACATTAATTGATGAAAAATGGTCAAATTTTATAAAAAACAACAATATAACTGTCGGTGTTAGCCTGGACGGTCCAAAAGAATTCAATGATCTACATAGAAAAAATGCTGCAGGAAATTCAAGTTTTGAAATGACGAAAAAGGGATTAGAAAGTTTAAAAAGGGTTAAAAAGGAATTTAGCGCTATTTGTGTAATAAACAATAAGAACTATAATGAAAGTGCTCGTTTCCTTGATTTTTTTGTAAATCTTGGAACGTCTGTTGTAGATTTTATTCCTTGTTTTGATTATAATTTAAAATATACTTTGGAAAATAATCATTATGAATTTTTTATGAAAACAATTTATGATTATTGGATGAAAAATCATAAAAACAATATAAAAATAAGATTTTTACAAGATGTAATAAAGAAAATTGTTTGTACTTTCAAAAACAAATCGTGTTACGTTGAATGTAAATTGTCAGATATGTGTGGAAGAAATATTGCAATTTTAGATAACGGAGATATTTATGCGTGTGCATGCCTTACTCCAATTAAAAATATGAAATTAGGAAATATAAATAATTTGTCACTGAAAGATTTAACTAATACAAATGCATTCAAAAATATGGTTGATGAATATAATGATGTTAATAAAAAATGTCTTTCGTGTGAGGTCAAAAAAATATGTGCTACAGGATGTTTAAATAGACGACTTTCACAGTATAATCCAACAAAATTGGATCATTTTTGTGAAGCAAGAAGAAATATAATCAAACATATTGAAAATTCTTTACCAAAATATTTTCCTATTCAATTAAAGAGGGGAATTAAACTTTGAAGGATGAATTTAAAAAGTTAATTTCGTATTATAAACCTTACAAAAAAAACATTATTATATGATTCACTGTGCTCTATTGCTTCTGCAATGATTGTATTAATTATACCAATGATAGTTCGATACATTACAAATAGGGTTTTTAAATTTGAAATAAATTACGCTATAAAAGTTATTATAGTATTATCAATAGTTGTTTTTATTTTATCTGCTATAAATTACGCGTGTAACAGGTACACGAATTACTACGGTAGAAACATGGGTTCGGAAATTGAAAAAGATATGTGCAATGAACTTCTTGATCATTATCAAAAACAATCTTTTAGTTTCTTTGACGAGAATAAAACCGGAAAATTAACAGCTATTATGACAGTAGACATTAGAAACATAAGTTTTTTTTTGCACTTTGCACCTGAAACAATTTTAGATTTTTCAATTAGAACAATAGGCGCGTTAATAGTGTTTTTTACGATAAATGCTTGGTTTGGTTCCATATCAGCATTAATTTTAGGTTTAGTATTGTTATACACTTCTTACTTTATACCTAAAATTCAAAATGCAACGAAAACAAGCCATGAAGAAGTTTCAGATTTGAATGCCGAAATTGAAGAAACTCTTTCTGGAATAAGAATTGTTCAATCCTTTGTTAATGAAAAATTAAAATCCAAAAAATTTTATGAACTTAATAAACAGCATTTAAATAATCAGAAAAAAATCCATAAAATCGACAGTATATTAAATTCGGGTCTTAACTCGTTTATTATAGGATTAATCCCAATAATTACAATTATTTCTACATTTTTTGTAATAAACGGTAATCTTTCAATGAACGACTTGATTACATATGTTTTATATATTGATATATTAATAAGTCCTATTTTTACAATCACGGCTCTCATACAAAATTATCAAGAAAGTATTGTAGGGTATAAAAAATTTTTTAATGTTTTGAAAATAAAATCTAAGATCACAAATTTTCCTGATGCTTTGGTTTTAAAAAATATTAAAGGAAGCATTGAATTTACAAATGTATTTTTTAAATATGAAAAATCTTCCAAAAACGTCTTTCAAAACTTTAATTTAAAAATAAACTCTGGAGAATGCGTTGCTTTAGTTGGCTCTTCTGGCGCAGGAAAAACGACGCTTTGCGACTTGATTCCAAGATTTTATGATGTTTCAAGTGGAGAAATTTTAATTGATGGAATTAATATTAAAAAAATAAAATTATCTAATTTACGTAGAAATATTGGATTTGTTCACCAAGATGCATTTTTGTTTTCAGGAACAATAATGGAAAATATTAGTTATGGTAAGCCCAGCGCCACTGATGAAAAAATAATAACAGCTGCAAAAAATGCTTATGCTCATGATTTTATAATGAGTTTTCCGAAGGGTTATGCCACAATAGTAGGCCAAAGAGGTGCAAAGCTTTCAGGTGGTCAAAAACAAAGAATTTCTATTGCTAGAGTATTTCTTAAAAATCCACCAATTTTAATTTTTGATGAAGCTACTTCTAGTTTAGATAATGAGAGTGAAAAATATATACAAAAATCGATGGAAAAATTATCTGAAAATCGCACCACTATTGTAATTGCCCACAGATTATCAACAATAAAAAACATAAAAAGAATACTAGTTTTAGCAAACGGCAGAATTATGGAAGAAGGCTCGCATGAAGAATTGCTTGTAAAAAATAACATTTATACTGAATTTTATAATTTATTTTAATTTTTGCTAAAAATATTTTATTTAAAAATTCAAGAAACAATAAAAACGTTTAATAATTTTAATAGTAAAATTTTTGTTTTTGTTTATCTATTTTAAAAGCAAGCTGCCCGTAAAACTGTATTGAGACTTTTAAAAGAAATTTTTACTCAGATCAAATTTTTAAAATTTATGAAAAATTTTTCTTGAAAAAAATATTTGAAGCTAAGCAAAAAATAAAATGGTGATTTTACATATTTGTTTTGTGAGTAAACCAGTAGGCAAACTGCTGGTTTTGTTTGCGTGCGTTTATTTTGGCTAAAAATTGTGCCAACTAACTATTTATTGCTGAATGATAACGAACGTTTAAAAATAAAAAATTTAATTAATTACATTTTTAAAAGAGTTTTAAAATTATTTTTTAAAAAACAACAAATCAAAAACACAGTCTTTGATTTTAGTGAAAAAATTGAAGTTTTTAATTTGTGAATTTTATAATTTTCAACTGCTGTTTAAAAAATTACTGTGATTAATTATATTTTTTTAAAAATTAACAAAACTCTATAAGTTAGTTGAAATAACTGTTAATTGTATAATTTCAAATTAAATAATTCTTTTTCAAGCTTTGTAAAACGCATTAAAAAATTAAAACTAAGTTTAATTCAAAATTAATCAAAATATCGCAAATATAAAATTTATAAATTAAATTTTTGATAATTATCTGCTTTTAATTAATTTTTTATTAAAAATTACATTTTAAAAAATAAAAAATATGTTATAATTAGATTCGTTTAAATATTCACCAAATAAATATTTTTTATTTTAAAAACTTAATAAAAGTATTAATTTATTTTTAAAATACCAAAGTTTTTAAATGCAAAGAAGAGGAGATTATAAAAATGGAAAAGAAGAGTTTAGTAAGTAAAAAGAATGTTTTGTTTTTTAGTGTTTTTCTAATGTGTATAAGCGCATTTTGTTGTTTGCTAGGAAACAATAAGGTTTCTGCGGTTGGAGAAGAGAAAGTTTCTGCGGTTGGAGAAAAGGGTTACTCTTTTAAATATGAAGTTAAAACTTCTTACTTTGACTATGAAAAAAGTGCAACTATTTAAAAAATAGAAATATATGCGACAATAGGAGAAAATATTGATATTCCAGAAAAAATCAATGGAATTACTGTAACAGCTATAGGAGAAGAGGCTTTTAAATCTCTACCTTCATTAAGTAAAGTTACTCTCCCTGACACTATTCAGATGATAGATAATAAAGCTTTCAACGGCTGTTTTAATCTTGAAAAAATAAATCTTCATTCTTGTGTTCATATAGGCGATGAAGCTTTCAACGGCTGTTTTAATCTTGAAGAAATAAATCTTTATTCCTGTCAGTATATAGGGCATGGAGCTTTTAAAGACTGTTATAAACTTGAAGAAATAAATCTTTATTCCTGTCAGTATATAGGGTGTGAAGCTTTTAAAGAGTGTAATAAACTTCAAGAAATAAATCTTGATTCTTGTGTTCATATAGGCGATGAAGCTTTCATGGCATGTAGATCTGTCGAAAAAGAAATTAACCTACTCAACTGCATTTCTATAGGAAACTCAGCATTTGCGCATTGTATAAAACTAGAGAAAATAAAATTTGCACCCTGTCTTAAAGAAATAGGTGAAGAAGCTTTTTACCAATGCATTAAATTAAAAGATGTAAACTTATTAGGATGTAATATAACTAATTTAAAAAAAGGTACATTTTGTGCTTGTTACAATTTAACAAGTTTTATCTCAACAAATTCTTTGAAAACTATAGGAAAAGAAGCTTTTGCTTTTTGTGTTAATTTGAGAACAGTATGTCTTTTATATAACGAAGGTTCGTTAAAAACAATAGAATTTGGTGCTTTTAGCAATTGCGAACAATTAGTATCTGAAGTCATTCCTTTTAAAGTTAAAACCATAGGAATTTGTGCTTTTTAACTGTAGCAATATAAAAACTATAAGACTTCGTACGTTTAACCGTAAACTTAATATAATGGACGGAGCTTTCTGGGGAACTGGTATTAATGAAGAAAAAGGGGAGGGACTGGAAGAAATTTTAACAAATAAAGGAATTAAATTTGGCGAAAAAGTTTTCTTTGAGGTAGATGAAGCAAATAAAATTTTACGCTACCCTACAAAACTAGTTAATAAACAAAAAACTCTAGAAAATTCACTTATAGAGACTTAATGAAAATAAAATCTAAGTTTAAAACAATTTGAAATATTAAAAATTAATTTAATAGAGAGTTAAGAAAATGTTGTTTTACGACGTATGTTTTAAAACATTGAAAACTATTTTCTTGACTCTTTTTAAAATTTGCGATTGTTAACTTGCTTAAAATAATTTATTTTTCTTTAAA
>JAITRE010000031.1 GCA_031288555.1 Oscillospiraceae bacterium
CTTTTGCTAGAAGAAATAGGGCGTTTTGAAAGATTAATAGATAGTGAGAATTATTTTATATTAAGTTCTGAAAAATATATTGAAAACATTAAAAGTGATTATGAATTTTTAAAAAGTCAATAAATGAGCAGTAAATCTAAAAGTAATTAAATTTTGCCTAAATTTTTTATGAACAAATCATCTTCACAAAAATAAAAACTACCTTGCTTTGAGTAGTCTTATTTTAAAAATATAATCTATTTTTACAGCTTTTAAAAATCTAGCAAACAATTTAACAAATAAAAAATAAAAACAAACACTTTTAGTTTTTTAATTATAAACAGCCTGTTCTACTTTGCTAGAAGAAACTTTAACACAAGGACCCATAGTAGAAGCTAAAGCACAAGATTTTATATACCGCCCTTTAGTCGCTTTAGGCTTTGCTTTTATAATCGCTCCCATAAGAGCAGAAAAATTTTCAAAAATTCTTTCATTGCCAAAAGAAACTTTCCCTATAGGGCAATGAATTATGTTGGTTTTGTCAAGACGATACTCTATCTTTCCGCCTTTAGCGTCTTTAACAGCTTTTGACACATCTGTAGTAACTGTTCCAGATTTTGGATTTGGCATTAAACCTTTTGGACCTAACACTTTTCCCAAACGACCAACTATTCTCATCATGTCTGGAGTAGTAATCATCACATTAAAATCTACCCAACCTTCGTTTTGAATTTTATCTGCTAAATCTTCTTCCCCTACAAAATCGGCACCAGATTCTTTTGCAAGTTTCTGATTTTCCCCTTTACATATAACTAAAACTCGTATATTTCTACCAGTTCCATTTGGCAACACAACAACACCCCGAACTTGTTGGTCAGCGTGCCTTGAATCAACACCTAATCTTACATGAACTTCAACGGTTTCATCAAAATTTGCTTTAGCCGTTTGCAAACAAAGCTTTACAGCTTCGTTAGCATCATAAAACACAGATTTATCAATCAAACTCAAACTTTCAATATATTTTTTACTACGCTTCATAAAAACCTCTCTCTTTATATTTACGCACTTGCACATTTAAGAAACAACTTCCACTCCCATGCTACGTGCTGTTCCTGAAATCATACTAATAGCAGCATCGATGCTGGCAGCATTAAGATCTCGCATTTTTTGCTCAGCTATTTTTTTAACCTGCTCGATAGTAATTTTAGACACCTTTTTTTTATTAGATTCAGGAGAACCACTTTTAATGTTACAAGCTTTTTTTATCAACACTGAGGCGGGAGGTGTTTTTGTAACAAAAGTAAAAGACCTATCAGAATAAACAGATATAATAACAGGGATTATTAAACCGATATCATCTTTAGTACGATCATTAAATTGTTTGGTAAATTCCACAATATTAACACCATGCTGGCCAAGAGCCGGGCCAACAGGAGGAGCAGGAGTTGCTTTTCCAGCTGGTATTTGTAATTTTATAAGCCCTACTATTTTTTGTTTAGCCAATTTATATGCAACCTCTCTTTTAAATTAATATTCAACAACTTGAACTTGATTAAGTTCCAATTCCACCGGCGTTTCTCTTCCAAACATCGAAACAGTAACTAAAACATAATTTTTATCTTTTTCAAGTTTACTCACTACACCAACAAAATCTTCAAGCGGACCATCTGTTATTTGAACAGAATCGCCAACATTGTAAGAAACCTCAATAATTTTCTTTTTACAAAAACCAAATTTCTTAACTTCATCTTCAGTCAAAGGAGTAGGTCTTGTCGAAGAACCAACAAAACCATTGCATCCTTTCACACTGCGTATAACATGCCAGGTATCGTCATTAAGTACCATTTTTATTAGTATATATCCAGGAAAAATCTTGCGCTCGACTTCACGCTTTTTATTATCTTTAATTTCTGATACAATTTGGGTCGGGATAAAAACTTCGTGAAAATAATCTTTAAGCCCTCTAATCTCAACTATTTTTTCAAGACTAGAAACAACTTTATTTTCATAGCCCGAATAAGTATGGATGATATACCAGTTTGCTTCTTCTTGCAACGCATCACCCCATTTCCATAAACCTTTTAAATAACTCGCCAAAAGCTTTGTCAAATATAAAAACAAAAGTTCCCATAATAACTATAGACACTAAAACTGTGCAAGTATTCCTAAGCGCATCTTTTCTACTCGGCCAAACAATTTTCTTTATTTCATTTTTAAGATCAGAAAAATATTTTCCAATTCCTCCAGATGATTTTGTACTTGAATCAGCCATAAAAACCTCCAAAACACACTTGCAATTTTAATTTATGATTTTATACACAAAATATATTTTTACTGATCTCACTTTAAACTTTTGAACTTTTATAAATAAAATTTAAAATTATCAAATAAAAAATTACTTAGTTTCTCTTTGTAAAGTGTGCTTTCTGCAAAACCTACAATATTTCTTCATTTCTAATCTTTCTTTAGCTTTATTCCTAGTTGTATCATATGCTCTATTTCTACATTCAAGACACGCAAGCGTTACTTTCACCCTCACATTCATTACCTTCTTACTTTAAAAATTAAAAACTTTTTAATTCATTTAAAATCTGCACAACTTACTTTTACTATACTATAAAAAAATCCCAAAAGTCAATAAAATAAAAAACCTAATAAAACATTTTTAATTTTTGTCTGAAGGTTTTGAAAGTAACGCCGCTAAATATCCAAAAAAAACAGCCGAAGCAATCCCGGCAGCAGCAGAAATTGTGCCTCCTGTCAAAATTCCTATCATACCCTTTTCTTTAATAATTTTAACTGTTCCTTTAGCCATAGTGTAACCAAAACCTGTAAGAGGAACTGTTGCACCTGCCCCAGACATTTTAACAAGCGGCTCATACACCCCTATTCCTGTTAAAACTACTCCGAGAGTTACAAATAAAACAAGTACATCTGCTGGGGTTAAGTTTGTACAATCTATTAATATTTGTCCAATCACACAAATTAATCCTCCAACAATAAAAGCACTAAGAAGCTGCATAAAACACCTCTAAACATTTGCATAACTTTTTAAAAATGTTGTATATTGACAGTATTAACAAACAAAATAATATTTATTCAACGAGTAAGCTTACTTTTACTTTACCGAAAATAACTTAATAAATTTAAAGTTAAATTTTTTAAAATAAGCAAAATAAAATCACTGCAAAAATGTTTGCAAATTTTTAGCAGATTTAAAAAATCAAAAAACACCTTTAATTGAACACGTTTTTTGTATGTGAGAAAATATAAAAAATAAATTTACATAAAAAATAATGCTTTAAAATGTTAAAAACATCGAAAGCATTTTAATTTTTTAAAATATATTATTAGTTTTTTTATCAAAAAACTTTATATAAAAAATCAAATTAACTTAAAAAATACTTTAAAATCAAAAAGTCAAACTAAAATCTACTATTAAAATTTTAAATATAGGCTTAAAAATCATTTAAAATAACTTTAAAAGTTTTAAAAAATTTAAATAAATAATAATTTTCAAAACAAATACACTTATTTTGATAAATAAACTAATAAAACCAATTTTGCCTTGTTTGCAAAAAATTCATAATTTCTATTTAAAAATTTAAAAAAATTTCCACAAAACATCTCACAACAACTAAGTTTTTTATTTTAAAATAATAATGTGCCTTGGAAAAATAAAAAATCCACTTTTAAAAAGGCACAAAAATTTAAAAGATTGGAGGAAAGCTTTTCATATGGAAAAAATTCTAGTAGTAGATGATGACAAAAATATATGCGAAATTCTACGTCTTTATATACAAAAAGAAGGATTTAACGTAATTGTTGCAAATGATGGAATTGAAGCTATACGAAAATTTGAATCTGAAAGTCCTCATCTGATAGTACTAGATATAATGATTCCAAAGCTAGATGGATGGCAAGTTTGCAATGAAATAAGAAAAAAATCTAACATACCAATTATAATGTTAACAGCAAAAAGCGAAGTTTTTGATAAAGTTCTTGGTTTAAGTTTAGGTGCCGATGATTATCTACCAAAGCCATTTGAATCAAAAGAGTTAGTGGCAAGAATAAAAGCGGTTTTGAGAAGAAATAAAAATAACACTCAAGAAACATCTAAGAAGCAAAAAGAAATAAGCTATGAAAATATTGTTATTAATTTGTCAACTTATGAGCTTATTTTAAATAAAAAGAATATAGACATACCTCCAAAAGAAATACAGCTTTTATTTTTCCTTGCTTCTAATCCTAATTGTGTTTTTACACGTGAAAAACTTTTAAACGAAATATGGGGATTTGATTGTTATGGGGACACACGCACGATTGATGTGCATATAAAAAGACTACGTGAAAAAATAGAAGGTGCATCTAATAAATGGTCGCTCAAAACTGTTTGGGGAATAGGGTATAAATTTGAGGTTAAAAAATGAAAAATACCCTCTTTAAAAAATATCTTGCCACAAATTTGTTAATGGTTGTATTGAGTTTTTTTATACTTGGAATTATGCTAATTACATCAATAACTAATTACTGGGAAGAGGAGAAAAAAGATCTTTTAACAAAAAATGCTTTAAACATAACTTACATGGTGCAGAAGAATAGTGGCAGTTTAAATGGGAAAATGTATGTTGATGCATCACTTATAAAAGGAATTTTAGCGGTGTTTTCTAAAAATATTGACGCTGACATTATTGTGGCTAATGAAGAAGGCGAAATAATAATTTCTTCATTTGATAACGAAAATCTAGTAAAAAATAAATTTCTACCTTTTCAATTGATGCAAGAAGCTTTAAACGGCACATATTCAGGAATAAATAATTTCGGAGGAATTTATAAATATGGTTGCTATGGTGTAGGAGTTCCGTTAACAGCTGAGCCTGAAAATAAAACTAAAATAGGCGCTGTATTTACAATAACAGATACGGAACGCATAGAAAATTTTCGCTTACGTTCTTTTAAAACATTTTCATTCGCAATATTAATAGCTTTTCTAATATCACTGTTTTCAACAGGATTAATATCTTATAAAATGACAAAGCCATTAAAAGAAATGTCAATTGCAGCACGACAGTTTGGAGGTGGAAACTTTAAAAAGCGAGTTCCTATTACAAGTAATGATGAAATAGGGCAATTAGCCGTGGCTTTCAACAACATGGCAAATTCACTTAGCCTTTCTGAAAATGTTAGAAGAAGTTTTATTGCTAATGTATCTCATGAACTTAAAACACCAATGACAGTAATTTCTGGATTTGTAGACGGAATTTTAGACGGTACAATTGAAAATAAAATGCAAAATCATTATCTAAAAATAGTATCGGGTGAAATAAAAAGACTTTCAAGACTAGTAACTTCAATGCTTGAACTTTCTCGCATTGAAAAAGAAGAAATTAAATTTAACAAGAAACCTTTTAATATAAACAAAGTTCTTTATAAAGTAATATCTAGTTTTCAAAAAGAAATAATAAAAAAAGAAATAAAAATAGAAGATGTTAATCAAAAAGAAAAATTGTTTATAAACGCTAATGAAGATGCTATTCATCAAGTAATTTATAACCTTGTTGAAAATGCTGTGAAATTTACCGAAAAAAATGGTTTTATCCATTTTAGAATACAAAACGCCTCTGATAGAATAAACTTTTGTATAAGAAATACTGGAAAAGGTGTAAGCGAATCTGAGATAAATCTTATATTTGATAAATTTTATAAAACAGACAGCTCAAGAAGCATTGATAAAAACGGCGTTGGACTTGGGCTTTACATTGTAAAAACAATTATTAGACTTCATGGAGGAGATATTTTAGCAAAGAGTGAAGAGGGCAAATACTGCGAATTTAATTTTTGGATACCTAAAAAATATAACACAAGGGAGAAAATATAATGAAAAATAGAGAAGATTCTTTTAACCCAAAAGATTTCAAGGACGAAAAATATGAAGATTTTGAAAACTATCAAGGAGAAAATCCTTTCGAAAATAATAATAACAACTGGAACACAATTTATAAAACAAACTCAAGACAACAAAATAATCAAATACCAAATGGGGAATACAATTTTTCTTACAGAAGAAAAAACAATCAAAACGCTTGGGGAGAACAAAATAACCCCGTTTACTCAAGTCCAATAGATTCGTCAACTATCTCCAAAAAACCTAAAAACTTTGCAGGTGCAAAATTCTTTTTGGTAACTATAAGTTCGTTGCTCGCACTTTTAGGAGTTGCTTTTTTAGCGTACAAACTTTCTGATCCAAATTCATTAACTGAACCAAAAGATTTAGATACTCAAAACCAAAATATTCCGCAAGTAGAAGTAAAAAATAGAACTGGAGACGAAGAAAGTATTAGTCCTGCGCAAATATTTGACAAATGCGCTGAATCAATATTGGGAATAGAAGTATACCAAAACGACATTTCAAACTTTTCGCTTGAAGAATCTGGAGGAACATCGTCATCTTGGGGATCGGGAGTTGTTTTTAGTATAGCGGGAGACAAAGTTTATTTTATAACAAATGCACACGTTGTAGGAAACTCAAAAAATGTCACTGTTGAAGTGACTACTAAACAAGGAACAAAATTTACAAAAATAAAAGTTATAGGAATTGACCAAAAAACAGATTTAGCCGTTCTTGAATGCGACCCAAGCGAACATTCAGATTACAAATTTGTTCCAATAGAGTTTGGAAACTCAAAGCAAGTAAAAACTGGGGAACAAGTTTTTGTTATAGGAAATCCGCAGGGCCAAAATTTTTCGCATTCTATAACAGACGGAATAATTTCCGCTTTAGACCGAAAGCTAGACCCTGCTTCGCCTGCATTTATACAAACAAATGCTACAATGAATAGCGGAAACTCTGGTGGAGGAGCCTTTGATTCAATGGGTAGATTTATAGGAATGCCTTGTAGAAAACTTACAGGAACTGGCGTTGAAGGAATGGGGTTTTTAATCGCTAGTAACGATATAATATCTGTAACAGAATCTTTGTTAAAACAAGGATACGTAAGCAGACCTATGCTTGGCATAACGCCCAAATTTATAAACCCACTTCTTGCACAAAAATTTTCAATTAAAATAGGAGTAATGATAGTCTCGATAAATGAAAATAGCAATCTTCCTGGCGTGGGAGTTAGAGCAAAAGACATAATCACTAAAGTAAATGACAAAGAAATAAAAGCTATAGAGGATCTTTATGAGGAAATTAAAAAATTTCAAATAGGAGATAAAATAAAGCTTAACATTTTTAGACCCGGGTCAGAAAGAATGCAACAACCAAGCAATGAATTTGAAGTTGTAGTTACACTTAGCGAAGAAAAAGGTACTCAACAATCTTCACAACAACAAACTCCTCAACCACAACAACCCTCAGAAGAAAGATGGTAAATTTAAATTTATGAGTGCTTAAAAGGCACTCATTGGTTTTTTAATTTATTTGATACATTATTTTAAATTTTTAAAACTATAAATTCACTAAATTTCTGCAAAAACAATATACTGAAAAAGGAAGTAAAACTTAAATTATAGTTAAAAACTTGTAAATTACAACACATGTTAAAAAATTTTAAAATACTATGAATCCCTAAAAAATAAATAACATAGTTTGACTTTTATATAGAAAACAATATATAATTAAAGTGAAGTTTAATTATATTGCTTGATAAAATTTAGCAATGAAACTTCGTTACTTAACTAATATTAAACTTTATGGTAATAATACTTAAAATAATTTTTTTAGAAAAAAATTTAAAATAATGATATTGTGTCGTGATTTACTTAAAAACAAAAAGCTTTGTTTTGGCTTTAGCTTTTCTTAAAATTTAAGATTAAATGTTCTTAGGATCATTAATTTAAATGATTTTTAAATTTCGGTCTTTGTAAAAAATTTTTAATCGGTAAATGTACAATATGGCTACGCTCAATAGCACATTATATTTTAAGGCTTGTATTTACTAAAAAGGAAAAACACTGCTAAAGTTTATTTTAAAGTATTTGATATTTTAAAATGAAACCATGTTATACTTAACTTAATTAAGTTTTAAATTAGAAATTTTTGAAAACTATTTTATTAATGAAGTAATTTAGAGTCATTTTTTCTTTTAAAAAATTTAAAACTTAATTTAGAATTTAAAAACAATAAATACTTTTAAAGCCAAAGTGAATAAAATCTTGCGTTATTGACAAAAATAATACTATAAAATAATATCAAAAATTCGGAGAGTGGAAATTGTGAACATAAAAAGAGGAGATATTTTTTATGCAGATTTAAGCCCTGTTGTAGGATCAGAACAAGGTGGTGTGCGTCCGGTGCTTATAGTGCAAAATGATATCGGAAATAGATTTAGCCCCACTGTTATTGCAGCGGCTATAACGAGTCAAAATTCCAAAGCAAATTTGCCTACACACATAAAGCTTGGGGCTTATAACGGTCTTTCTAAAAATTCTGTTGTTTTGCTTGAACAAATAAGAACAATTGACAAAAAAAGATTGAAAGAAAAAATAGGATCTTTAGATTCGTCGTTTATGGATCGAATAGACGAGGCTCTTAGTGTTAGTTTTGGTTTGGGTTTAGAGCGCAAAATAAAACGTGCTACTTAAAGACTACAATTTTTTAATTGCGTTTAAAAGAAAGTCTATATTATCTTTTGTCGTAAAAATAGATGGTGAAATTCTAACAGCACCCTTGTCTAAAGTTTTAAAAAATGCATGTGCAAGGGGTGCACAGTGAAGTCCTGCACGCACACATATGTTTTCGCTATTCAAAAAAAAGGCGACTTCTTCGCTTTTTTTGTTTTTTACATTAAAAGATAAAATTGGTACGTGATGCTCAAAATTAGGTTTATCAGTATAAAGTTCAATATAAGAAATCTGACTGAGATTGTTGTATAAATATAGAATTAATTCAAACTTGTGTTTAAACATATTCTCTGTGCTCAAATTATTAACAAACTCTATTCCTTTTTTGAGCCCTAAAATTCCAGGAACATTTAAAGTCCCGCTTTCGAATTTCTCGGGAATTTCATTTGGTTGATCCAAAAAAATAGAATTTGTGCCAGTGCCTCCTTCTAAAATAGTGTCGAGTTTTTCTATGTTGTCTGAAATAAGTAGCCCGACCCCACAAGGCCCATAAAGATTTTTATGCCCAGATACGCACAAAAAATCTATTTTACTTTTCTTTAAATTAATCTTTATAACTCCAGCAGTTTGTGCTGCGTCTACTAAAACTTGTATACCTTTTTTATGTGCAAAATCTACTATTTCTTCAATAGGAAGCCTAATTCCCCAAACATTCGAAGCATGAAGACAAACTAATAATTTTGTTTTTTCATTTACAACTTTAGAAAATTCTAAAAGAGTTTTTTCTTTATTTTTAGGATAAATTTCTACTTTAGAAAAACTAATATGAGAATTACAAAGTTTTTTCAAAGGTCTTACAACAGCATTGTGTTCAAAACAAGAAATAACAACATGATCCCCCGGTTTCAACAATCCTTTTAAAACCATATTAATCGCTAAAGTACAATTTAAAGTAAAAACTACACTTTCGGGCCCTTTTGCTTCAAAAAAATCAGCAACAGCTTTTCTACACTCATAAACAAGACCTGCTGTTTTTATTGATAGTTCGCATGAACTTCTTCCAGGATTCACACCATATTTTTTAATTGCATTTGCAACGGCATTAACTACTTCAATGGGCTTTGGAAATGTTGTAGCAGCATTATCAAGATAAATCACAAAATCAAACCTTTTTAATCAAACTATCTTGCGTCATTTCACAAGGTTTTTTAAAACCCAATATTTCAAGCATAGTCGGTGCAACATTTGTAATAGAAAAATCGCCTTCATTTAGCAGCTCGCAATAAAAATTTGCTATGCAAAAAGGAACTAAATTTGTTGTATGAGATGTGAAAAAAGTTGAATCTTCCTTAAACATTTTTTCAGCATTTCCGTGGTCAGCTGTTATAATTAAAATAGAATTTGTTTTTTTAACTTCTTCATAAATTTTTCCCACACAAATATCAACTGTCTTTACGGCTTTCATAGTCGCTTCAAAATTGCCAGTGTGTCCAACCATATCGCAATTTGCAAAATTTAAAATTATAACGTCGAAAAAATTTTTTCTCATTTCTTCAATGGCTTTTTTTGTAATTTCAAATGCACTCATTTCAGGACACAAACTATAATTGCTAACTTTTGGAGATGGCACTAATATTCGTTGCTCTAAATTAAAAGGAGTTTGTTTGCCGCCATTTAAAAAAAATGTCACATGAGCATATTTTTCGGTTTCAGCTATTCTTAGTTGTCTTAAATTTTTTTCTGATATAATTTCTGCAAATGTATTTTTTAAATCTTTTTTTTTAAACGCAACTTTAACATTTAAATTTTCAGGATCATAACAAGTAAAAGATAAAAAACGACCTGCTAAATTCTTATTCGTTTTAAACTTATTAAATGAATAATTTGTAAAACACTCTGTAAATTGCTTAGCCCTATCTGCCCTAAAATTAAGAAAAATAAAAAAATCTTTTTTTTCATCTATAGGTTTTGAATTTTGAAATGCACAAGGTAGAAAAAATTCATCTGTCACATTTCTGCTATAAGATTTTTCTATCGCTTCAATCGGATCTTTAAATAAATCTCCTTCGCAATTTGCAATAACATCATACGCCTTTTTAACTCTTTCCCAGCGATTATCTCTATCCATTACGTAATATCTACCAGAAATAGTAGAGATTTCACCTATTTTCAATTTCTTTATTTTTTCTACACATTTTTTAACAAAAAAAATTCCAGAATTAGAAGGAGCGTCACGTCCATCTAATATCGCATGAATATTAACTTTATCTAAACCTTTTGACTTCGCAAGATCTAAAATCGCAAATAAATGATCAATATGCCCGTGTACTCCTGAGTCTGAAACAATTCCTAAAAGATGAAGCGTGCCATTGCTTTTTATAGTAGTGTCTATTGCTGATAAAATTTCCTTATTAGTGAAAAAACTTTTATCTTGTAAAGATTTTTGTATTTTTGTAAACTCTTGAAGCACAACTCTTCCTGCTCCAATGCTCATATGACCAACTTCACTGTTTCCCACTTGGCCATCTGGAAGACCCACAGCTAAACCAGAAGCACGTAATTTTATAAATGGATTTTTATTAAAAATATTATCAATGTTATTTTTTTCAACACTTTTTATAGCATTACCAAAAGTATCATCAGATAAACCATAGCCATCAAGTATAACTAGTACTAACGAGTTTACCATAAAACTCCTCCATTAAATCTTAAAATTTTTGAACAAAAAACTTTAAGCCACTTCACAGCATACTTTTAAAAATTAAAAATCATAAAACTCTTTTTTAACATCAAGCTTTCCATTTAAAAGAAATTCAATAATAACTTCTACAATTTTTTCAGAAGTATTTTTGCCTTCATAAGGATTTTTCAAAGTTTTTATTTTATTTTTGAAGTCAACACACATAACTTTATGTATAGCTTTTAAAATTTCAGCAGAACTAAGATCGCAATCTACTGTATTAAAAGCTCTAACTCTTCCTTCTTGTCGTGCACCTATATTAATGTTTGGAATAAAAAAACTAGGCGATTCATAAATCCCACTCGAAGAATTTCCAATAATCATGTCACAATATTTCATTGCACTTAAATAATATTTTCTACCAAGATTATCAAAAAATATGCGATTTTTAGGATTTTCATTCACAAAATTGCAAATTGCTTTGTTTACAACTCTACCACCTTTGTCAGCATTCGCTTTCGTAAAAATTATTTTTAAATTTAAACATTTAAGCGCATTAATCAATTCACTTATTTGATTTTCTACACTTTTCTTTGAAATAGTCTCCGGATGAAATGTGATAAGAACGTATGGTTTATCAAGTTTAAAATTTATACATTTTTCAAGATCATTTTTTGACAATAACTTTTCATTTAAAACATTTTCCAACGAAAGTTCTCCAAAAGCAAAAACACGATTAGGATTTTCACCAAGCTGTATTACTCTTCTGCGATACTCATCGTTTGCAACAAAATGCAAGTAAGAAAATTTTGTTATAGCATGGCGAATATTGTCATCAATCGCACCTTTAGTAATTTCACCACCACTTATATGAGCTATTGGTATCATTTCGTTTAATGCGCTAAAGCAAACTGGTAGTAATTCATATCTATCTCCAAGAATAACTAATAAATCAGGCTTATTTTTAGAAAAATAATCAGCAAAGCCAAATAATTCAACTGCCATAGACTTACTTATTGCGCTTGCAGAATCACTAGCAAGTAACATATCTATTTTTTCTTTTATTTCAAAGCCATCATCTAAAATTTTTTTATAAGTATTACCAAATTCTTGGCATAAATGAGCACCTGTTACGACAAGATCAAGTTTTAAGAAACTCCTTTCTTTAATTTTTTTTAAAAGAGGATAAAGACCATCATATTCAGCTCTTGTAGCGGTGACAACGCATATCGTTTTAGACAAATTTCTTCTACCTTTCTTTTTCGTCTATAAATTTATAAATTAATTTTTTATAATTTCAATTGCTTCATCTTTTTTATAATATCGATTTGATTCTTTACCCAAAATTTCAAACCACTTCATAGGGCTAATACCTATAGCAGGTCTTTTGACAGTTAAATTTTTTTCAGTAAAAATTTCTCCTTTACTAATATTTTTCTTTGCAACTATACTTTTTCTCGCAATTAAAATATTTTTCTCTTCAGATTTAGTTACAAATTTTTTTCTATTTCCTAAAGAAACTTCAATTTCTCTAATACTTCTTACCATAATTTTAAGTTCTTTCGGATCTAAGCTTGCTTTATGATCTGGCCCTTGCATGTTTTTATCAAGAGTGAAGTGCTTTTCAATAACACTGGCGCCTAATGCTACCGCCGCTATTGGAACTGAAATTCCAGTTGTATGATCTGAATAACCAAATCTACAGTTAAATTTTTCTCCTAATGTTCTCATGGCAAGTAAATTTACATCTTCAAATGGAGTCGGATATTCTGTGTTACAATGCAGAATTATAATTTCATTAGAAGAATATCGACGAATAGCAGAAACAGCTTGTTCAATTTCAAAAACTTCACACATTCCGGTTGAAAGAAGAATAGGTTTGTTAAATTTTGAAATTTGAATTAAATACGGTAAATTTGTAATTTCTCCTGAAGGAACTTTCCAAAAAGGAACATCAAAATTTGACAAAAAATCAATACTTTCAAAATCAAAAGCTGTAGACAAAAAAATAATACCTACTTTTTTACAATATAAGTAAAGCTCTTCAAATTCAGAAAAAGAAAGCTCTAATTTTTTTAACATTTCAAATTGGCTTTCAGCATCTTTATTAAACTCTTTTTGATATTGAGCTTTCGCTGCATATTTTGTAACTAAATTTTCGGTTTTAAAAATTTGAAACTTAACAGCATCTGCTTTAGATTCTTTAGCAACATCCACAAGTTTCTTAGCAAGTAACAAACTGCCGTTATGATTATCTCCCGCTTCGGCAATCACAAAAACCATAAAATAACCTCTAATATATAAAAATACAATAAACTTTCTATAACAATTATTTTAAGTTCAAAGCTTTCAAAAGCCAAGCATCCGCTATGTCAATCGCTGAATAAAGCCCATTTTTTTCGCTTTTTTTTACTATTCTCTTCATATCGTCTAAATCAGGATCTGTATCTAAGAGCTGCACAGATACTTTTGTTGCGACATTCAGATCTAAAAATTTCTTTTTGCTTTTTATCTGCAACTTAATAACAAAATCCTTCGACATATCCCCATAGTAAATTGTTTCATTATATCTAACGAGAGGATTATTTTTATAAAATAAAAAATTTTTACTGCTTTTCCTTTTTGCATCAACATTACTCAAACTCTCTTCGTTAAAATTCGATTTAGTTTTTTTGAGTTTGTTATTTTCTTTTTTTTTCTTTGATGTTTCACCTTGCGTTAAAGACTCTTTCCTCACACTCTACCCCCTTATAACATCAGTCACAAAATTTACTTATTTAAGTCAGCTAATTTTAAAAATTAAAAATTTTTAATTTTTAAACCTAGTTTATAAATTCCTTGCTAACGATATTCTAAAAACTAACAAATAATATAGTTTTAAATTGAACCAACTGAAGAAAAGTGCAATAATATTCATTACTCCACTTAGACTACTTATATTTTAACTTTACTATAAAAATCAGTCAAATCAAAATTTAGGAGAATTTTTTTGAAAATAACAATGTACGCACCAGCAAAAATAAATTTATTTTTCAATATTCTTTCAAAACAAAAAGATTCCTATCATACAATAAATACTGTTATGCAATCCGTGGATATTTACGACATTTTAACTATAGAAAAAACTGCAAACGATAAAATACAGCTAAAAGGAGATCTTGAAAACATTTGTAAAGTCAAGGATAATACCGCACACAAGGCTGCTAAAGCTTTTTTAAAGCACGCAAAATTAAATTTTGGTTTAACAATATTTTGTCAAAAAAAAATCCCTGTTGAATCCGGATTAGGTGGAGAAAGTGCCGACGCATCCGCAGTTCTTTTAGCACTTAATAAAATGTTTTTTAATAAATTTGAAACAGAAAAGCTTTGTAAAATAGCAAAAAATATCGGAGCAGACATACCTTTCTTTATTAATGGAGGTTGCGTTTTTGCAAAAGGAATAGGAGAAAAAATAAATCCTATTAAAACTAAATTAAGATTTTTTTTAGTAATAGTTAAACCAAGTTTTGGCGTATCTACAAAAAAAGCATACAAAATCTTTGATGAAAAAAAAATAATTTTTGCTGAAAACTGTGGAGATTTTATAAAAAAAGTAGAAAAAAACAATTTAAAAGAAGTTTCCGAAAGCCTCTTTAATTGTTTTGAAGGTACTTTAAATATAAAAGAAATATTTGATATAAAAAATAAATTTAAAAATTATAAAGCGTTAGGTTCTTCAATGAGTGGTAGCGGTTCAGCTGTTTTCGGAATTTTTGAAGATAGAAAAACAGCAGAATTTTGTTTTTTAAAATTTAGAAAAGAATATGAGCATGTATTTATTTGCAAAACCATTAATTTTGGTTGCAGAATTTTTAAAAAATAATTTTACAAAATTAAAATCGATTTTTCTTTAAACTCTAAAATATAACCAAAAACACTAAATTTAATAGTAAATTCTTTGTTATTCTAAAGTTAAACCTACCATTTTCTTCATACAAACTTTAATAACAATCTATTCTCTATCTTCTTTAAAAATTAATTTTTCACAAAATTCTTCACTTAATATATCCTACATAAATCAACACAAACTTTAAAATAAAAAAGCTCACATAAACACACCGCCATACTGGCTGCGGAACTAGGATTCGAACCCAGACAAACAGAGTCAGAGTCTGCTGTGCTACCATTACACAATTCCGCAACAAAAAAAGTAGCCATTTGTTATTTATTTTCTATTAAAAATAGACATAATATCATAAAAAGTATCATCTTCTTCAAGAGAAACGGTTTGCTTTTTTGTATTTTCTTGACTTTTATTTTTAGACTTATTTTCACTACAAGAAATGCTATCATCTATCGAAGAATCATTTTTTTCGTTCGAAGAATTTTTTTGGCAAGAAGGCGATTCCACATCTTCAAATCCAGTTGCAATAACAGTAACATTCATCACATCCTCAAGTGATTCATCAAAAGCTGCCCCCCAAATAATATTAGCTTCACTGTCAGCTTGTTGCGCAATCATGCTTGAAGCAGTCTCTATTTCATCAAGCCCTATATCCGGAGAAGAAGTTATATTAATTATTACACCTTTAGCCCCGTTAATTGCAGTTTCAAGCAAAGGGCTAGAAATAGCCATATTAGCAGCTACTTCTGCCTTATCTTTTCCAACCGCAGAACCAACACCCATATGGGCGTACCCAGCATTTTTCATCACAGCCGTAACGTCTGCAAAATCCAAATTAACCAAACCCGGTAATAAAATTAAATCAGAAATACTTTGCACCCCTTGTCGAAGCACATCATCCGCAACAGCAAAAGCATTCATAAGAGTTATCCGTTGTTCACTTGCGTACTTTAACCTTTCGTTTGGAATCACAACAAGTGAATCAACATGTTCTTTTAAAGCGCAAATACCATTTTCAGCTTGTACCATGCGTCTTTTTCCTTCAAAAGCAAACGGCTTTGTAACAATTCCTATTGTTAAAACACCCAATTCTCTAGCAACTTGCGCAACAATAGGAGCTGCACCAGTTCCTGTTCCTCCGCCCATTCCAGCAGTAATAAACACCATATCCGTGCCTCTGATAGCCGCACAAATATCTTCCCTGCTTTCTTCCGCAGCTTTTTGGCCTACATCTGGCCTTGAACCAGCACCTTTTCCATGGGTAATTTTTTCACCAATTTGAATCTTTTGAGTAGCCTTTGACCGCAAAAGAGCCTGCTTATCTGTATTAACAGAAACAAACTCCACACACCTAACACCAGAAGCCACCATGCGATCTAAAGCATTTCCACCTCCTCCGCCTACTCCTACAACTTTAATTTGTACTATGCTTTCAAAATCATTTTCTAACTCAAAAGGCATAATTCACACCCCTTAAAACGTGCTCATTTCAATTTAAACACTTGCAACAAAAAATTGCAATTAAAATTTATAAAATTAAAAACATTAATAATTCTTTTCTACAACCACAACAAATTTTTTTAAAAATATCAAAATAAAAACTTCATTTTAAAAATAAAAAACTACTATTTAAAGTTCAAAAATATATTTTTAATAAAACATTTGATTCTTATAAAAGCTTAAAAAAGAAATTAACAACATTTTAAGTACATAAAACACATAGTTGTAACAATAAAAATTAAAATTTACAATAATAAAACTCTATATTATGTGCCAAACATTATTTAAATTTAAAAAATAACAACAAAAACTTTACTTAAGTTAAACTTAAATAAAAACACATATTTAATCACTTGTATACGGTAAAAGCGACAAATGTCTCGCTCTTTTTATCGCAGTAGCAAGTTTACGTTGATGGGCTCCGCAAGTACCAGTAGCTCTACGCGGAAGAATCTTAGCTCTTTCTGAAAGAAATCTCTTAAGTTTTAAAATATCTTTATAATCAACAATATGCGTTCTATTAACACAAAACGCACAAACTTTCTTTTTACCCCCTCTTCTGTATCCTCCAGAATGATGGCGGTTATCATTATCTTTTTTATTATATCCTTGAGACATTACTTTTTCCCTCCTTGAACTAAAAACAAAAATGCAAAAATCAATAATTTTAACAAATTAAAATATTAAAGAATTAAACTCAATAAATAAAACTAAACTTTTATCAAATAAAAAATTAAATGAAACAGCAAAACACAATAACTAAAACGGCAAATTGTCGTCTATAGGTATTTCTTGAAAATCTTTAGTATCACCATTTGAATACAAATTTTCACTTTCCACAGATTGCGTTACTAAAGATTCATTAGTATTTTGTTGAATATTATTTTCATCTATTGTTACATTTCTTTTTGGCTCTGCAAAATGAACACTACTTGCAACAATTTCAAAAACTTTTCTTTTAATTCCTTCTCTATCTTGATACATCCTAGTTTGCAAAGACCCTTCAACCGCCACAAGCTGACCCTTAAAAAAATATTTACACACAAACTCAGCCGTCTTTCGCCAAGCTACTATATCTATAAAATCAGTAATTTTTTCGCCACCTTGACTTGAATAAGGCCTATCTACAGCTAAAGTAAAACTCGTTACAGCAATGTCGTTTGAAGTGTGACGAAGCTCCGGATTACTTGTTAACCTGCCCATTAAAATAGAAGAATTCAGCATATTGTTACTCCTTTGTTTAAGAAAAACTATTAAAAACATACAAATATATAACTTAAAGTTTAATTTTAAAATACATCACTCTTCGCTAGTGTTAATTTTCTTATAAGGCCGTATTATTTTTTTCAATAATGTTTTGACTAGAAAAATTTTCTTTGTTTTCCGTTTTAAACTCACTATTATTAGCCAAAAAAGGATTACCTTTAGAGATACTATCTTTTGTTTTGTCTTTTCGCTTTTTGTTTTTTACAATTTCTTCTTGATGCTTAACTACTATAAATCTCAAAACTCCAGCTGTAATATTATAAATTCTATCAAGTTCAGCAGGAAAATCAGGTTCACTTTTAAATTTAAACAAGACATAATAGCCATCAAGCTCTTTTTTTATCGGATAAACTAAACGCTTCTTTCCCCACTCTTCAAAAAACTCAAGTTTAGCAGAAGAAGATATTAAATTTTTAAATTTTTCTACAAGTTCAGAAATACCTTTTTCGCCATCTTTAAAAGATAAAACGACAATTGTCTCATAATCAGCCATTACATTAGTACTACTCATAATTTAAAACCCCTTTTTGGACTTTAATTAAAGACACTTAAATCAAGTGTAAAGAGGTAACTTCCTCAAATTAACACGTAAAATACTTTAAACTATAAAAATCCCAAAAAAACTAAACAAACAACAAAACGCTATTTTATTAAAGTTAATCCCGAAAATACAAAAACCCAAAAACAAATTAGCAAAAAATCTAAATAATGGTTCACAAATCTTCTTGCACTAGGATTTAGTTTATCAACAGAATAAATTTAAGTCAAGTTTTATTTAATTATCTTTTTAGTTGTTAAAAAATTTTAATAAAAATATTTTCTAAAAATTTAAGTTTAAATAAGCAATTTCTATAAAATTAATAGTTTTTGCGACTTATAATATGTAAAAGTAACTTTTAACAATATATTATAAGCTTTTATATTACTGAAATACTACGCAAAATCAACATTTTAACTTTTAATTCTTAAATTTGGTAAAATTGTGTTACTGAAAAAGTTTAAAATTAACATCTTGTTCAAAAAATAACTTTTATGTTAGAATGTAAAAAGTCACTTTAAAAGTTTTTATATAGACTTTTGAATATTACATAAAGTCACTTTAGATTGTCCAAAAACGTACGGTTTAAAAGGAGGTAAATTATGACTAATTTTAAAAGGGTATTTTCTTTAGCTACAGCTTTATTTTTAATTTGCAGTTTGTTTGGGTGTAACCAAACATCGCCTCAGCCGTCTGAAAGTAAATCTAGTACAAAAGGGTCAACGTTAATTTTTGCCCAATCTGCAAATCCCACCAAACTTGATCCTGCTCTTATAACAGATGGTTATTCTACTAGCGTGACTTCGAGTATTTTTGAAGGATTACTTGGAACCGAGGAAAATTCAAATAAACTTGTGCCTAAATTAGCAGAGTCTTGGAAAGAATCAGACGATCATCTTTCTTATACTTTCAAACTCAGAGAAGACGTTAAATTTCATGATGGCACTAAATTCAATGCCGAGGCAGCAAAAATTAATATAGAACGTCAGTTAAAAGGCAAGCCTTTGTACACTTCAGACATGAGCTACTCTGATTTTTTTGATTCTGTTAAAGAAGTAGAAGTTTTAAACGAATACGAAATAAAAGTTATTTTAAAAAAGCCTGATAGTTCTATTTTAAACAAATTTTCCATGTGTGGAATAGGGATATCGTTTGTGAGCCCAACAGCCATAAAAGATCAAGGTAACAATGTAACTCAAAATCCAATAGGAACAGGACCTTATAAATATGTTGAATCGATAAAAGATCAACATACTTTACTTATTGTCAATAAAGACTATTGGGGTAACAAGGCGCAATGCGAAAAAGTTATTATAAAAGTAATTCCTGATATGGCTGCTCGTGTAGCTGCTTTGAATAACAACGAAATAGATATAACAGACATAGATCCATCTTTTGTTGATGCAATTAAGCAAAATGGAAACAAAATTATGGAAACTCCTTCTCATTCTGTAAATTTGATGATTCTTAATACAACTAAAGACAATATTTTTTCAGGTATAGAAATGAGAAAAGCTCTCTGCTCTGCTATAAATTTAAAAGAACTAAATGAAGGTTTGTATAAAGGATATTCTGATCCTGCAACTAGTTTTTTGCCAAAAAGAATTAATGGGCACACTGAAGAAAGCAAATATCCACAATTTGATTCAAGTGCTGCAGAAATACTGGCTAAAAAATTAAATGGAAAACCTATAAATATTGCAACTTATACTACTCAAAAACCATACAATTCTGTGGGTGGCGAAGCATTAGCTGTAGCAATACAGGGTTATCTTAAAAAAGTTGGGATTAATTCTGAAATTAACAAACGCGATTGGGGTAGTCATAAAACAGCCATGACAAATGCAAATTTTGACATATGTTTCTCTGGATGGAGTGCAGATTACGCTGATGCTTCTAACTTTTTTTCAATAATTGAAAGTCAATCTTTGAATTATTCTAAGTTTAAAGACCCTGAAATAACATCTTTATTGGAAAGCGCCAATGCTACTTCATTCGGAAAAGAAAGAGATGACATTTTTGAAAAAGTTGATGCTCGTATGGGCGAAACTGCCTTCTATATTCCTCTTTCTTATGCAAAAATTCTTCACGCTGTTAGAGAAGAAGTTAAAAATTTTCGTTTTCCACCTATCGGAGGACCCGGCTTTTATAAAGCTTCAAAAGAATTAAAATAAGTAATTTAAAAAAAATTACAGTAATTGATTTTTAAAAAAAGAAATATATATGTAAATAAAACTTAAATGTTGTGTAAAATTTTTAACTTGCAACATAAACAGTTTGTAAAATTTTTTGTTATTTGTTGATGTTGCAAGTTTAAATTTTGCTTAAATCTTGCTACATGTCTTTTAATGATTGTTAAAAGTTAAATCTTATCTCTTGTTCAAAATTTTAAAAAGAAGTAAAGGCAATTGAATAAGAGTTTGCAGGTTAATTTCGTTTTAAATCAATAATTTTTGTAAAAATATTGAGGAGATTTTTATGGTTAAGTATATTATAAAACGACTGTTGCTGCTCATACCTGTACTTTTAGGAGTAGCTACTATAGTTTTTTTAATTATGAGAGTTTTTTTAACAGACCCTTCTCAAACAATTTTAGGAAAATCAGCAAGCGATGAACAAAGACTTGAATGGAGACAAAAACAGGGTTTAGAAGAGCCTCTTCACAAACAGTATTTTATATTTTTACAAGATTTTGTTAAAGGAAATTTAGGAAAATCTTATGCAACAAACGCATCTGTTGTTACAGAAATCTTTTCAAGATTTCCTGCAACTATTGAATTAGCAATTTCGGGCATTGTTTTGGCTTTAATTTTTGGAGTTTCTTTGGGGATCATATCAGCGATTAAAAGAAATTCTATTTTTGATAGCCTTGGAATGACAATAGCTTTAGTAGGTGTTTCTGTACCAATTTTTTGGTTAGGAGTTTTATTTATAATAGTTTTTTCTAACTCATTCATACCTTCAGTAGGCAGAATTGATGTTTTACTAAAACCAACAAACATAACAGGTTTTTATTTGCTAGATAGTCTTTTGTGCGGTAAATTAGATTCGTTTTTTGACGCGCTTAAGCATTTAATTTTACCTTCATGTGCTCTTGCAATGTATTCAATGGCAGTTATTGCTAGAATGACACGTTCCAGTATGCTTGAAACTCTTAGTCAAGACTATGTTAGAACTGCTAGAGCTAAAGGATTGCCAGAAAAAAAAGTTATTTTTTTTCACGCGCTTAGAAACGCCTTGATTCCAATAGTAACAGTCGTTGGTCTTCAATTCGGTTCACTTCTTGCAGGTGCTGTTCTTACTGAAAGCATTTTTAGTTGGCCAGGCATAGGAAAATATACTGTTGAGTGTATTCAAAACTCAGATATTCCTGTTGTGCAAGGAATGGTATTGATTTTAGCAACCATATTTGTTTTTGTTAATCTTGCAGTTGACATAATTTATGCATTTTTAGACCCCAGAATAAAATTTTCAAAAAGGGGATGTTAAACCAATATGAGCGAAACCAAAACGTTAAATGAAAAAATTGTTGTAAATTCTCGATATAATAAAATATGGCAATCTTTTAAAAGCAGCAAAACTGCATTAATTAGTTTATTCATCGTTTTAGCATTTTTTGCTGTTTCTATTTTCGGAAGTTTCTTTTTGCCGTATGATCCAAATCTTACTGAACAAAATATTTCAAATCCACAGCGCCCTTCAGAGACTCATTGGTTTGGAACAGATGAACAAGGAAGAGATATCTTTAGTAGAGTGGTAGACGGCACCAAAGTGTCTATTTTAGTAGGAGTAATGTCGGTTGCTTTTTCATTGTTTTTTGGAACGATTCTAGGAGCAATTTCAGGATATTATGGTGGAAAAGTTGATATCATTATAATGAGAATTATGGATATAATGTTCGCTATTCCTTCTATTCTTTTATCAGTATGCCTAATGATGGTGCTAGGTACTGGAATTGACAAAGCAATAGTGGCTATTGGACTTGTTGCTATTCCTCAATACGCTAGAATCGTTAGAGGAAATGTTCTTGCAGAAAAAGAAAATGATTATGTAAAAGCTGCAAAAATAATTGGAAGCTCTGACATTGTAATTATTTTTAAAAACATTTTGCCCAATATACTTTCTAGCATAATTGTGAAATCAACTCTTGGTATTTCTACAGCAATTCTTGATGTAGCTGCTTTAGGCTTTCTTGGTCTTGGAGTTAAACCTCCACAATCTGAATGGGGTACTATGCTTAGTGAATCTCGAAAATTTGTTACTCAAGCTCCTCACACTATGATTTTCCCCGGCGCTGCAATCTCGATAACTGTTTTAGTTTTTAATTTATTGGGAGATAAACTAAGAGATGCTCTTGACCCTAAATTCTTTAATTAATTTCGCCGTAAAAATTTTATTAAATCTGTGTTAAAATTTTCTTTTAAAAAATTTTCAAGATCAAATTTTAAATTTGCAAACAACAATAAAAACTGCTTTTTATGTTAATATAAAACGAAGTCAATTCTGTATTTTTAAAACTTAGAAATTAATTACAGCGCAATAAAATTAAAGTCTCAAAGTTTTAATTCTTTTCAAATAAAGATTTATCAATAATTTTGTTTAGTTACTTTAAATTTTTTAAAACTCAAATTTATTTTTTGAAAGATATTCAAAATGATAAGCATTACACAATTAACAAAATAAAAATTAATATATCTTTGTCCTTTAATATGTAAACAATTTTGATAAAAATATATGTTTTAAATTCTATATTTTCTATTTTCAGGCTTTACTATATTTTGATTTGAAAATTTTGAACTTTTTTGAGTAGAAAATTCGTTAAGATTTAAATATTGGAGCTGATAACCAGATTTGAACTGGTGACCTCATCCTTACCAAGGATGTGCTCTGCCTCCTGAGCTATATCAGCGCTATTCTTTTATAAAAAAATAATTGCTTAATAAACAATTTAAGCAACACAAATCAATATTAATAACAAAAAATCGCTCACACTTAAATTTAGTTTAATTCATTGTCTAAAAAATTACAAGATAAGCTTTTAAAAATTAATTTTTAAATAAACTAAGAATAAAACTTCGGTTTGATTAAATTCGTCTAAAAATTTTAAACAAACTTTTGCTAAAATAACAAACTTTAAAATTTAAATTTATAAATTAAACTATGTTCGTTCAAAACATTAAAACGCTTAATTTAAAATAATTTATCAACAAAAATATATCGTTTGCGAGCACAGCTTTCTAAACCTTGGCAGGGGTAGAAGGATTCGAACCCTCGGCACGCGGTTTTGGAGACCGCTGCTCTACCAACTGAGCTATACCCCTAAAATATTTTCAAACGACTTACTTTAAAAATAATTTTTATTTTAAGCTTAAATCCTATAGTCTAATAACAACTTTTAACACATAAAAATCCAAGCTAAAATAAACAAATTAAAAATAATACAAAACAACTCTAAATTTATTGTTTTTATTAGTCTTTCTAAGTTAACAATTTTAAACATGCTAAAGACAAAATAAATTAAAAATTTAAACACGCTTTTAATTACACAAAAGCATCTACATTAGTGATTTTACCATCGCAAATTGCGTTTTGTCAATTACACTTCTAATAAGAAAAATATCTTGCATTAAAAATTTAACATTTTAATTGTCAAATAAATTTTAAAAATATATTTTTTTATTTTTAGAAAATTTTAATTTTAATCTTTAACAAATTAATTACATAAATTAAATTTCATTATTTTTATAAAAATTTAATATAAATTAATAAAACTACTTAAAAATAAAACAACTTTAGCAAAAACAATAAGTTTTGTAATTTACCTAAAAAATAATTATAAATTTTCAAAAAGAGGGTTTAAAATGCTTGTTCTGTCTTTACCAATAAAAAAATTAAAAATAAATGGAATAAAAACTAAATTAATTATAGCTTTTTTATCTATAATCTTTTGTCTTACAATATTCTTTACTGTAAAATTTTATCTTAATTCACCTAATGAAAATGAGTTTTATGCAAAATCTAATTCAGATAGAATTAATTTTTTATCTCAATTTGGTTGGGAAATTCAAAAAGATCCTATTAGAATTGACACTATTACAATACCCTCTTTTTTTAATGACACATACATAAAATATAACGATATTCAAAAAAGTCAAGGTTTAAATTTAGAAAAATATAAAGGAAAAATTTGTAAACGATTTGTTTATTTTATAAATAATTATCCAAATTCAAAAGAAAAGCCAGTAGTTACTTTACTAATAAACTCAGACAAAATTATAGGAGGCGACGTCTCCACTATAGAATATAAAGGTTTTATTCATGGCTTTAAAAAACCAAATTAACTAAAACACATTGTAGAAAACATAATGAATACGGTAAGAATTTGCATTTAATAAATAAAATTTTTAAATTATTAATAAAAAACTTTATAATTTATGTCCTGCTTATCATCAATATCAATATAATTAACAACATTTGGCTAAAGAAAACTTAAAACAACTAAAAAAATTTAAAATAATATTTTTAAATTGAATAAAATGAATTTACAGAGTAGAAAATTAAATTAAAATAAAAAATAAATCATTTCAAAATTCTTGATATATTTTTTGCACTACTTTTTTTAATTAAATAAATCTCTTCGTTTCAAGCAACAATAAGTTTTTATTATTTTAAAAAAGCTTTACCGCCGCTTTTTTATTTTACTCGCTATTTTTTTAGTATTTTTCTATTACTTTGTTAGTAGAGAGTCAAAATAAAGAAAGAAAACATTAAAAGCAACTTATTAAATTTTTTATTAATATTAAAATTGTGTCTTTTTATAAAAAACAAAATCAATTTACCTCAAGCAACACGTTAATTTAAGACATAAAAATCCTTATCATATTTTATAAAACAAAATATATAGTATTTTAAGACTAAATCAGTCAAAAATTTTTAAAAACATTTAAAATATTATATATAACTGCATTCAAAATACGACAACTATATTTAGTGAAAAGATATAAAATAAAACTCATAGGAATAAAATTTTGTTCAATATAAATAAAAATTTGTTCAATTTTTTAAAATTTTTGTTCAATACTATTAAAATTTTTAATATTTTTAAAAATAAAAAATCTAAATAAAAAACGACAGTATTCTAGTATTTAATCAAAATATCTTCTTGTTAAAAATCAATTAAATTTATAAAAATTTAAAAAATAATAATGCAAAGGTGGTGCAACAAGTTGTCTCAGCTCGATATTTTAAAAGAAAAAAGTAACAAAAAAATTAATTATGAAGTTCCAGTTATCGTTAAAGTTTTGCTTAAACAAACCATATATTTTTTAATAGGGCTAGTAGTTTCTAAAGGCATGATTTTTGACAAATATGCACCATTTGGAACAGCAATGATGGCCAGCGTACCTTACAAAAACATGTGGGCTTTACTTTTTGGCGAAAGTTTGGGTTATATTTTGCCATCTTCTATAGGAGGGTCAAACGTTAGATACATGGCATCCACAATTGCGGCAATGTCCATGCGATGGGCTTTTAACGACTTGAAAAAAGTAAAGAAAAGTTCTTTTTACGCACCTATTGTAACTTTTATACCAATTATATCCACAGCAATAGTGATGGAAAGCGCAAATGGTATTTCGATAAAAATCTTAATATCATTGGCAATCGAATCTTTAATCGCCTCAGTAAGTGCTTTCTTCTTTTCTAGAACTATATCTCTTTCAGGAGACAAACAAAAATTTAGATCTTTAAATCAGTACGAAATTGTTTGCTCTGCAATGACAGCTTGCGTTTTTATTATGTCTTTGTCTATTTTTTTTATAGCAAATTTATCAATAGGCAGAATAATTGCTACAGTTGCAGTGCTATTTTTTTCATATCATCTGGGAATAACTGGTGGAAGTATAGCAGGAATAGCCTCTGGAATTGCGTTTAGTTTATCTTCTGGAAATTTTTCGTACATATCTGGAGCTTACGCATTCGGAGGAATGGTATGCTCAATTTTGCTGCACATGGGAAAAATAGCCATAGTAATAGCTCTTTTAGTATCTCACATAATCATATATCTTCAAACAAACGATCTTAATATAATATTGCAAGGAGTTTTTGAAGTAATAATAGGAGCTTCAATTTTTTTATTAATACCGCAATCAATAGGTGACAATTTTTCAAAGTTTCTTTTGAAACCTCCAGATAAAAACTTAACAAAAGAACTAAAGAGCACTGTTTCAATGAGATTAGAATTCGCTTCTAAAGCTATGTCTAAAGTTGCAGATTGCGTCAGCCAAGTCTCAAAAAAACTTTCTAAAATTGAAAACGAAGAAAAAACTACATTTGAAGATTACATAGAAAAAATCAACAATGTTTGCAATCTTTGCAATTTAAAAACTCTTTGTTGGAATAAAAGAACAGAAGAAACCTTAAAAGTTTTTGAAAACGCCTATAATACTTTTATAAAAGAAAAACGAATGATTAACAAGATTGACTTTCCAAAAGACTTTAAATGTCATAAACCTGACGAAATTCTTCGTGCAACCAGCACTTTTCGAAAAGATCAATATGAAAAAGAGAGTGCTCAACAAAGGGTAGGCGAAATAAAAAGTTTTGTAACAGAACAGTTCTCTTCGTTGTCTGAAATTCTATCCGAACTTGCAGATGAATTTAACGAATACGAAAAAATGAACAATATTATATCTCAACAAATTTTTCAAAAACTTACAGAAGAAGGTGCAAAAATATTGCAAGTAAACTGTAGAATAAACAAATTTAACAGGTATTCTGTAGAAATAGAAGCTTTAAACAGCAGTGAAGAAATTCTTAAAAAACCTTTTGTAAAGAAAACTATAGAAAAATTATGTGGCAAAAATTTTGATAAACCGTGCATTGAAATTATTGATAATCGAATAAGAATGCAAATTAGTCAAATAGCTAATTTAAAAGTAAAAATCAATGCAGCACAACATATCTGTAATAACGGAACACTTTGTGGTGATAATTTTTTCTATTTTGAAGATGGACTGGGAAAAATGGTTGTTGTTTTAAGTGACGGGATGGGCACGGGAGGTCGAGCAGCAGTAGATGGAGCCATGGCTTCTGGAATTTTTTCAAGACTTGTAAAAGCAGGAATAGGATTTGATTGTGCCCTTAAAGTTACAAACTTTGCTTTACTTTCAAAGTCAGATGATGAATCTTTAGCAACTTTAGACATAGTGTGTATTGATTTATTCACTGGCAGAACTGAATTTATGAAAGCAGGTGCTCCACTCACTTTAGTTCGCAAAAAATCAAAAATAATAAAAGTTGATTTAGAATCTCTTCCTATAGGGATATTTAAAAAAGCAGAATTTATGAAACAAACATCTAAGTTAGAAGAAAACGACATGATAGTAATGTTTTCTGACGGAGCAATTTCTTCAGATGAAAAATGGTTAGAAAGAGAAATTTTTTCTTTTAAAGAAGAAAATATAAAAAACTTCTCTCAATACCTAGTTGACGAAGCTAAAAATCATCAAGAACCAGGTTATGATGATGATATAACAGTTATTACCATTTGTTTAGCTAAAAATAAAAAAAATAAAGATAAATTGTCTAAAACTTCAAAAGATACATCTTTGAAATATTAATTTTGAAACTTAACCATACTTAAAAAAGATGACAGAAATTTTTAAATAAAGGGGTAAAAAGAATGGAATTTATTTTTTCGAATCTTTTATCTTTGCAAAAACAATCACCTAAAAATTTTAATTTTAAAAAAACAAACACTAGGACTAAAAAGTTTTTCTGTAGTAATTTTTATTACATTAATAAATTAACTATATTAAAACTTCAATACTTCAAACACAAATATACGAAATTTTTTATAAAAGAAAGCAAATTTTTAAAACATAAATTTAAAAATTCTTTAATCAATATAAATTTGTACAGAGGGCCACCTTCTGTAGAAAACTATATAAAAAAGTAAAAAAACAGCGATAAATATTAAAAAGCTATGTTAAATAAATCGCAAGCGTTTTCTTTTGTAGTCCAAAGAAGTTCCTCTAATGAAATGCCTCTTATATTAGATATTTTTTGCGCTATAAGTGGTATAAAAGAAGAATCACAACGCTTTGATCTATAAGGTTCTGGCGCAAGATAAGGAGCATCAGTTTCAAGTAGTATCCTGTCAATAGGAATATTCGAAACAACCTCTTCGAGATCTCCAGAATTTTTAAAAGTTACCATCCCTCCAAAACTTAAGTACATTCCTAAATCTACAATTTCCTTTGCCATTTTTAAATCACCAGAAAAACAATGTATCATCCCTTTGGGCTTGTACTCTTGAAGAATTAAAACAGTATCTTCGTGGGCCAATCGGTCATGTACTACAATCGGTAGATTAAAATCTAGAGAAATTTCTATTTGCTTTTCAAACAATTTTTTTTGCTCCTCTTTACTTTCAGGATCGTGATAATAATCAAGGCCTATCTCACCTATACAAACAATATTTTGGTCTTCATTGAGCATGTTTTTTATTTTTTCTTCATAAGATTTTTCAATATCTCTGACACTCAAAGGATGTATACCCACACCCGCAAAAAGAAAATCGTATTCCTTGCAAAGTTTAAGAGTTTTTTTTGCAGATTCTAAATCAGTAGAACTATTAACAACAGCTGATACGCCTAATTTTGGAAGTCGATTAAGCAGCAAAGCACGATCATTATCAAAAGCTTTATCTTGATAATGAGCATGCGCGTCAAAAATAAGATTCATTTTTATTCTTCCTTCTTAAATGTATAAATTTTAAAACATCGCCTATAGCAATTTTTAAAAAACAAATTTATAAATTACTAAAAACTTGTTTATTCTTGTGTTCAATCCTTGGAAATAAAGCATTGCCTTTTGCAATAGAAAATTTTTTAAAGAGAAGCCCCCAATTTTTCGAGTCTTCCCATATTATCGGTTTGTCATCAAGCAACATTTGCTTTCTTATAGTCATAGCACTTTTTGGCATAAACGCAGACAACATTATTGAAATTATGCGCAAGCATTCAAAAAGATTGTAAAGCACGCTTGCTAGTCTAGGATGTTTTTTTTGATCTTTTGCAAGATCCCAAGGCTTTTCATCTTCTATATATCTGTTGCAAGAAGAAATTAATTCCCAAATGTTGGAAAGAGCAAACGAAAATTGAAAACTATCTAAATTTTTTTCAACTAAAGTAGATGTTGATTTTGCAAAATTTTTTAAACTATCATCGTGCTTTAAAGGTTCTTGCTCATCAAGTAATCCGTTGGGAAAATATTTTTCGACCATCGCTGAACAACGATGAAAAAGATTGCCAAGATCATTTGCAAGATCAGAATTAAAGCGTTTCAAAAAAAGTTTAAAAGAAAAAACCCCATCTGAGCCAAAAGGTACTTCTTTTAACAAAAAATATCTCACAGCATCTACGCCATAATCATTGCAAAGTAAAACAGGATCAACAACGTTTCCTTTTGACTTAGACATTTTAGAAGAATTATCAGAAAGCCACCAACCATGACCGTAAACAACCTTTGGAATAGAAAGATTGAGGGCCATTAAAATAGCAGGCCAAATAATAGCGTGAAATCTTACTATTTCTTTTCCAACAAAATGAACATCTGCAGGCCAAAATTTTTTAAAATCTGAATTATTACCACTTTCATAACCAAGAGCAGTAATATAATTAACAAGTGCATCAAACCAAACATAAATAACATGTTTGTCGTCAAAAGGAACTTTTACTCCCCAACTAAAACTACTGCGACTCACACACACATCTTGAAGGCCATCCTTGATAAAAGACATCATTTCATTTTTTCTACTTTGAGGACAAATAAAATTAGGATTTTCATTGTAAAACGAAATAAGCTTTTTTGAATAGCTAGAAAGTTTAAAAAAATAAGCCTCTTCTTGAGCCCAGTTAACACTTCTTAAACAATCCGGACATTTTTTGTTAACTAACTGAGACTCTATAAAAAAAGACTCACAAGGAACACAATACCAACCTTTATATTTACCTTTATAAATATCTCCTTTCTCATAAAGTTTTAAAAAAATTTTTTGAACAGCTTTTTTGTGAAATTTATTAGTAGTTCTTATAAAACGATCGTTAGTTATGCAAAAAGTCTGCCATAATTTTTTAAACTTTAAAGACATTTCATCAACAAAAGTTTTAGGATCAATATTTTTTTCTTTAGCAAGAGTTTCAATTTTTTGACCATGCTCATCAGTTCCTGTTAAAAACATCACATCAAAACCACGAAGCCTTTTATATCTGGCAACAACATCAGCAGCTACAGTGCAGTAGCTATGTCCTATATGAGGATCTCCCGAAGGATAATAAATAGGAGTTGTCACATAAAAAGTTTCATTTCTCATAACTAAAATCCAACTTTCTTTTACTAAAACTTTTTAAAAAATGCAATAATCATTTAAAACTGATAAAATTGCTATAAAAAAGAAAAACTACCCTTAAACATTGTAAGTTTAAAGCTCAAAAACAAAAAACACCTAAAACTCTTTTTAAAAAGCTTTTTAAGCCTTTAATTTTGAATCATGCCTACGGAATTCATTATTAGTTATTTGTTCAGAATTGTCAATTAATCCATCGCTTATTGTTATAATTTTATCAGTTTTTTGTGCAACTTTAATATCATGTGTAATTAAAATTATAGTGCTTTTTTCGTTTCTTAAGTTGCAAAAAATTTCAAGCACAGACTCGCTTGAAGCAGAATCAAGATTTCCAGTTGGCTCATCAGCTAAAATTAAACTTGGTTTGCCTGCAATTGCTCTAGCTATAGCAACTCTTTGTTGCTGGCCACCAGACAATTGGGCAGGATAGTGCTTTATTCTTGACAAAAGACCAACTTGTTCAAGAGCATCTTTTGAAATTTTTCTTCTTTTATTTTTACAAATCCCACGATAAATTAAAGGAAGTTCTACATTTTCAAGCGCATTTAAATTTGGAATTAAGTTAAAATTTTGAAAAATAAAACCAATAGTTTTGTTTCTTATCTCAGATAATTTTGACTCTGACATTTTAGAAACAAGTTCTTTGCATAAAAAATATTTACCCTTAGTAGGTGTGTCTAAACATCCAAGTATGTTCATAAGAGTAGATTTTCCTGACCCAGATCGACCCACTATAGCTAAAAATTCACCATAGTTAATTTTTAAATCTATTTTTTTTAACGCTTTAATTTCCCCAGAAGCGTAAGAATAAGTTTTTTCTATTGAATCTAATTTTATAAGTTCTTCCACTTTTATTAATTCTCCTAATAAATAATTACTATATACTATGCCCTCGTTTTAAAAAAATATCGACTTGCTTTAAAAAGTGTAAAAATTTTTTAAAGTCTTTATATTAATAAATTTTTTAAAAAATTCATTTTAAATAGCTAATCTATTCAGGTAGCTATCTTTTTTATTTTTAAAACCTAATTTATAAGATTAATCCTATGAATCGTATAAAAATAAATCAATCTATAAAAAATTCTACATATTTAATAATACTCATCGCGTTTTTATTATTTTTATAACAAAAATATGAAATTACACATATTGTGAAGTTAAAAGGATTAATTAAATCTGAATTCAAATTTATTCTTTCTAAAATTTTATTAATACATAAAAACTTTTTAAAAAACAAAACACTTAGTCAATAATGCTTTGAAATTGGTAATAATACATAAGAAACAAAATGACTAACCAAAAATTAAAATTAATCAATTTTCAAAATATCAAAGCAAGGAGGTAATCTCATGAAAAAGCTATTTAAAATATGCTCTTGCATATGTTTTTTAGCATCGTTGATAATTTTAGCAGCAATTTGTGTTGAATCTTATAATCTTCCTCAAGAAATAAAAATTACTAAATATTGCGAAAAAATTGAATTAAATAGCCGATTTCCATTAACAGCTCGAATAATATCAAACAACGAAAACTCTAATAAAGAAAAATATAGAGCTCAAATAAAATTGATGAACATATTCCCCGTAAAAACTTTAGATGTAGAAGTAGTAAATGAAAAAATAGTTGTAGTTGGCGGAAATCCATTTGGAATAAAAATATTTACAGAAGGAGTAGTAATAGTTGGATTTCAAGAAATAGAAACTTCAGAAGGAAGCACAAACCCTGCAAGCGAAGCTGGATTACAACCTGGAGATGCCATAATAAAAATAGATGATAAAAAGGTTGATAGTAATAAATCTGTAGATAAAATTGTAAAAAAATCAGAAGGAAATTCTCTTACTATTATTGCAAAAAGAAACAACGAAACCTTTATCACTCAACTTAAACCTCGAAAATCTGTAAATGACGGTTATTACAGAGCTGGAATTTGGGTAAGAGACAGTTCAGCAGGAATTGGAACCATGACATATTACGACCCAGATACAAAAACGTTCGCCGGACTTGGCCATGGAGTTTGCGATATAGATGTAGATAAGCTTTTGCCACTTGGAAAAGGTGATGTAGTTTCGGCAAAAGTAAATAATGTATCAAAAGGTACAAAAGGTAAACCCGGGGAATTGCAGGGTCATCTTGAAGAAAATTTTATCGGAACATTAAGTCATAACACACATACAGGCGTTTTTGGTGATGTTGAGAATTTTGATAAAGAAACATCTGACAAAATAACACTTCCTATTGCAATGAAACAAGAAGTAAAAAAAGGTAAAGCTCAAATTTTTTGCACTATATCAGGAAATAAAATAGAACAATTTGATGCTGAAATAATTGAAGTAAATTATAAAGAAGATTCTCCAACAAAAAATATGATTATAATTATAACTGATCAAAGGTTGCTAAACAAAACAGGTGGAATAGTGCAGGGAATGAGTGGAAGTCCTATTATAAAGGATGGCAAGCTCATTGGAGCTATCACTCACGTTTTTGTAAACGAACCTCAAAAGGGTTATGCAATATTTGCCGAAAAAATGTTTAAAGACGCGGAACATATGAAAGGCTTCTTTAATTTGCCTTTTCCCTATATTAAAATATCATAAAATTAACTTTTTTAGTAACTTCTAATCATTTTTTTTAATAATATAAAATTACGTATTGATATTCTTTCCATTATATGGTAATATGACTATATAAAAATAATGGGGGAAAAGATCATGGAAAAATGTTTAAAGCTACTAATCGCAGAGGATTCAGAGGAGTTTGGAGAGGAAAACGTTTTTTTGCTAAGGAAATTTGGATTTGAACCAATTTTTTCAGCAAAAGATGGGATAAGCGTAATAGACATGGTCGAAAAATATAGACCAAGTGCGGTTATCCTGGACTTGTTTATGCCGGGAATGGATGCTATTGGAGTGGTACGTTCCTTGAAACAACGAGGTAATTTGTCTCCTCTTCCCACAATTATTGTTCTTTCAAGTTTAAACAACAAAGTATTAGAAAAAGAGGTGATTTCTTCTGGCGCGGCTTATTTTGTTATAAAGCCGTTCAACATTCGTGATTTGGCGGAAAGAATAGTGAGTTTAACATCCTCTGTTGAAAAAAGAGGTTATAGAACACCTCACGCCTCTTTAGGAGGGATTAGTAACCCTATGATGGCTGCAAACGCCGCTACCAGCAATCTTATCAATGCAGGGGTAGGCCCTAATCAAAGCATAGAATTAAAAGTTACCAACATTCTTCATCAAATAGGCGTACCTGCACATATTAAAGGCTATAGATATTTGCGCGAATCTATAATAATGTCTATAGAAAGTCCGAGTATAATAAATGCAGTTACAAAAAAATTGTATCCTTCTGTCGCTAAAAAATTTTCTACCACGTCGTCAAGGGTGGAAAGAGCAATACGACACGCAATTGAAGTTGCTTGGGATAGAGGAGATGTTGATATTCTTAATTCGTACTTTGGTTACACAATAAGTGGCGGTAGAGGAAAGCCGACCAATAGTGAATTTATAGCTATGATATCAGACAAACTTCGTTTGCAAATCGAGAGTACAGCAAGTTAGTTTAAAATTTTAGTAAATTTAATAATCAAATTTTGTATTAAAACTTAATAATTGCGTCTGTATAATAAAGTCTTTAAAACTTTAATATCACAGACGTAGAAAGATAGATACTTTATATCTAAAAGTTTTATAATTAAATTTTTGCTTAATTAAATTTAAACTCTACGTCTTAAATTTACAGATTAAAAATTTAAAAGGAGTTATTATTTTAATGAAAATATTTTTAAATCGTAATAGAAAATTAATTAGTTCTGTCGGTTTATTTACATTTTTGTTTACTTTTAAAACTTTGGGTGTCTCTGAAACAAATTTTAAGGTTTCGGCAGTCATACCTGAAATAGTATCACAAAGGTTAAAAAAATCTAATAAACTTTCCTCTATTCGAAGACAAAACATTTCTCATCAGTTTCAACAAAGACAACCGAATTCTTCTCCTACATTAATTAATCGACATCATTCTGTAAATTCACAAACAAATATTAATATTAATTTTAATACTATAGTTTTTAATATGCACTAAAATGAAAACAAATAAATTTACATTTTATAAAATTTTCAGAATTTTAAAATTACTTTTATATTCTTTAAAGGTCATTTAAAATTGCGTTTTAAATCTTACATTGAAAGAAGCGTGCTTTGATGAAAATAATTTTAAATTATAGCAAAAAGATAATTTGTCTTTTTAGTTTACCTGTATTTTTATTTGCTTTCAAAACTTTAAATAACACTCACACTAAATTCAATTTAAAAGTTTCAGCAATTGGTGGAATACCTAAAAAAACAAGTGAAATGATGGTGAAAAAAATAAACTCGCCTCAACAACAAACACAAAAATTAACTTATCCTAACTTTTTTCGACAACAAAACAATTCTTTTCAATATATTCTTCAAGCACAAGATTTAAAACTTTTTAATTTTAATTTTCTTCCAAGTAATTCCATGGTAATAATCTTGGTAAAATAAAAATTTATAAGTGCAAGATAAAATAATTTTGAATGTTTTATCTTGCACTTTTGTTTTAAAACTCTTAAAATACAATTTCTTAATATTTTAAACTAAATTTTTCAAAAACATACTTTTAATTTTCGCAACAAAATCAGTAATAAAAGTCTTAATTTCTTTAGAATTTTCCCATTCTACCATAATTCTAATGAGAGGTTCTGTACCAGAAACTCTCACTATTATTCTGCCTTGGTTCCCAAGCTTTTTTTGAGCTTTTTTAATCAAATTAATTACTCTTAAGTCGCTTGAAAAATATTTTTTTTCATTTTTGTTGATTTTTATATTAACATTAACTTGTGGTAATTTACACATTAAGTTTGATAGATCTGAAAGCTTCCTTCCACTTTTTTTTATTATACTAAGCAAAATAGCAGCTGTTAATTGACCGTCACCTGTTGTTGCAAAATCTTTGAATATGATATGACCAGACTGTTCACCTCCTAAACTAAAATTGCCTTCCAGCATACTGTCTAAAACATAACGATCCCCTACATCAGTTTGAATAAAATTTATATCATTTGATTCACAAAATCTATTAAATCCTAAATTTGTCATAATAGTCCCGACGACTGTATTGTTTAAAAGTTTACCTTCCGTTTTCATATAAAAAGCGCAAATTGCCATTAAAAAATCTCCATCAATGAAATTTCCATTTTCATCAACTGCTAAACATCTGTCGGCGTCTCCATCAAAAGCTATTCCAAGATCAACATTATTTTCTTTTACGAATTTAGAAAGATTTTCAAGATGTACAGACCCGCAATTTTCATTTATATTTTTCCCGTCAGGATTGCAAAAAAGCATATGACACTTACAACCAAGAGACGAAAAAATTTTTTCTGCAGTATTAAAAGAAGCACCATTAGAACAATCAAAAGCAACTTTCAAACCCTCAAGCGATAAATCCACACTTTTAATTACATGTTTGACATAATCATTAACAAGCTTATGTTTAAAAAACAAACGTCCTACATAATTGTTGTCGTTAAAATATTTGTAGCATTCATCGTAAACAGCTTTTTCTATTTTATTTTCAAGTTCATCGCAAAGTTTGTAGCCATCTTTGTTAAAAATTTTTATGCCATTAAAATCATAAGGATTATGAGAGGCAGATATCATAACACCAGCATTCGCCATACATTTTCTTGTTAAAAAAGCGACAGCAGGAGTAGGGGCAACACCAAGAGAAATTACATCAACTCCTATTGAGCAAAGACCAGCAGTAAGTGCACCTTCTAGCATATCACAAGAAATTCGTGTATCTTTGCCTAAAACAACTTTCGGACGATTACAGTTTTCAAAAATCATTCCTATGGACTTGCCTATTTTTGTAGCAAGTTCACATGTTAAATCTTTATTTACAATTCCACGAACACCATCTGTGCCAAATAATTTATTCATAAAAGACCTCCATGATTTCAACTTTAATAGCTAATTAACTACGTAATAAACTTTTTTTATTATTTTAAATAAATACTTTAAAACAAAAAAATCCTACATAAACATATTCGCCCGACTAAAATATATTTAACTTTTAGAAATCAAATACAAAATACATAAACAATATATTAAAATAAAAATTTTTATTTAAAATTAATATCTACTCATCTTGAAAATTAGTGTCTACACAATGCAAAGTAATTTCTGGTTGTTAATTGTTATTAAAGCCTAAATGGGAATATGCAGCTTTAGTCACGCAACGACCTCTTTTAGTTCGACTCAGAAATCCAATTTGCAAAAGGTAAGGCTCATAAACATCTTCGATGGTTACAACCTCCTCTCCAATAGAAGCCGCCAAAGTCTCTATTCCAACAGGGCCACCTTTATAAAGCTTTATAAGAGTTGTGAGTATTTTTCTGTCATTAGAATCAAGACCAATTTCGTCAATCTCTAATTCTTTAAGAGCTATTTTAGCAAGCTTATAACTTATAATACCATTTCCAACTACTTGAGCGAAATCCCTTGCACGTTTCAAAAGTCTATTGGCAATCCTAGGAGTACCACGAGATCTAGAAGCAATTTCCAAAGCCCCTGATTTTTCTATAGGTATATTAAGAATTTTAGCTGACCGATTGATAATTTTAAAAAGCTCTTCGTTTGTGTACAAATCCAAGCGCATAACAACTCCAAATCGATCTCTAAGTGGAGCTGTTAACTGTCCTGCTCTAGTTGTAGCACCTATGAGGGTAAACTTTGAAATAGGTAAATGATAAGAAGCTGCCATTTGACCTTTTCCTGTTATTATATCTATTGAAAAATCTTCCATAGATGGATATAGTATCTCCTCAACGCTTCGAGAAATTCTATGAATCTCATCAATAAACAAAATATCTCCTTGACCTAAATTTGTAAGAATTGCAGCTAAATCTCCAGGCCTTTCTATCGCTGGGCCTGATGTAATTTTAATATTCACTAAAAGTTCATTTGCAACAACTGAAGCAAGAGTTGTTTTTCCAAGACCAGGAGGACCGTAAAGCAAAACATGGTCAAGAGCCTCTTTTCTTAATTTCGCAGCTTTTATAAAAACAGACATATTGTGCTTAACTTTTTCTTGGCCAATATACTCGCACAATTTCTTCGGTCTGAGAGGATTTTCTGTGCTAATATCTTCTTTTATTTCTTTTGAAGATAAAATTCTATCTTTACTCACAATTTACTTTCCTCTCAAAACTTATTTCCTAAGCGTAGATTTCAACGAAAGACGAATTAATTCTTCTGCTGAAAGTGAACTGTCGAAAGAAGAAACAAGTAAAACTGCTTGTTCTTTTGAATATCCAAGAGAAACTAAAGCTTCAATGGCTTTATTTGAGCTGCAACTAGAAGAAATTCTTAATTTTTCTTTTAAAGAATCTTTATTTGAAAAAATATTAAAATCCACAGTTTTTACTTTATCTTTTAGCTCTAAAATAATTCGAGAAGCAAGCTTTAATCCCACACCGTTTACTCTTGTTAAAACTTTAGGACTGTTTGATTTTATAGATAAAAAAATTTCTTCAGGCAAAAATTCAGATAAAATCGACAAACAAATCTTTGGACCAACACCCGAAACAGAAGACAACATTTTAAAACAAAACTCTTCTTCTTTAGTTTTAAAACCAAAAATTTCTATAGAATTTTCTCTCATATTTGTGTATGTATAAAGAAAAACTTGATTATTTTGAGAAGGTAATTTTCTCTTCGTCATAGAGCTAACAAAAACTTTATAACCTATCCCCGCACATTCTACAGAAACAAAATCTTTTTCTACACAACTCAACATACCTCTTAAGCTATAAAACATCACCTTTCACCTTTTTCTTCATTTCATTCTTCCATTTCAAAATATTAGCGTGATGCCCACTTAACAAAACCTCAGGAACAGATTTTCCGCGCCAAACAGCTGGTTTTGTATATTGAGGATATTCAAAATAACCATCAAAATGACTCTCGTCTTTAAAACAAATTTCATCTGATAAAACCCCCGGCAAAAGACGTGTAATTGAGTCCGCTACTATTAATCCAGGCAACTCACCTCCTGTAACCACATAATTCCCAATAGATATTTCTTCGTCAATCATAGTGTCAATAACTCTTTGATCAACTCCTTCATAACGTCCGCATAATATAGCTATATTTGTATGTGAACAAAGTGCTTTTGCCGCTTCTTGATTAAAAATTTTGCCTTTTGGAGACATATATATGAAAAAAGGCTTCTTCTTGATTTTACTGCAAATCGCTTCAAAACAAGCTGCAATGGGCTGGGCAATCATGAGCATACCTTTCCCACCACCATAAGGAGTATCATCAACTCTTTTCTGCTTATCTTCTGCATAATCTCTTATTTGATGACAATGAAACTCAATCAACCCTTTTTTCCTAGCTCTTCCAATAATACTTTCATTTAAAAAAGTTTCACATAAATTCGGAAAAAGAGTAAGAAAATCCATTCTCATTTTATTAAATATCCTCTTTCTAAACAAAACATAATTTAAATAAATAAAATTCTACCATTAATCATCAAAAATTCCACCTATTGGTTTCACCAAAATAAATTCTTTATTCACATTAATGTCTATCAAAACATCTTTTACAGCAGGCAAAAAATGAGATTTTCCATCATCAGAAACAATAGTGTAAACATCGTTAGCAAGTGTTTTTGTTACATCCGTAACTTTTCCATACCTTTTTTTTGTTTCAACATCCAAAACGTCAATTCCAATAATATCTTGTAAAAAAAACTCTCCTTCTTCAAGAGTAACATCTTTTCTATAAATATATAAAATTTCATCTTTTAAATTGTCAATGTCAAGTTTCGTATTTTTATTTCTGAATTTTATTACAACATTAAGCTTATGAACATAGCAAAACTCAATTTCTAATTTTTCTTTTTTTTCGCCTAAATACAAATTAGAAAATTTACATATAAAGTCAGGACTATTACACCACGGAACAATATTCACTGCCCCTCTAATTCCATGAAAAGAAGCTATTCTACCTACTTCTAAAAAATTCTTTTTCATTAAATCAAACACCTTTTAAAACTTAAAATCTTCTCAAAATAATTTTTGAAACCAAAAAACATTATTTTGTTAAAATCTTCTTCAATCAATTTCAATTAAAACTTTAAAATCACTTTTAATAGAAGCAGCAGCACTGATTATTTTACGAATAGCCAAAGCAATTCTCCCATGCTTTCCTATAACTCTTCCCATATCTTCTTTACTGACATGAAGATGATAAGTAATGATTTTTTGATTAACATTTTCTTCAACATCCACACTTACTTTTTCTGGGAAAAAAACTAAACCCCTCGCAATAGAAAGCAACATATCTTTCAAAATTGCAACTCCTTTTTAAAAAAGAAAAATTTAAAGTCACATATCTGCTTTTTTAAGCAAAGCTTTAACCGTGTCTGTAGGCTTAGCACCACTAGCAATCCACTTTCGAGCTTTTTCTACATCAAGTCTAACACCGTCCGAATCAACCATAGGATTATAATATCCTAATTCTTCTATAAACCTACCATCACGAGGATATCTCGAATCTGCAACTACAATACGATAAAATGGTGATTTTTTTGCACCCATGCGACGAAGTCTAATTTTGACTGCCATTAATAAAGCCACCTCCATAAAATTTTATTAAAAATATAAAACACTTGCTCATTTTATAAACTGCACTAAATTTAAACGATATAATAAAAATACTTCTTACTAATAAAAAATTTAAATTTTAAAAAAGCAAACACTTAAAAATTATAAAAACTTAAAAACAAACGTAGATTTTATTTTACATTTAATACACTTTAAAAGCAATATTTATTTTGACTCCACACATTTTATAAACTTTAAAGCTATTAAAAATCCAAGACATACATTTTTAAAAATAATTAATTTAATTTAAAAATTTAAACCAGCAAATAAACCTTTTTTACCGCCCTTACCATTTCTTTTAAACTGCTTCGTAAATTTCTTCATACTTTCAAAAGCTTTTAAAAGTTTATTTATATCTTCTACTCGAGTTCCACTACCACTGGCGACTCTTTTTTTGCGAGAAGAATTAAGCAAGTTTGGACTAGATCTTTCTTTGGAAGTCATAGAGTAAATTATAGCTTGCATACGATCTAGGTGCTTATCGTCTATATTTAAAGTTTGAGTTTGTTTTTGAATTCCTGGCAACTTAGAAAGAATAGACTTTATAGGACCTAATTTTTTTATTTGATTTAATTGAAGAAGAAGATCATTAAGATCAAATTTATCATTCAATAAATTTTTAGTTACTTCTTTAATTTGATTTTTATCAACACGACTCTCTGCTTCTTCTATTAATGTCAAAACATCTCCCATACCAAGAATTCTTGAAGCCATTCTGTTAGGATGAAACACTTCTAAATCCTCAAGTTTTTCACCTGTTCCTATAAACTTAATAGGCTTTCCCGTTGCTTTTCGAATAGAAAGAGCTGCACCCCCGCGTGCGTCACCATCAAGTTTGGTTAAAATAACCCCCGACACATCTAATAAATCGTTAAAACTAACAGCCACATTAACAGCACTTTGCCCTGTCATAGAATCAACAACAAGTAGAATTTCCGCTGGATTTGTTTTTTCTTTTATTTTGTCAAGTTCTGCCATAAGTTCCTTATCTATTTGAAGTCTGCCTGCTGTGTCAAAAATCACTAAATCAAAGCCTTGATCTTTTGCAAAATCAACAGATTTACAAGCAATATCTACAGGATTCTGATTACTTAACTCAAAAACACTAACATTTATTTTAGAAGCCAAAATTTTTAATTGATCAATAGCCGCAGGCCGATAAATATCACATGCAACTAGCAGCGGCCTATGCATTTTCTTTTTTTGATTTAAAGCAAGTTTTACAGCATGCGTAGTTTTTCCAGAACCCTGCAAACCACACAACATAACAATAGTTGGAGGTTTTGAAGCTATTTTAATGTTAGAATATGTTTCTCCCATTAATTGAGTAAGTTCTTCATTCACTATTTTAATTATATTTTGAGAAGGAGTTAAGCTTTCAAGCACTTGCTTTCCAACACAACGTTCCACAAGTTTATCAGTAAATTCTTTCGCAATCTTATATTCAACATCCGCTTCAAGCAAAGCAAGACGCACTTGGCGCATTACTTCACAAACATCTTTTTCTGAAAGTTTTCCTTTGGATTTTAAACGTTTAATAACACCTGAAATTTTTTCTGATAAATTTTGAAACACATAACTCACCTTCTTGAAACCACGCTAATTAAATCAAATAAAAATCAATCTTTTAGAAGTTCTCTAATAACTATTTTTATTTCCTCAACAGACTTGCAAATATCTTTCGAAAAACTAAGGCTTTTATTAACTACTTCTATTTTCAATACGGATTTTTCTATTTTTTCAAGACCTTCAAAAATAACACTAAACTTTTTAGAAAACTTAAGCTTTCTCTCCATTTCAAAAAGCTGAACTTCTGCTCTTTTTATGGCGTCCCTCACACCTTGGCGCGTAATGCCTTGATTGTAAGCAATTTCTGAAAGAGATAAATCTTCATTGTAATAACACTGTGCAGCTTCTAGTTGTTTATCTGTAAGTGCATTTCCATAAAAATCTAAAAGACTAGATACTTTAAAATTTTTAAGCAAGAACTTCTTCCTTCTCTCTTGCAAAAAGTAAAAACTTATTATAAAGTCTATTACCTAAAACTTAACAAAATTAAACCACATCCTATTTTTAATTTTACATATAAAAAAAGTAGTGTCAAGCCATTTAACACTACACAATTAAAATTTAAGATATAAAAACAAAAATAAAAATTTATTTTTAACATTTCTATTTATTTTTAATATCTCTTTTTTGAAAACTTAAAATCCCAATAGCAGTAAAAACAACACACCAGATAATGTTTTTAACAATATCCCTTGCTGATGTTGATTCTTTTAACGATTGTTTATATTCCGGGTGAAACATATTCGCAGACCCCATCCAAAAATTTTCAAGTTCAACATTAATTTTAAGCACAGCATGAAGCAACCCATTAATAATTGGTATAACAACCAAAGACCCAAAATTTAAAAGCATTATAAAAATTAAAGATCGAGAGCCAAAAAATGACACTAGCATATTAGCAAAACAAACACTAGAAAGACCACAAGTAATTTCACAAAAAATCCATAGGAAAAAAAATTTATTAAAATCCCCAAACGAAATTTTGTACCCACTTCCTACAGCTAAAACACAAAGCTTGTCAAGAATAAATAAACTAATATATAGTAAAACAGATACAATCAGCTTAGAAAAATAATAATTACTGCGACTAATTCCCCTAGAAATCACAGAACCTACAATATTAAATTTAAAATCATTTCCCATAAATAACGCAGTAAATATAGTTGAAAAAAGCATGGTACAACCTAAGTTGTTAAGCAACAATTGAGAAACACTTACTTTATCGTCAAGATAGGAATTTTTCAAAGCATTTCTAATAATGAAAAAAGAAAAACTACTTGCAAATAAAAATGTTGAAAACAAAAAAACATAAAAAACTTTCATTCTACTAGTTTTATAAAAATCTGATCTAAGCAGGTTTAACATATCACCCTCCACATAGTTAATACGAATTCATTTTTAATACTTCAATAACACTTTTAACAATAATCACTTAAAACATTAACCTTTAATACAATCAAAAGTCTTTGATTTTAAGAAAATCTTTTAAACTAATAATTAGTTACTAAACAAAAACTACAAATGACAAAACAAATTTTAAAACTAAACAAAAAATTTAAACTAAAGCTTTCGCAACTAAAATAATGAACCTTGCTATTTGTTACTAACAAAATATTCTTAAATTTCGCTTTAATTTTCAGCTTTATCAGTATCTATCACTTTTAAAAAGTACTCTTCAAGGTCAACTTGACTTTTAAAAATAGACTCAACAATTATACCATTTTCCGATAACAATTTATTAATTTTTCCTGGATTCTCCTCGTTTTCAAATAACTCTATGGTGTTGCTATCTCTTATTTTAAAATTTTTTGTTTTAAGATCTTTTTCTATAATTTCTGTTGATTTATCTACGTTATCAACTTTAATCAACAAACTTGGCTTCGCGCGTTCATCCAGTTCAGCAGCAGTAAACTCTTCAACTAACTTACCTTTATTCATAATTCCGTATCTAGTTGCAAGTCTTGAAAGCTCTGTTAATAAATGACTAGATATTAAAATAGTAACACCATCTTTTTCACAAAGCTCTTTTATTAACTGTCTTACTTCGCGTATACCACTAGGGTCAAGTCCATTGGTGGGCTCGTCTAAAATAAGAAGTTCAGGCGAACCCATAAGAGATAAAGCCAAAGAAAGCCTTTGTTTCATACCAAGCGAAAATTTATCCGCCTTCTTTTTGCCAACATTTAGAAGACCAACTTTTTCAAGTAAAAAACCTACTATTGACTCATCTTCTATGCCCAAAAGTAATCTTTGTGCTTCAAGATTTTCTTTAGCCGACATATAAGGATAAATCGCTGGTATTTCAATAATAGACCCAATCTTTTTTCCAACCTCAGATAAACTTTTTCCACCAAACAATTCCACTCTACCTTCAGTCGGTGCAACAATCCCTAAAATCAACCGCATCAATGTAGTCTTACCGGCACCATTTTTACCAATAAGGCCATAAATATCCCCTTTTTGAATACTTATATTTACTCCCGAAACAGCAGCTTCATCCCGATAAACTTTTGTAAGCATACTTGTTCTCAAAATAAAATCCATAAAAATACAAACCTCTGTCTTAAACTTTAATCAATAACAATTTTAAACAAAACCTTAAAACCTATCCGCTAACTTGCACAAGAAAGATCATAATGTTAAAGTATGAAAAAACACACTGCAAAAACCTGCAGCTGAAATTTCATCTAAACTATTCCCACGTTCTATGTTAACATTTTTAAAATAATAAATCAACTAAATTTAAAAATAAAATTTAAATTCTAAGTTTAGTAAATTAATTTTACAAAAGTCGAGCTATTTCCTCGCGAAGATTGTGAAATAACTCATATTCATATCCTTGTTTCGATGGCATTTCTTCTAAATATTTAGAAATTTCCTGCAGTATAACATCGAAAAAAATCTTTTTAACAAACAAACCGTCTTCATTTTTTAATATAAGATCTATTGGATTTAAATTTAAAAGTATTACAAATTCAAGGCACGGCATTAAAGACTTGTTATTCCACGGCTCATTTTCTATAAAAATCTGTTGTAATATAGAAGAAGCAGGCATTTTTTCAGAATTTAAGGTTGCTGTTGTGAGAAATTTTTCAAAAGTATCAAAATAAACTTTATTACAAGTATTTATTGTCACAATTGCTTGTTCAAAAACTGATTCTTTTAAAAATTTTTCTGTATCTTCCTTCATAGGTATAACATCGACTTTATTAACTGCAAAAGGTTCATTTATATCTTTTACTTTAAAAATTAAAAAATCGTTTTGTATTTG
>JAITRE010000012.1 GCA_031288555.1 Oscillospiraceae bacterium
GAGGAGGATTTAAAAATGGTATATGATACTAAAAATCAAGCTATTAAAGAAGCTGTAAACGTTGTTTTATCTTTAAATAAAGATAAAAAAATGAGAACACTAGCTTTACAACGAGAAAATGCTTTAAGAGAATATAGAAGCGAGATGAATGCTCATATTGCTAAGGGCATAAAGGAAGGAATTAAGAAAGGGAAAAAAGAAGGAATAAAGGAAGGAATGGAAAAAGGTGTGAAGAAAGGTATAGAAACAGGAAAAAAAGAAGGCTTAGAAGAAGGCAGAAAAGAAGGCGAGCAAAAAGAAAAAATTGAAATAGCAAAGAATCTTTTAAACATGGGATTTAATAATGAGCAAATCATGAAAGCAACGGGTTTATCACCTGAAAATATAGAAAGGCTTAAATAAAAACATACAAAACTTAGCATCCAAAATAGGATGCTTTATTTTAACAAAAAATTAAGCTCTGATAGACTTTTAAACTAAAAATTAAAAAATTTTTATTAGTGCTCTTTTAGTTCTTTGTCGAAGTTTTAAATTTAGCGCTATTAAGTTTAAATAAAGTAACTTTATAAAATTATTTATAAATTTTTCACTCAGTAAGTTTTACAAAAAATTAATTTTACTGCTGAGAAGTATCATTTTCATTTTCTATTTGTTGATCGTCTTCTTCTGTTTCATAATCATTATTTTCTTTTTGCAAAGAACTATCTGAAAATTCATCTAAATCACTTTCGTTTGTCATACTTTCTGTTGCTTTTGTAAGCTTATTACCACATTGAGCGCAAAACGATGCGTCTCTCTCATTTTCATAATTGCATTGTATACATTTTATTTTATTTTTTATACGAGATATTCTTTTTATAACCTCTTCCCTTTTAAAAAATAACTCATCAATTTTGCTAGAAATGGAAGCAATTTCAGATGAGCTATGCTTACCCTTTCTTTGGTTTATGTAAATTATTCTACCGAGTTCCTCAAATTTTTTAGAAATTTTATTATTAATTTCTGCGACAATAAATTTTAATCTAGAAATACCCACAAGTTTTTCAGCACTTTTGCTAGCTTTAGAAATAACCGACTTAAATTTTAAACACGCATTTTCTATAAAATCCATACTTTACCTCCAAAAAAATATTTAAAATTACATAGACTAAAACTTTAATTTTTAATTTTTATTTTCTAAAAATTTGTAAAAATTACTTTTTTAAGTTTTTAGAATAACACATCTTTTTATTCTTTAGTAAGTTCATTTTAAATCTTTTGTTTACATTTTGCAAGAATGTTTTGTACTCTACGTATTGCACTTTCTTAAAAAAATAATAAACAATATATAAATACTTTAAAATTTTGTTTTAAATGCTTAAAAGTAATTTTTATTTTTATAAATTTTTAAAATATAACTTGATAATCCTTTAAAAATATTGTAAACTCTAGCGAATGTCAATAGCATAAATTTTAATTTTTCTATATGCTGTTTTTTGTTAAATTATTAATTTTTTCTAAAAGATAAAATAAATTTTCATTTAATTTTATTTAAAGTTTTGGCGTCTTAATACATACATATATAAAAGTTTTACATTAGCTATATTTTTGAGTCGTTAATAGTTTTTATAAAGATTTAACCAATAAATCTTCTAAATATAAAAAACTTCACCGCACGCTCAATGAGTTCAGATTAACACAAAAATTTAGTTTTAAAAATAATTTAATCTAAATAATTGATTTTAGATATTTAGTATGTTAAACGTAAGTCGTTTTTATTTTTAAACAAATATAAAAATTTATACCTAGCGCTTTACAATTGAGTAATAACTTGCAGGAGCTGATTATTTGTGTTAAAATTTAAGGGTACAATTTTATTAAAAATTAAGTAAAATAAAAAATAAAAAATTTTAACAATTGGTTGTAAATTTTAAATTAAATTTATCATAAGAAATGGAAAATCTAAAAATGATAGCTGTTAAGAATTTAACTAAAAATTTTCAAAAAAATAATTGCAAGACTTCTGTTTTAAAGGATGTTAATGTAAATATCAACAAGGGTGAAATAGTGGCGATTTTAGGCCCTTCAGGTGCTGGAAAAAGTGTTTTTTTAAGATGTTTGAATGGACTTGAAAAAGTAACATCCGGTTCAGTAATTTTTAAAGGAAGAAATTTGACTAATCAAGATTGCAATATTGACAAATTAAGACGACATGTAGGAATGGTTTTTCAACATTTTAATCTTTTTTCTCATTTGAATGTAATTCAAAATATAACTTTTGCTCCAATAAAGACAGGAATCAAAAACAAAGAAGAAGCTAAAAAAGATGCTATTGATCTTTTAAAAAAAGTCGGACTTGAGCATAAGTTTTCTGAAAATGTTGATTCTTTATCCGGAGGACAAAAACAACGTATAGCCATAGTCCGCGCTCTCATTATGGAGCCTGATGTTATGTTGTTTGATGAGCCTACATCTGCACTTGACCCTGAAATGACAAGGGAAGTTTTATCTGTTGTTAAAAAAGTTGCTGCAGATGGTATGACTATGGTGCTTGTAACTCATGAAATACAATTTGCTAAACAAATTGCTTCCAGAATATTGTTTTTTGATGACGGAAACATAATAGAAGACAGTTCTCCTGATGAAATTTTTGAAAATCCAAAGCACCCCAGAGTTAAAGAATTTTTTTCAAAAGTACTGTAAATTAAATTTAAGTTTAAAATAATAAATTTTTTTAAAATAATTTTAATTGCAATTTATAATTCAGTTTCGTTGCTTAATTTTTAAGAGATTTAAATAAAAATATTATTTTTAAGATGAATTAAACATAAAATTATTATAGCTTTAAAATTTAAAAATTATTTGTATTTAAAAATGAGGTAGCTTATGATTATCGACGAATATTTTATTGACTACAGAAATACATTTGAAAATCAAAAAGAAAGCAACGAAGAAAACAATATTAATGATGAAGAAGAAAAAATAAGTGCGTTAAATTTATTTGATGACGACTATGAAGAAGAAATTAACATTGCTAAAAATAAGAGTAACAACAAAAATCAAAATAATCGCAGTTTTTATAGTGGTTTATTTTTTTTATCAACAGCTCTCTTTTGCGTCGTTTATTTGTGTTTTTGTTTTAAAACACACCAACTTTTAAATTTTTTAAAACAGCACGTAAGTTTTTTAGATAAATTTTATTTTTGAGCTTGAAAAGTTTCACTTTAGTTCATCAGTGATTTGTATTGTTCGATATTACAACTGACAAAACAACACTATTCTTTAAATATAATTTCTACATTAGTAAATTAAAATAAAAAACTTGTATATTCGCTTAAATATTTTTTAAATCTTTCTAAATTGCTATTAACAATTAGTTCTTCAGGAAAATTTATCTCTTTTAATAATTTTTCTGCTAATCCAACGTCTCCTACTTGAGTTGAAAAATGAGCGTCTGAATTTAATATTACAGGAACTTTGTAATCTCTACAAACAATCGCTATTTTTATACAATTTTCTATGGAACGTTTTCTAACTTTAAATGAACCGTTATTAATTTCAACGAGCTTTCCGTTTTTCCCGAATTCTGGTATAACTTTTTCGTAGTCATATTTGTACCTGTGATCTCCGCTGTGTCCAATAACATTTACGTAAGGATTTTTTGCAACATTAAGCCAAGCGTTAGTACAAGCATCTATATCGTCAACAACTTGCAACGTTTCAGGATGCATGGAAGAAACAACCCAATCAAGACTAGAAAGAAGCATGTTTGATGCGTCAAGATTTCCGTCATAATCCCAAACATTGGCTTCTATGCCTTTTAGCACGCGCACTTTTTCTACTATATTCGGAACACCGGTTGATAAATTTTCAAAATACCAAGGCCCCGGGGAATTAGGGGTACTTCTGCCGTGGTCAGTTATAGCTATTGCCCAAAGATTTTGCTTTGCGGCAGACAAGACCATTTCTAACAAAGACGAATAAGCATGGCCAGACACTATGGTGTGACAATGCGTATCTGCTATAATTCCCATTAATCCTCTCGCCCCTTCAAAAATAAAACAAATTTAGCGTCTTTAAAAACGTTTCACAAAAATATAAAAAATTATTCTTCATTCACAATAAGACTGTTAAACAATTCTTTTTCAAAATTTTTTTCTACAGATTTTTGACGAAAACTCATCACCGCAACCTCAATGATTATCGCTAAATTCCTACCCGGCTTCACTGGAATTCTAAAAAGAGGAATACGTAAACTTAAAATATTTAAATATTCATCATCTGTTTTTATTCTATCACAAATTTTAGAAAGATTCCAACTATCCCAACTTTCAAGTTGGACAATAATGTCAATTTTTTTATTAGTCTTAACAGAATTAACGCCAAAAATATTTTTGATATTTATAACTCCAATTCCTCTTAACTCCATGAAATGCTTTACATAAGGAGAAGACCCTACTAACGATTTTTTTGAAACCTTGCGAATTTCTATGGTGTCATCAGCTACAAGCTTGTGACCTCTTTTCATTAATTCTGCTGCAGTTTCGCTTTTGCCTATTCCGCTATCTCCAATTATTATTAGACCTTTCCCATAAACTTCAATAAGAACTCCATGGCGAATAATACGAGGGGCTAGCTCTATATTTAAAAATGAAATTAAAGCTGTGATAAAAGTAGAGGTTTCTTTGGAAGTTCTAAGAACAGAAATTTTGTGTTTACGTGCTGATTTTATGATTTCTTTGTATGGTTTTATATTTTTAGTTATTATAATTGCAGGAGGATTTAAAGCAAATAACTTGTCGATAATTTTATATCTTTGAAGATATAAAAATTTTGTAAGAAAATTGTGCTCTGTTTTTCCAAATACTAAAATTTTAGTTTTGTCGAAAAAATTCAAAAACCCCGTTAATTCAAAACCCGGTCGACTTACGTCACTAGAAAAAATAAAAGTTTGCTCGAATTTTTTTGGAACAAACAATACTTCTAAAGAGAAATTTTTTATTATTTTTTTCAAACTTACTGAAAAATCGCAAGACATAACTATCACCTACAAAAAGTTTTATTACTAGATTTAACTTATTTTTGAAAATAATTTTAATTAATTTACAATTCATAGAATGTATTATTTATATCCTACAACTTTTAAAAACAAAAGTGTTTACTTTTTGTTTAATTGATGAAATTTTAATACGTTTTTGCTATATGCTACTTTCAAAGTTCCTTAATCTTAAGAATAATTTTGAGATTTTATTTTAGTTAAAAACTCTTTAAAATAATCAGGTAAATCAGTCGTTAAATATATTTGTTTTTTAAATTTAGGATGAAAAAAACCTATTGTTTTTGCATGAAGACATTGACCCTTTAGTTTTTTACAAAGACAATTTTTTTTAAAACTATAAAGAGGATCCCCTGCAACAGGGTGCCCAATAGCTTTCATATGAACTCTTATTTGATGTGTGCGTCCTGTTTCTAATTTTAATTTAATATGACTAAAATTTAAAAATTTTTCTAAAACATCAAAATGCGTTACAGCATGTCTAGAATTTTTCAAAGTTACGCACATTTTTTTTCTGTCTTTACAACTTCTCCCTATAGGAGCATTTATTATTCCTTGTTCTTCCTTTAAAACACCACAAACAACTGCTTCGTATTCACGCAGAAATTCACGATTTTTAAGCTGCTTTGCTAACTCTGCATGAACATAATCGTTTTTTGCAACAACTAAAAGGCCACTTGTGTCTTTGTCTAAACGATGAACTATTCCAAGTCTTGTTTTTCCATACGCTTTTGAAAGATTATCTTTACAGTGAAACATTAAAGCATTTACTAAAGTTTTGCTGAAATGTCCAGGGGCAGGATGCACAACCATCGAACGAGGTTTATTAACTACCAAAAGATACTCGTCTTCGTAACAAATTTTTAAAGGTATATTTTCAGATCTTAAATTAAACGTAGAAGGCTCAGTCAAAGAAAAACTAATTACATCATCTTTTAAAATTTTATGATTTTTTTTTATAGTTTTTTTATTATTTACAAAAATTTCGCCTTGCTTTAAAAGTTTCTGAAATTTTGATCTTGTACTTAGAATATTATATGACTCTAAATTTTCAAAACAATTAAATTTAAAATTTTTAAAAAGTTCTTTATTTTCGCTTTCGCAAAACTTTCGAAATTCAATTGAAAGAAATTTATCAAGTCGTTCCTTATTATTTTCTTCAGTAACTAAAATTTCAAAATTTTTCTTCATATGATTCCTTTTGCAACTAATTTATTTCGAGAAAATAAAAAGTAAATAATAAACAACACTGCCCCAACACTTATACAGTAATCTGCGAAATTACAAACGGGAGGAAAAAATGATAATTCTAAATAATCAATAACGTATCCAAAACAAATTCTGTCAATTAAATTCGAAACACCTCCACCTACAACCAATGCTGTCGACAAACTTAAAATTATCGAATTTAAAGCTTTTTTAAACACGAAAACAACAAAAACAACAAGCATTATGGTGTTTAAAACAACAAAAAACCATCGCGCATTTTTAAATATCCCAAAAGCTGCTCCTCTGTTTTCAAGATATACAAAATTAAGCAAACCATCAATTAAAGAAAAACTTTCAGAATATTTAAAGTTAGACCTAGAAAAAAATTTTAAAACTTGATCAATAAATATAACTGCAACAGATGTTACTACAGAAAGAATATTCACAAAATAAAACCCACTCTTTCAAATTGTTCAAAATTTCTACTTAAAAGAATTATTAAACTTTTTATTATACATGTTCATTGCTTCGTTTATGGCATCTTCTGCATCTTCTACATCAGCAACTTTTTTAACATCTGTTTTTTTGCCTTCTAATGTTTTATAAATACTAAAAAAATGAGTCATTTCGTTGAACACATGCTTGGGCAAATCATTAATGCTCTTGTAACTATTATAATTAGGGTCGTCAAACGGTATAGCTATTACTTTTTTATCTTCCTCTCCGTCATCTATCATATTAATCATCCCTATGGGATAGCATCGAACTAAAGTGAGCGGTATAATCGGCTGAGAACATAAAACCAAAACGTCAAGAGGGTCATTATCTTGAGCTAAAGTACGCGGTATAAAACCGTAATTAGCAGGATAATGAGTAGATGTGTAAAGAATTCTGTCTAATTTTAAAAGACCAGTAGGTTTATCAAGCTCATATTTTGTTTTACTTCCCTTAGTAATTTCTATTACCGTAGTAAAATCTTTTGCACAAATTTTATCTGAATTTATATCGTGCCAAATATTCATTTTTAAAAACCACCTTACAAAAATTCAAAAACAGCTTGTCTTTGAAATATATAAAAAATAAAATAACAAAAGTTCATTTTAATTACTCAAATATCTACTCCGCATAATTTAAATTTTAACTTAAAAAACCATCATTTGTCAATGAAATTTATAAATAAACAAAACTTAAAAATTAAATAAAACACTACCATTTTGTGTTTTTGTGTGAGATTTTTTAAAAATTAATTTTACTAAGCAAACTTAATTTTAAATAACTAAATAGATTGTAAATTTTCAATTATGATTTTAATTTTTTAGTTAAAAGCGATACAAAATTAAGCTTAAACCTTATTTGTAAAGTATATTTTAAGTCTAAACTCTGGGAAAATACTACAAATTTAGTAAATCTACAACAAAGTAGAATAGTATTAATAATAAAAAATGTTACTAACTTAAAAATAAATTAAATATTTTTTTGTGATTTAAGTAGAAAATAAAATAAAAAAGCAGAACTTTAGAAGAAGAAATATAATAAAATTTTTAACCACCATCTGCGTTTTGTATGTAAAAAACAAAAATATATATAATTTATGCATTAAAAAGCCTAATTTTTTTTTGCTGTTTAAAATTAGTAGATAAATAAAAAGAACCAAAAATTAAAATAACATCTTCTTTTTTACACTTCTTTAAAAGCACACAAATAGCCTCGTTAACAGTATTTTCTATGCTTAAAACTTTTCCTTTAAACTTTTCTATATATTCTTTAATGATCAAAGGATTACATGCTCTTTTATTATTAAGCTTAACAATGACAAATAATTTTATAAAAGGAGTAATTTTTTTTATACATGAAACATAATCTTTGTCTTTAAACATTGAAAAAATAGCAAATACATTTTTTTTCCCAAGATATTCTTTTATAAAATCTGAAATACAACTTATACTCTGCAAATTATGCGCACCATCTAATAAAATCTTAGGGTTATTGCTCAAAACTTCCAAACGAGATGAAATTTTTGTTTTTAATATGCCGTTATATTTATCTTTTTGAGAAATTTTGAAATCTTCTTTTTTTAATTCATCTAAAACAGTTAAAACTAGACTTAAGTTTTTTAATTGATGGGTGCCTATTAATGGCAATTCATATCGAAAATTATCAAATTTCACTGTTGTTTTTAAAAAAGTTTTTTCTACAATTTTAAGTCGTGAGTAATCTGCTACAACTGCTAAATTATTCATTTTTCTACATTCTTCATTAATTGTAAAAAACACACAGGGGTCTTCGTCGGGGTAAATAACCGTTTTTCCATTTTCTTTTATAATTCCACACTTTTCTCTAGTAATTTTTTCTAAAGTGTTGCCTAAAATTTTTGTATGATCATAGGAGATTGCAGTTATAACAGAAATAAGAGCAGAATCTATGACATTGGTGGAGTCGAATTTTCCACCAATACCAGTTTCTAAAATGACTATATCACAATTATTTTCTTTAAACCATTTAAAAGCTATGGTTGAAATGACCTCGAATTCTGTTGCACAGTCTTTATTTTCTTTTAAAGCAAAATTAAACATTTTATATATTCTTACAATATCTTTTTTAAAAATTTTTTTGCCATTTATGGTTATCATTTCACGAAAATCTTTTATAAACGGCGAAATAAATAAACCTGTTTTATATCCAGCCTCTCTTAAAACAAACGACATCATAGTACAAACAGATCCTTTGCCATTTGTACCCGCAACATGCAAGTATTTCATACTTTTATGAGGATTATCAAGAATTTTTAAAAGATTTTTTATTCTATCAAGTCCGAGTTTAATGCCAAACTTTTTTAAACTTTTAATTTCCTTTAAGACTTTTTCATATTTCAAATTTAAAAATCCTTTCAAAATTTTTGTTTCTAAAATATTATACCATAATTTTCAAACCAAGTATCAAGCTGTATTATGTAAGCAAGCGCTTGCGGGGCACCCATTAGTTGGCCATACCACGGAGAAGTTATTTTGCCAGGTTTTTCTACAATACTCACAACTGTATCTCGATCAAGAAATTTGTTAATAGTTCTATTTTTTTGATTTAAAATAGAAAACACTCTGGTGCTTACGTTTTTACTGTAAATCGGACTGTATGTTTTTGGATATGGACTTTTTTTTCTTTTAACAATACTTTCCGGCAAAATTTCCGACATAGCTTCTCTGACTATACCTTTTTCTCTTCCACCAAGCGACTTTATATGCCAAGGCATGTTGTAAGCATATTCAACTATTCTATGATCACAAAATGGTACCCTAACTTCTAATCCAGTACGCATGCTCATTCTATCTTTTCTATCAAGTAAAACTTGCATAAACCAATCTAAATTTAATAAAAACATTTCTCTTATACGTTTGTCTAATTTTGAATCATTTGATAATTTATCCGCTTTATTTTTTGTGTCCTCATATCGAACTTTAACATATTCTTCTGGTTTTGACAATAAACCTTTTTTTACTATACTTTTACGAAGTTCTAAAGATCTTGACCATGGAAAGCATTCAGAAAACAACATTTCTTCATTATGATACCATGGATAGCCGCCAAAAATTTCATCAGAACACTCTCCCGAAAGAACTACTGTGAAATTTTTTTTAACTTCTTTACAAAATAAAAGTAGAGATGAGTCGATATCTCCCATACCAGGTAAATCTCTTGCAAACAAAGCTTCATCTAAAGTGTTCGCTAAACTCAAATTATCTAAAGTTATATTTTTCTGATCTGATTGTATGTAATCCGACATCACTTTAACATATTCTGAGTCGGAATTTGGTTGAAATAAACTTTTTGCAAAATATTTTTTGTTGTCAGAATAATCTACAGAATAAGTTGTAATATTTTTATTAAAATTTTTTTTATAATAATCTGAACTTATTTTAGAAATTATGCTAGAATCAAGACCACCTGATAAAAAACAACAAAGATCAACATCAGAAACTAATTGTCTTTCTATAGCGTCATAAACTAAAAATCTTATTTTTTCTATAGCTTCATTTTTTGTATCGCAAAATTCTTGTGCTTTCAACAACCAATAAACTTTTTTATATGTTTTTTCTTTATTAAACTGCAAATATTCTGCTCTTTCCAACTCATATATTCCTTTTATAATACCAAATCCACTTGTTCTGGCAGGACCTAACAAAAATAGCTCGTTAAGACTATCTTCATTTATAATTGGTTTAATAAGAGGGTTTGCAAGCAAGGTTTTTATTTCAGAAGCAAAAATAATTCCGTTGCTATAGCAATAGTAAAACAAAGGCTTAACACCCATTCGGTCTCTTGCTAAAAATAAACTTTGCCTGTTGTGATCCCAAACGGCAAAAGCAAAAATACCGTTTAAATATTCTAAACAATTTTCTTTCCAGTGTGCGTAAGCTTTTAAAATTACTTCTGTATCTGAATGAGATTCAAATTCATAATTGCCTTCTAATTTAAGTTTTTCTTTAATTTCTTTAGTATTGTAAATTTCGCCGTTATATATTAATGTGTACTTATCGCCATTTCCTATAAAAGTCATAGGCTGCTTTCCCCCTTCAGGGTCAACAACTATCAGCCTTCTATGTGCAAATAATACATGTCTTTCTTTATAAACCCCACTTTCGTCAGGACCTCTGTTTAAAAGCGTTTGAGACATTTTGTCAATAACAGGCAGTTTTTCGCTTAAATCTTCTTTATAATCTACCCACCCAACTATTCCACACATAATTACTCCCTCAAGACAATAGTTTTGCAAAATATTTAATTTAAGATTTAAATTTTAAAAAGCTACTATAATTTTTACTAAAATTTTCAAAAGTTAGTACAAAATTCACAATTATTCTAACAAAAAGCTATGTTTATTTTTAAATATAAATTAAAGTTAGTTGTTAAAATACAATTTTCTATATACTTCTTTGGCTTTCATAACTCTATCAACATATTTTTTTGTTTCATTATATGGAATATTGAATTTTCCATCATCTTGAAAATTTTCTTTTTTGCTAAGCCACCCATCAACTTTACTAGGGCCTGCGTTATAAGCAATAACAGCTTTAATTTCTGATTCATATTTATTAATTAAGTGCGATAAAAAATATATCCCGTAATCTATGTTAATTTCGGGCTCTTCTAAAATTTTCGCATCTGTAACTTGCTTTTTACCTCTTTTTTTTTGCAAATCCTGAAAAGTTTCTGGCATAATCTGCATAAGTCCTACGGCACCAGCTTTAGAATATATATCTTTCTGAAATTTACTTTCTGTTCTTATAACAGCGTAAGCAAGCGCTGGATCTACATCATATTTTTCGGAATAAAATTCAACATATTGCGAATACTCTCTTGGATAAGATTTTCTTAAAAAATATTCTTGAGAAAGTTTTAATCCAATAATTAACGCTGCACTTAAAATTAAAACAATAAATATTAGCAAAAACGAACGTTTATTTTTAATGAAGCTCGCTCCTTATTAAAATTTAAAAACATCGCTAAATAAATTTTTTAATATTTTGTAATTTATATACAAAAATAATTTAATTTATAGTCACAGTTAACCTGACGCTGCAAATTTTAAAAATATGTTTTTATTCTTTTATTTTAAATATGTATTTAAATATAAATTTGATAATTGTTTAAAAAATTTCATTACTAATTTTCCCTATTACGTTTTCAATATCGTTTTTAGAAATTGCACCAAGTCTTAAAATTCTAGGAAAACTATTTCGCTTGAATAACACTACTGTTGATTCTACTCCAGAACAAGGTTCTTTTGACTTTAAAATTGCAGATATTTTTCCTTTAAAATTTTTAAACACTTGACTTGCATCAGTAAAACTTGGTTTTCCAGAAATATTAGCAGATGTTAACACAATTGGATTTTTTAAACTGTCTACTACTTTTCTTACCAAAATATTGGAAGAAAATCTAATCGCAACTAAATTTAAATCAATTCCAAAAATTTCAGGTAATAACTTTGATTTTTGCAAAACAATAGTTAACGGACCTGGCCAAAACTTTAGAGCTAGCTCTTTAGCTAAATTTGTAAAACCTTCTGACAAATTTAATGCTTGATTAAAAGACGAAACATTTACAACAAGTGGTTTATTTTTTGAACGAACTTTTATTTTATAAATATTTTTTATAGCTTTTTGTGAAAACATATCAGCTGCTAATCCATAAACAGTTTCAGTAGGAATCCCTACAACATCTTGAGATTTCAAAGCGTCCACGATTTTATGAAAATCTTCTACGATTTCAGTTTGCATATCAGCCCTTCAAAACTTCTACATTTTTCTAAATAAATTCTTCCAATACATAGTTACAAGTGGATTTAAGACCTAATTTAGTCATAATAGTTTCTTCTTTTTCTCTCATACGAAGCCTCTTTATATTATCTTCTTTGTGAGTATAGCCAAGTAAATGTAAAACAGCATGAACTGTTAAATAAGCAACTTCTCTTCGAAAATCATGACCATATTCTTGTGCTTGCTTATCAGCTTGTTCCATAGAAATCACAATATCACCGAGTAAAATTTCATTTGTTTTAAAATCTCTATCATAGCAACCTTTCTCTTCATTTAAAGAAAAAGAAAGTACATCTGTAGGTGTATTTTTTGAGCGATATTTATTATTAAAAGCCTTAATTCTTTCATTGTCAACAAATAAAACCCCTATGGTGACACAATCCTCAATTTTTTCTAATCTTAAAGCAGCAACGCAACATTTACGAATAAGCAAACGAAGCCCTACAGGAATTTTAATTTTTTTTTGTTCATTGCTTATAATTACGTTTACTCTTTTCATAAATTTACACCTTAAAAATAAAAATTTTAAAAACACACTCAAAAAACAATTTAAAACTTACAAAATTTAATGTTTTTTAAAAGCAATTATATAAGCCATTTTAATTTACAAAAATTTATTTGTCAATTTTTACAGCAAACACATCTTTTTAATTTGAGGTGCGCTTATTAATATTAACACAGTTTTTGTTTTTCTCGTATAAATACAAAAGTGTTTTGCATATTTATTTTAAAACAGCAGTTATTAAAATTTTATTTTATAAGCGTTTTTCAAAAATATATTTTTGTTTTAAAAACAAAATACGCTTATTTTTCACAAACAGGTAATTTGATATAAAGATTTAAACCTTGGGGGATTTGCGTGTGAAGAACACAGTAGAAAAACGCGCTACTATATTAGGGGAGTATATTGCAAAAAACAAAACAACAGTAAGAAAGGCCGCAAAAAAATTTAATATAAGTAAAAGCACAGTACATAAAGATGTTGCGGAGCGTTTGTATTATATTGACCCTGCATTACATAAAAAAGTAAAAAAAATACTAAACGTTAATAAATCTCAGCGCCATATAAGAGGTGGCTTAGCAACAAAAAAAAAATATTTACAAATCAATAACAATTATCATCCTCCAAACTTAAAGTTAGTGTAAAATTTATTTTTATCAAGCTAAATTAATTTTAAAATAAATCTGTAAATTTTTCAATCTCAAATTCTTTTAACAATTCTTTGTAAACATCACTTTTTTTAAGATTTGTTTTGTGCGAAACAATTTTTGCGGCCTCATTAATACTGTGTCCGTCACAAAGCAATAATTTAGCACTTTCAATACCATCTTCCAGACTTAAAAGCTCATCTTTAGATTGTTTTTTCCCCGCAATAACAATAACAAACTCACCCTTTACTAATTTGTTTTTATATATTTCTACAGCTTTTTCAAGCGTTGTTCTTATTACTTCTTCATAAATCTTAGTGATTTCTCGAGAAATAGAAATTTTTCTGTTTCCAAGTATTTTTAAAAAAGAACAAAGAGATTTTTGCAACCTATGCGGTGATTCATAAAATATCATGGTTCTTTTTTCATCTTTTAACTCTTCTAAATGTGTTTTTACCGCCTTTTTATTTTTTCCCAAGAAACCTTCAAAAGTAAAACGATTTGATGGCAATCCAGAAACTGCTAAGGCAGCGACAAAAGCACAAGGCCCCGGCACAACTTCGACTTTTATATTAGCTTTAGCACATTTTTTAACAAGTTCTTCGCCGGGGTCTGAAATAGTAGGCATTCCAGCATCCGAGACTATCGCACAATTTTCTCCAGACATTATTTTTTTTATAATTAAATCAGTTTTATTTGTTTCATTGTGTTTAAAGTAGCTAATTAAAGGTTTATGAATATTAAAATAGTTCAAAAGTTTTCGAGTAACTCTAGTGTCTTCAGCAATTATAAAATCAACTTTTTTAAGCGTTTCAACTGCACGTGGAGAAAAATCTCCAAGATTTCCTATTGGTGTGCCTAAAACAATAAGCTTGCCTTTAATTGTCATCACTTCCAAAATTATAAAGCTTTCTTATTCTTCTTTTTCATCTTTTGGTGCACCAACCGGACAAATAGCAGCACAAGCACCACAACTAATGCAAAGCTCTTTTTTAATGAAATATCTTTTTTCTCCTTCGAAAATCGCATTAGTAGGACATTGATCTTTGCAAACTCCACACATTATACAAGTTTCGGTAATTACATAAGCCAAAATAATCACCTCAATTTACAGATTAATAAAGAAAATTTTGTTTTTAATTGAAAAACTTTTTTGAATCTAAAAAATTTTGTAAAATAATAGTAGCTGACACAGAATCAATAATTTTTTTTCTATTTTTTTTATAACCTATTTCGTTCAAGTAATTGTGAGCAGTTATAGTAGTCCCCCACTCGTTCTGCATAATAATTTCAACGTTTTTAAGTTTTTCTTTTATAAAGCATGCAAATTTTTTTGTTATATTAGCACCGTCGCCCTCTTCATTGTTTGAATGTTTTGGCAGTCCTATCACAACTTTTTTTATATTATTTTTACTAACTATTTTTAAAATTTCTAATAATAAAATTTTTTCATTTTGTTCGTTGATAGTTTTTAGCGGAAAAGCAAAATTTATTTCGTCATTAGCAATCGCAAGACCTGTTCTAGATCGCCCTAAATCAATTCCCAAAATTTTCAAAATCTTCCTCCGAAGTAGAAAAACTTTTTCTTCAATGAATTTGTTTTAAACAATATTATATGATAGCATTAAATAGTAAAGATTAATTTTTTCTCAAATAAAAATAATCTTTATTTATATTATACACAAGCGTTATTTTAGATGCAAATAAGAAGCTAATCTTTAAATTTCAGCTAAATCTATATAATGTAAACAACAAACGCAGAATATTTCTTTTAAAAAATTTAAATCTTAGAAAAGAGGTATGCTTTGTGTTATATAGTAAAAAAGTGATGGATCATTTTGAAAATCCTAGAAATGTAGGCGAAATAAAAAACGCTGACGGCATAGGAGAAGTTGGGAATGCAAAATGTGGCGATATAATGAAGATGTATATAAAAGTAAGGGATAACATTATAGTGGATGTTAAATTTAAAACTTTTGGTTGCGGTGCTGCAATTGCTACGAGCTCTATGGCAACGGAACTTGTTAAAAATAAAACCTTAGACGAGGCTCTAAATCTTACAAATAAAGCAGTTATGGAAGCGTTAGATGGTTTACCACCTATAAAAATTCATTGTTCTATTTTGGCAGAAGAAGCTATTAGAGCTGCTATCAATGATTACCGCGTAAAAAATGGAATTTTAAAAGAAAATTTTGAGTCACAGTGTAAAACCTGCGGAGCGTGTGATGAAAGAAATTTTGAAGATTTAATTTGAAAAATTTTTAAAAAGATTGCAAAAATTAAAAACTAATAAATCTCTTAGGCAAATTTTACAAGAGGTTTATTAGTTTGTTTTTATTTTTAATTTTTCTTTGCGAATTTTAACTTTGAATTTTTGAGTATTAAAATTAAATTTTAAAAATATTTGTTTTATAAACTCTACTTTTAGAATACGTCTTTAAACAATTTTTTTAGAATCAAAGTATTACATAGCTTTTTTAAAAACAAGAAACTCGTACCGTTATTTTAAACTTTTAAGTATATTATTGTCACTAACAGTAGCTAATATTTGTGGAACCTCACCAACTATAATGGTTTCAGCAATAAGTATATTTGTAGTAATTCCAGACATAACTGGGTATCCTGGTATAAATGCAAGAATTTGAGTAGTTATATCAAGAAAAATTTGATGTCGCGTTTGGTTAAAACCTGCGTCCGTAAATATGCTATTGAAGTTTGCGGATACATTTCCGCATATTGATAATTTTAAAATCACTTCTGGTCCTCTATTGTCTAAAAGATGCGAACCTGAAAAAGACCCGACAGGAATTCCAAAATTTTTTGGACTAGTATTTGAAAGTTCATTTTGAATAGCTAATAGTATTTTAGATTTTAAAATATTAATTTGTTGAATATTTGAAGATAAAGATAGAACCTTGCCGTCATTGCTTCTTTCTGTTTTTATTAAATACGTGTAATCTACGTTTTCATTTGAAATCTCATCTAAAACTACTTTATTCACTATTGCGGTAGATTCAATTTTCCCTTTTTGTTCTACATATTTCTTTATTAGTGGGCGCAACGATAAATCTGTAAAAAATAATATAATGATTAAAATTAAAGTTAATATAAAAATTACTCTTAAAAACTTGTGTCTATTTTTCAAACTACTAATAGATAATTACCTCTACTTCTAAAATTTAAAAAATAAATTAAATATAGCAAAAAGTTCTTTTCATATATTATGAAAAACGCTAGCTTTATGATAAAACACATAAGATTAAGTTTTAATATTAAACATTTAAAAATGTTATAAAATCAATTTTTAAAAACGACTGTACTTCTGGGTGTTTCTTAATTAAATGCTTTAAAATACGTATTTTTTATACAATTAAATTACGAAGAATTAAATTAAAATTTAAACTTTAAGTATCGTTGTGTAAAATAAATTTATTTTTTAACAACTTGACAACGATTTTGCTACAGATAAAATATAGTAAAGGGTTGTTTTATGATTTTATTGTTTAATTTTATCTGATGAATTTAAAATTTTTTACAATGTAATATGAGGAAAAAATGATGCAAAATGATGTTTTATATTGGATTTGGTTGAGCCAATCTTTGGGTTTTGCAAGTTACAAAGCAAAAGCTGTGTTAAAGTTTTATGATGTAAAAAATTTTTATAGTTTAGGCCCTGCAGAGTGGAGATCTTGTGGGTTTTTTTGTAAGAGCGAAATAAAAAGACTTGAAAGCTTTGATTTAAAAGATGCTGAAAACATTTTAAAAAAATGTAGTAATCTAGGTTATGATGTAATTACAATAAATGATTTTTGTTACCCTAAAGCCCTTAAAAATATTTCGAATCCGCCGTGTGTTTTATATACAAGTGGAAATTTGATGCAAGATTATAACAATAATCTTTGTATTGCTATAATTGGAACTCGAAATGCGACAGATTACGGTAGCAAAGTTGCGTATAAATTAAGTTTTGAATTGGCGATGCAAAATGTAGTAATTGTTAGCGGAGGAGCACTAGGGATAGATTCTTATGTTCATAAAGGAGCTTTAGAAGCTTGTTGTGGAAAAACTATATCTGTGTTAGGGTGTGGAATAAACTATGATTATCCTGTAAAAAACAAGGTTTTAAGGAAAGAAATTGCAAAAAAAGGTTTATTTATTTCAGAACATCCTCCCGATGCTCCTCCTGTTCCTAAAAATTTCCCTTTAAGAAATCGTATAATTTCGGGCATTTCAAACGGCGTTGTGGTTGTGGAAGCTCCTGAAAAAAGTGGAGCGTTAATTACGGCGAATCTTGCCTTAGAACAGAATAAAGATGTTTTTTCTGTACCAGGAAATATAGGAAATAAAACTTCTAAAGGAACTAATTTGCTTATAAAGTTTGGAGCAAAACCGGTATTGTGTACTGAAGATATTTTAGAAGAATATAAAATTTTTGAAAAGAGTTTAAAGATAAACAAAAAAACTAAAGTTGATCTTACTGTAAATTGTAATTGTTTTAAGTCTTGTGACTCACCAATGAAAACGCTTCCAAAAATTTCTCAAGAAAGTTTAGTTATTTTTGAAATTTTATCAAATACAAGTTTGTTTTTTGAAGAAATTTGTGAGAAAACAAGTTTACCAGCAAAAAAAGTTTCTACTGCCATAACGGAACTTGAGATTTTAGGGCTTATTAATAATCTTTCGGGAAGAAAATACTCAAGAAATAATGAATATGCTAATACATAATATTAGACTGAAATTTATAAATTTCTATGTGATAGATGTTTTAAGGTGGTTATTATGTCAAAACTTGTAATAGTTGAATCTCCAGCAAAAGCAAAAACTATAACTAAATATCTCGGCAGAGACTTTGAAGTAGTTGCATCTATGGGGCATGTGCGTGATTTATCGGAGAAGCGCTTAAGCGTTGATATAAAAAATTCATTTAAGCCGAAATATGAAATTTTAAAAGACAAAGAAAAACAAGTTGAAAATTTAACAAAACGCGCAGAAAAAAGCGACTATATTTTTCTTGCAACCGACCCTGATCGCGAAGGAGAAGCTATTTCGTGGCATTTATCGCATATACTTAATCTTGATTGTAACGAAAAAAATCGTGTAACTTTTAATGAAATAACTAAAAGTGGAATAAATTTTGGAATGAAGAATCCAAGGAGTATTGATAAAAATTTAGTTAATGCTCAACAAGCGAGGCGAATTTTAGACCGCTTAGTTGGTTATAAATTAAGTCCATTTCTATCTTCAAAGATAAGAAAAGGCTTGTCAGCTGGCAGAGTTCAGTCTGTTGCAGTTAGAATAATTGTTGACAGAGAAGAGCAAATTCGATCTTTTATACCAAAAGAATATTGGACAATAGACGCAAAGCTTTTGTCTAAAAATAGTTCTAAAATTTTTGATGCTTCTTTTTATGGATATGAAAATAAAAAAGTTGAAATTAAAAATAAAGAACAGGTTGATAAAATCTTTGAAAAAATTAAGAACGCTGATTTTGTAATAAAAAAAATAAAAAAAGGCTCAAGAAAACGTTCTCCCGCACCTCCTTTTATAACATCCACACTTCAACAAGAAGCTTCAAGAAAAATGTCTTTTAATCCAAGGCGCACGATGAAAATTGCTCAAGAACTTTATGAAGGAGTGAATGTTGGTGATATAGGTCTTGTTGGTCTTATAACATATATGCGAACTGATTCACTTCGAATTTCAAACGAGGCTATTTTAAAAGCTAAGGAGTATATAGTTAAAACTTGGGGAGAAAAATATTTACCGTCAAAAACAAAAGTTTTTAAATCTCGTGCAAACTCCCAAGATGGACACGAAGCTATACGACCCACTATGCCGGATTTTCCTCCAGAAAAAGTAAAAGATCATTTAACACCTGAGCAATATAAACTTTACACATTAATTTGGAAAAGGTTTATATCTTGCCAAATGGCAGATTGCATTCACTCGACGACCCAAGTACAAATTCAAACAGGAGATTACGTCTTTAAAGCCTCTGGCTATTTTGTTAAGTTTAATGGTTTTACAGTTCTTTATGAAGAGTCAAAAGATGATGAAGAAGAAAAGAAAAAAGAATTACCTGTTCTTTCTGAAGGTGAAAAATTAAAACCAAAAAAAGTTGAAAAAACCCAGCATTTTACAGAACCTCCACCAAGGTTTACTGAAGCATCTTTAATAAAAGCGCTTGAAGAAGAAGGAGTAGGCAGACCTTCTACTTACGCAGCGACTATTAGTACTGTCCTTGCGCGCGAATATGTACTGCGTGAAGATAAAAAATTAAAACCAACAGAACTCGGCGAAGTTGTTACCAATCTTATGAAAAAAAAGTTTTCTAAAGTAGTGAATTTAAAGTTCACAGCTCAAATGGAAGAAGACCTTGATACAATAGAAAAAGGGAAACGTGAGTGGATTCAAGTTTTAGAAGATTTTTACAGTGAATTTGAAAAAGATTTAAAAAAAGCAAAGGAAGAAATGAAAGATGTAAAAATTTATTTAAAAGAAGATGAAACTGATGTAGTTTGTGAGTTATGTGGTCTCAAAATGGTGGTGAAATATGGAAGGTTTGGTAAATTTATAGCTTGCCCTGGATATCCTAATTGTAAAAATGCAAAAAAGTTTGTTAATAAAATAGGAGCTCAATGTCCTAAATGTACTGGAGAAATTGTGCTTAAAAAATCTAAAAAAGGCAGAATATTTTATGGATGCGATAAATACCCGGAATGTGATTTTGTATCTTGGGATAAGCCAAGTAAAGAAAAATGTCCTAAATGTTCAAAAACATTATTCGAAAAAAAGGGTAGAAACAAAGTGCTTTATTGTATTACTGAAGGATGCAGTTATAGTTCCTCTGTTAAACAAGCGTGATAAATTCTAGCAAGTTTCTGCAAAATCTTTTCAAATTAATTTAAAACTTGTTCAAACAAATCAGTTCTTTGGTTATATTTGTAAAATTTTCGCAACCATCTTTTTTAACAAGCAACATATCTTCTATTCTTACACCGAATTTTCCAGGCAAATATATACCAGGTTCTATTGTGACTACTGCGTTTGATTTAAGTTTTTCTTCGCTAGAAATCGACAACTTAGGGGCTTCATGCACTTTAAGACCAACACCGTGTCCTGTAGAGTGTCCAAAATATTTCGCATATCCGTGACTGTTTATAACATCTCTCGCAGCTTTATCTACATCGCCCGCTTTAACGCCATCTTTTAAAGTTTCTATAGCTTCTAACTGAGCTTGCAGAACGATATTATAAATTTTTTTTTGCTCATCACTCACATCACCTATAGCAACAGTTCTTGTCATATCACTATGATATCCTTCAAAAACTGCACCCATATCCATAATTAAAAATTCATTTTCACATATTTTTCTATCGCCTGGAGTTCCGTGTGGAAGAGAAGTTTTTTCTCCGCTAATGACTATTAAATCAAAAGCAACCGAACTTGCACCGTTTTTTCTCATGTGAAATTCAATGTCTAGTGCGATGTCTTTTTCGCTTATACCAGGCTTTATTTTTTGCACTATGTAATTAAAAGCATTTTCTGTTATTTGTTGAGATCTCTTCATTTTTTCAATTTCATATATAGATTTTACAAACCGCATATTTGAAATTTCGTCATCCAACTGCGCATTTACTGCGATATCTACTTTTAAAAAAGAAAATAAAGAATAAATTTTTTCAGATTCCGAAACAATTAAATTTTCTCTTTCGATTACAATGCGTTTTATGTTATTTTCAGTTATAAGTTCTTTTAAAGTTATTTTTAAATCTTTTGAGAAAACTACTTTTAAATTAGGATTTTTAGATTTCAAAACTTCTTTAACAGCTATCTCATAATAACGAAAATCAACAATATAATATAAAATTTGCCTTGTTATTAAAAGATATCCAGTGTGAATATCGCACAAGGAAAAATATCTGCGATTTTCAACAGATGTTATAAATACAGCATCTATATTGGAAGAAATTTTTTTTATAAGTTCTTTTGAACGATTCAATTTTTAAAACCCCTTAAACTAAACATCACTATAAAAATAAAATTTTAAAAGGACAGCTAAATTTATGAAAGTGCTATAAACGTAAGCAATAAAAATTGCAAAACTTTATAAAGCCATCTTAATTTTAAAAAATAAATCTGATTAATACATCTAAACTATGGCGATGTAGTGAATGAAAAACAAAGTGACAAGGTACTTATTTAAAACTTAAATATAACCCCACCAAGCAATGTAAGTTTATAACAAAACGCCATAGTTTTTAAAAAATTCTAAATTTTCGAGTACCTTTAAAAACTATTAAGATTGATATTCTATTTTTGATTTATTTATTACGATCCCTACTTTTAAATAAACATATAAATTTAGTATTATTAAAAATTTTCTAAAAAACATGTATGAAACAAACTAAATTTACTTTTTGCGCCTACGTGCTGCTTCTGATTTTTTTTTACGCCTAACAGAAGGTTTTTCATAAGCTTCTCTTTTTCTAACTTCTGTAATAACTCCAGCACGAGAACATTGTTTTTTAAACCTTTTAAGGGCACTATCAATGGACTCATTATCTTTTACTCGTATTTCAGCCATACATAACTCGCCTCCCCTCAAGGGATCGTTCAATCAATAAAAACAAGTTATCAACACTTCCTTTACTGCCTTTATATCACGACAAGCGATATTTCGTCAAGAGCTTTATAGTTAAATTCGTTTTAAAACAGCAAAAACTTAAGTTTTAAAGCTATACTAAAATTTAGAAAGTTAATATTTTTGTTGTTTTAGCGTTCATATTTCTGTGTCTTTATTTTCTTTTTCGATGTCAAAAGAAACTAAATTAAGACCAGTAGCCACCGCTAAAGATTTTTGAGAAAATTTTCCGCCTCTTATATAATTTAAACTTTCCTGATTAATTTTTTCTTCTTCCTCTAAAAGCTCTAAGTAATCTTCCATGGTAAAATCATAACCATATCTTCTAGCTAAAGGAATAATTTCAAACTTTACAAAATCAAGCTTTTCTTCTTCTGTTAAACCTTCGTCGTCAAAACCATTTCGAAGCCTTAAAACTTCTTCTTTCATGATGTAATTGACATTAAGATCGGCAAAAAATTCTCTCGCTGAACCCAACAATTTTAAATCACCTCCTTTTATTATTTATCAAGACCTTTGTACAACAATAAAAATACATAAATCTTTTATTTTACAAAGTATAAAGTCTTTTAATTTAAATTTCCCTAAAAAAACCAAATTATTACTCAAAAAATAAAATATTTAAATAAATTTTAAAAACAAAATAATTTTAATCAAACTTTTTATTAAGTTTTAAAAATAGACAATTTTCTGTTTCAAGAAATTATTGCAAAGTTTTTTGTGTTAAGATAGAATTAAATATGTCAAAGATTTAAAGTAGAGGATGCATCCGAGTTTTAATGTGATTGGTCCGCATTTTTTTCTACGAAAGTAATAAAAATTTTTATAAAATATATTTTTAAAAATACAATTTTTTAAATTACTAAAAATGATTTTTTAAAATATCAATATTTAAAAATTAAATTTGCAAAACAGCTTTTAAACATTCGTTTGGAGGAACTACAAATGATATCAGCTGGTGATTTTAGAAACGGTGTAACTTTTGAGCTTGATTCGAATGTTTATTGCATAATTGAATTTCAACACGTAAAACCTGGAAAAGGTTCGGCGTTTGTACGTGCAAAAATAAAGAATGTTATGACTGGAAGTATTGTCGAAAAAACTTTTAATCCAAACGATAAATATCCTTCTGCTTTTATAGAGCGAAGAAATATGGAATATCTTTATAGTGACGCTGATCTTTATTATTTTATGGATAACGAAACATACGAACAGTTGCCTGTGAACAAAAATGTTCTTGGGGATAATTTTAAATTTGTGAAAGAAAATATGGAATGCAGGATTTTATCATATAAAGATAAAGTTTTCGGCGTGGAACCTCCTTTTTTTGTGGAATTAAAAATAATTCAAACCGATCCAGGATTTAAAGGAAATACAGCAACTAATACAACAAAACCTGCTGTGTTAGAGACGAATGCTACTATTCAAGTTCCTCTTTTTATAGAAGAAGGAGAAATAATAAAAGTTGATACACGAACAGGTGAATATGTAGAAAGAGCTTAGTTTGTGTTCTTGTAATTGAATTAGCTAAACTTTTTATTAATTAAGATTAATTTTAAAAAAGGTGTGGTAGCTATTTTTGCAAAGAAAAATATTGATATAAAGGGCGCTCGAGAACACAATTTAAAAAACATAAACGTTGAAATTCCGCGCAATAAATTAACAGTTATTACTGGACTTTCTGGTTCTGGAAAATCATCTTTAGCTTTTGATACGATTTATGCTGAAGGCCAAAGGCGTTACGTTGAAAGTCTTTCTTCTTACGCTCGACAGTTTTTAGGACAATATAAAAAACCTGACATTGATTCTATAGAAGGTCTTTCGCCAACAATATCTATAGATCAAAAAACAACACATGATAATCCTCGTTCAACCGTGGGAACAGTCACGGATATTTATGACTACTTAAGATTGCTGTGGGCTAAAATTGGAAAGCCTCATTGCCCTGTTTGCAAAAAAGAAATATCTTCTCAAAGTATAGATCAAATCGTCTCTAAAATCACAAATATACCAAAAGAAACTAAAATACAAATTTTAGCTCCGGTAGTGGTTTCTAAAAAAGGCGAGCACATAAAAGAGTTTGACAGAATTAAAAAAGAAGGCTTTGTGAGAGTAAGAGTTGATGGAAAAATTTATAATCTTGATGAAAAAATAATTCTTAAAAAAAACAAAACTCATTCTATAGAAGTTGTAGTTGACAGACTAATTGTAAATGAAAAAATGCACTCTAGGCTTGCTGATTCTTGCGAAACTTGTTTAAAATTGTCTGGCGGCGCTTTAATTGTTAATATAATTGGAGGGGAAGATTTAAAATTTAATAAAAACTATGCTTGTTTTGAACATTCTGTGAGCATAGGAGAACTTACTCCTTTGATGTTTTCTTTTAACAATCCTTTAGGCGCTTGTAGAAAATGCATGGGTCTTGGAATTTCTTCGGAAATTGACGAAGATCTTTTAATACCAAATAAGTCGCTTTCCATAAAGGATGGTGCTATAAAAGCTAGCGGTTGGTCAAGTGGATTCAGTAATTTTTTTAAAGAATTTCCCCCTGAACTTGAAAACTTACTTAAAAAACCTATAGAAAATTTTGAAAAAAAAGAGCTTGATTTAATTTTATACGGCGATAGTTATTTGGATTTCGAAGGTATAATACCAAATTTAAAACGCAGGATTCTTCAAACAAAAAGCGAATGGGTAAAAAAAGAAATTTCTTCTTTAATGAAATCAAGTTCTTGTAATGTTTGCAATGGTGCGAGGCTTTCTCGAGAGAGCCTTTGTGTGACTGTGGGAAGTATCAATATTTCTGAGTTTTGTAACAAATCAGTTAACGAGGCGTTATCTTTTATAAAAAACTTAAAAATTTCAAAATCTGAAGCTGTAATTGCAAACATAATTTTAAAAGAAATAATATCTCGACTTGAATTTTTAAAAAACGTTGGTCTTGAGTACTTAACACTTTCAAGAGCGTCAGGCACATTGTCAGGTGGCGAAAGTCAAAGAATAAGACTTGCAAGTTCCATAGGCTCTTTGTTAACGGGAGTCACTTATATATTAGACGAACCTAGTATAGGATTACACCAATCTGATAATAAAAAATTAATAAAAATTTTAAAACATCTCCGAGACCTTGGCAATACTGTAATAGTTGTAGAACATGATGACGAAATGATGACAGAATCAGATTATATTGTTGATATAGGCCCTTTGGCAGGTGTAAAAGGAGGGTATCTAGTTTGTTCTGGCACAATTGATAAAATTAAATCTTGTAAAAAATCTATAACTGGAAGATTTTTAAGTTTAAAAGAAAAAATAGAAACTCCAAAAATTAGGAGAAAAATATCTAACAAAATAATAAAAATTATAGATGCAAAGGAAAATAATTTAAAAAATATAAATGTAGATATTCCTATTGGAATTTTCACTTGCATAACAGGAGTGTCTGGTTCTGGCAAATCGTCACTTGTAAACGAAATTCTTTATAAACATCTTGCAAAAGAACTAAACAGAGCAAAAACTACCCCAGGACTTTTTAAAAAAATAAGTGGCCTTGAATTTCTTGTAAAAGTTATTAATATAAGTCAATCACCAATTGGAAGAACTCCCAGGTCTAATCCTGCAACTTATACCAACATGTTTACAGAAATTAGAGAATTATTTGCTTCTACCAATAGTTCCAAAATACGCGGTTTTAGTAGCTCTAGATTTTCTTTTAATATTGACGGAGGAAGATGTGAAGCTTGCGCTGGCGATGGCCTTAAAAAAATTGAAATGTTGTTTTTGCCAGATGTGTATGTTGTTTGTGAAATTTGCGGAGGGAAAAGATACAACAAAGAAACATTAAAAATTGAATATAAAAGCAAAAATATAAGCGACGTGTTAAATATGACTTGTGATGAAGCTCTTGAGTTTTTTGAAAATATCCCAAACATTTACAGAAAACTTAGAGCTTTGCACGATGTTGGACTTGGTTACATCAAACTTGGTCAATCTTCTACAACTTTATCAGGCGGCGAAGCGCAGAGAGTTAAACTTGCAACGGAACTTTCAAAGCATTCTACAGGATCAACTTTATACATTTTAGACGAACCTACCACAGGACTTCATGTTGCGGATGTTAAACGTTTGATTGAAATTTTGCAGAAACTTGTTGATAACAAAAACACAGTCGTTACTATAGAGCATAATCTTGATTTTATAAAATGTGCCGATTACATTGTGGATCTTGGTCCTAAAGGTGGAGAAAACGGCGGTAGAATTATAGCGTCTGGTACACCAGAAAAAGTTTCAATGTGTGATAATTCTCTTACAGGAAAATTTTTAAAAAAATATTTTAAATAACAAAAATAAACTATTTTTTTTAAATCAATAGATGTTTTTAAAAGAGGTTGAAATGTACAAAAATAAAAAGATTTTAGCTATAATACCGGCGAGAAGCAATTCAAAGGGAGTAAAAGATAAAAATATAAAACTTTTAAGAAAAAAACCTCTTATATGTTACACTATAAGTGAAGCTATAAAAAGCAAAATCTTTGATTTTATTTTTGTTTCAACAAACAGCAAACGCTATGCTGAAATTTCACAAAAATGCGGAGCAAAAGTACCGTTTTTAAGACCTGAAGAAATATCCACAGACACGTCTGGTGCTGATGAATATATAATAAATTCTATTGAAACATTAAAAACATATGAGGAAAATTTTGATTATTTTGTAGTGCTTCAACCTACGTCACCATTTAGAACATCAGATGATATAAAAAATGCTGTTAAATTAATAATAAATGAAAACCTTAGCTCAGTTATAAGTGTGTGTAAGGGGCAGCATTGCCTTGAAAACTACGGAAAGTTATCTAAAAGTTTAAGCATGTACAAATTCTCTACAATGTTTAATAGACAAGATGTTGCAGAAACTTATCGGATAAACGGTGCTATATACGTTAGTAAGTGTGAAATTTTTTTAAAAGAAAAAACTTTTTATTTAAAAAATAGCAAAGCCTATATAATGGACGCCGAGCGGTCTGTTGATATTGACACTCAATTCGATTTTAGTTTTGCAGAGTTTTTACTAAAAAACAACTTGAATCATACATAAATTTTTTAACAAATAAAAAAGGAGTGTTTTTGTGAAACTTAAAAAAATATTAGAAAAAATTAAAATATTATCATACGACGGAAATTTGGATGTTGAAATTTCTGATGTTTCTTATGATTCTAGAAGAATTGTTTCAAATTGTGTGTATGTGTGTCTTGAAGGTTTTAACTATGATGGACATGATTTTGTTTCTCAGGCGATAAAAAATGGCGCAAAAGCTGTCGTGGCTTTTAAAAAAATAAACACGGATAACAAAAATATTACAATTATATATGTAGAAAATACTAGAAAATCTTTGGCGTACATGTCAGCGTCATTTTTTTTAAATCCGGCTTCAGAGTTAATAACAATAGGGGTTACTGGTACTAATGGTAAAACAACTTGTTCGTTTATGATTCGTGATATTTTGAAGAATTCTGGGATAAAAACAGCAATTATTGGAACTATTGGCATTATTTTTGAAGATAAAAAAATAAAAATTGAAAACACTACTCCTGAGTCTTATGAAATTCAAAAATATTTTAGAATGATGGTAAGTAAAGGTTACAAGTGTGTCGTTTTAGAGGCATCTTCTTTAGGTTTAAAGTGGAATAGACTTGACGCTATAAATTTTGATTACGGGATATTTACGAATTTTTCGTCTGATCATATAGGAGGAGACGAGCACAAAGATTTAGATGAATATTTAACATGCAAGTCTATGCTTTTTCAAAGATGTAAAGAAGGTATTTTAAATATTGATGACGAAAATTATAAAAAAATTTTAAAAAATCATACATGCAAAATAAAAACTTTTGGATTTTCAAAAAATGCAGATTTTGTAGCATCAAACTCACATTTGCTTATAAAGCCAAAATATTATGGAGTTAGGTTTGATTTATTTGGAGAAAAAAAGCTGCAAGTAGATGTTTCTGTTCCAGGCAAGTTTAATGTTTACAATGCGTTGGCGGCTATAGCTGTATGTTGTCAATTTAAAGAAGAAATTAAAGATAAAATTATACTCAAAAGTCTTGATGAAATAAAAATTACAGGAAGAGCAGAATTTATTGACATACCCTTGGATTATGATTTGTTCATAGATTTTGCACACAACGATATAAGCATGAAGAACATTTTAAAAACTTTAAGAGAATATAAACCAAGGCATTTAATAGTCGCATTCGGTTCTGGCGGAGAAAGGCCTAAAGTGCGACGTTTTGAAATGGGCGAGGCTGCTGGAAAACTTGCTGATTTTTCTGTAATAACGTCAGATAACCCTAGAGGAGAAGATATTTTTAATATAATTGACGACATACGAATTGGTCTAGAAAAAACAAACAACGCTTATGCTGTATTTCCAGATCGGAAGAATGCCATTGAATATTGTATGAATATAGCACAAGAAGGAGATATAGTTGTTTTGGCAGGAAAAGGGCACGAAGACTATCAATATACAAAAAACGGAAAAGAACCTTTTGAAGAAAAAAAAATTGTTTATTCAATTTTGGAAGGAATGCGAGCTAATTAATCATTTAAGCTTTTTTCATTAAATTTTTTAAAACTTCTTGTAACTTTTTATAATTTTCATCAGCTCTATTTTTTTCATATTCAATTTTTTCAATTAAATCCTCGATAACACTTAAATCTTCTTCAATCATGCTTTCTAATTCTCTAACTGAATCATCTTTTTCTTCTAATTCAGCTATTAAGTGTTCAATTTCATTGTTTTGCTGATTTTTTAATTCTGTATTTACATCATTAAATTTATTTCTAAAATTCGTAATTTCATTATTAAGTTGCTCAAGTGTCCCAATCCTAGAGTTTAATATTTTGTTTTCTTCTGTCTTCTTTTTTAATTGCAAATCTTTTTCATCTAGACTGCGACTCAAATTGCTAACATACTTTTTTACACCAACATTCGCTTTTTGAAATACCACCAATAATTCTTGACTTAAATCTTTAAGCGATATATTTTTTTCATTCAAACTGTAAGATTTTTTATTTTTGTTTTCATCGGTTACATTTAAATTTTTAAATTCAGCAGAATTCTTCAAAATTTTTTCGTTTTCTTTTGAAACATCTACTTGTTTTTTTTCTATGTTTTTTAAATTTTTAATTTCAGAATTTAGTTTTTTTCTTTCTTTTTCTAAAACATTTGCATCTTTTGTTTGTTTTTCTAATTTTTTTTCTTCAAAGTTCTTCGACTTAATTAAATCTACAGAGTCATTTGTAGTGGCATTATTTTTTTGAAAAGTTTTTAATAATTTTTCATTTTCTAATTTTTCATCACGATTTTTAGAAAAAATTTTATTTTTATCCTTAAACTTATTATTTAAATTCAGAGAATCGTTAGATTTTGAAATATCTAAAGGAATAAAATCCGGCAGTACACTAGTAGCATTAGATGTGCCACCAGTAGTTGCTGAAAGATAAGGTTTTGTTGTATTTGTTGCAGCAGTATTTTTTTTGACACTGCTTATTTCTTTTTTTTTCTTTCTATTTTTTTTTTTAGACATTTATAATCTCTCCTACATAATAACACTTGTGCTGTATTTTTAATTTCAATTTAATGTTAAAATATAATTTTTTCTTATAATTAATCTTCTCATTTGACAATGAAATATACTACAAAAATTAATTAAAGCAACAACTAATTTATTTTTAAAACATAAATTTATTTGAAACTCGACAAACTTCAAAGTAAGAGCAATTTCTTTTTTTGTTGAATTTAAGATAAGTTTTTAGCAAACTTCATATGTTAATTATCAGAAAAAAACATAATATTTAAAACTTCAACTTTTGTTTGGAAAAAAGCATGCTTAAAATTATTTTTTAATTATAAAAATTTAGTTATTATCGTAGGTTTTGAAAAAATAAAGGACTTTTTAGTTGATAAAGATCATAAATTTTAAAAAGTTAAAATATTAATTTTTTAAACTTTAAAATATAACATTTAAAGCCAAAACCAGGAGGTTAATTTGAAAAAATATAAAGTTGGAATTATTGGTGCAACAGGCATGATAGGAAGGCGTTTTTTAGAAATTTTATGCAATCACCCAATCTTCGAACCTACTGTTCTAGCTGCTAGTTACAAATCTGCCGGAAAAACTTATAAAGAAGCTTTGAAAAATCGTATAAAAAAAACTAATTCAAGCCTTTGCAAATTTTACAATTTTATATTATTAGACGCTCAAAACGATATAGAAAAAATTACCTCTTTAGTAGATTTTGTATTCTGTGCTATAGATATGAATAAAAACGATACAAAGAAAATAGAAGAAACTTATGCTAAAAACGAATGTCCCGTAATTTCTACAAATAGTGCTCACAGACAAACCTCTGATGTGCCTATGATAATTCCTGAAATAAATTATAATCATACAAAAATTATAAAATTTCAAAAAGAAAGACTTAAAACTAAATACGGTTTTATTGTAACAAAACCTAATTGTTCTATTCAATGTTTTGTTCCAGCTATTCATCCACTTTTAGATTTTAACATAGAAAAAATATTAGTATGTACATATCAAGCGATTTCTGGAGCAGGCAAAACTTTTGATTCATGGCCTGAAATTTTTGACAATCTAATTCCATTTATAAACTCTGAAGAAGAAAAAACAGAAACAGAGCCTTTAAAAATTTGGGGAGAAATAAAAAACGGCAAAATAATAAACAAAAAAAATCTAAGTATTACATCTCAATGTTTAAGAATTCCTGTTAGCGATGGACATACGGCAGCTGTGTTTGTTTCGTTTAAAAATAAAATAAGTTCAAAAGAAATTTTAGAAAAATGGAGTACTTATGAAAGTAAAATAAAAAACTTAAATCTTCCAAGTATGCCAAAAAAATTCATTCATTATTACAACAATCCGTATGAACCTCAAATTAAATACGTCAGAGAACCAGATAAAAGTATGTCTATTTTAATAGGAAGACTCAGAAAAGACATTCATTATGATTTTAAATTTATTTCAATGGCGCATAACACATTAAGAGGAGCTGCCAAAGGAGCTGTGTTAACAGCAGAATTACTATACAAACAAGGCTTTTTAAAAAATAAAATCCTGTAATTTATTTTAAATAAACAAAACGACATTGATAATACTTAAAAAGACTATTATTAAAAATAAAATACCAAATAAATATCATTTATTCTTTAAATAGACCATCACTTAAAAACATATAAAAACTATTTATTCTGTGTTTATTTTTAGTCAAACAAAAATTTATACAGCAGAAATAAAAGTTAAAAAAATACTTTTAAAGACAAATTATCAAATTTTCTATCTTGTGATTTTTAACAGAAAATACAATATAAATGTAAAAGAGGTGGTTTAAAATGCAGAGATGTAAACAAAATTATTCAAAAAAAAAAATATTTAAAATTTTATTTATAATCATTGCTACTGCTTTTGTGTTTTTTGGTTTGTTATTTTGGAATGTTGAAACTGCTAATGGTATAAAAACAGGACTTGCTTTTTGTTGTGAAATTTTAATACCCTCTATATTTCCTTTTATGATGTTGTCAATTTTTATGGTAAAGTCAGGGTTATCTTATGAAATTTCTAAAATTATTGATCCTTTTGTAAAAGCTTTGTTTGCTCTTCCTGGTTCAACAGGAATCACAATATTAATTGGACTTTTAGGCGGATATCCAACAGGAGCTAGGAGCATACGATCGCTTGTAGAAAAAAAAGAAATTTCTCATGAACAAGCGCAAAGAATGTTGTATTTTACGGTAGGAGCTGGCCCTGCATTTACTATAACTGTAGTAGGATGCGGTTTGCTTAAAAGTTATCAAATAGGTCTAATTTTATTTGCATCTCAAATTATTGCCTCGCTTTTAATTGGAATCACTTTAGGAATAAACAACAAAAAAACTTTAAAAAATATAAATTCAACTAACAACCAACCTTTAGCAAAAACAAATGTTTGCAACGCTTTTATAGAATCGTGTAGCGATGCAACTGATGGCATGATTACTATGTGCTCTTTAGTGGTTTTATTTTGTGCAGTTTCAGCAATTATAAAAAGTACTCAAATAGAAAACTTAATAATTATTTTTTTAACAAGCTTTGGTTTGTCAAATAACATTTCTAAATCAATTTTACCAATTTTATTAGAAATAGTAAGCGGCTTAAAAGAATGCGTAAATTTGCAAATTCCTTTAGAATTAATATCATTTGCTTTAGGATGGGCAGGTCTTTGTGTGCATTTTCAAATATGGGAATCAATGAGAAATATTAAATTTTCAAAACTAAAATTTATATTTTCAAGATTAATTCACGGTATATTAAGCGCAGTAATTTGTTATTTAATACTCCTTAGTTTGCCAGTTACCATAACAGCTTTTAACACAGATAACTCAAGACCAACGACTTTTAACGCTTATTCATTCACATCAGGGAGCCTAGCTTTAATTTTGTTATGCGCCTGCTTTCTTTCAACTTTAACACCTAAAATAATAAATTCCAAAGGAAGAGAAAATAAGAAAACATACTCATTTAAAATAAATTCAAAAAAAATGCTTAGTAACATGATAAAAAAATTCAAATTTAATTCAAAATAGTTTTTCAAATTTTTAAACCAAAGTTATTACCCTACCGCTGCTATTCCATATAAACTATTTTGATTTTTAAGTTTAATCCTCAAAAAGCTTACATCGTTCATTTCTTCAATAGTACCTTCAAAGTTTTTATTTAAATTCAAAACAGCTGCTTTAAATGAAGAATTCTTAAAAGATACTGGCATTTCTATCGCGAAATTTACATAGCCTATTTCTGTTGCTTTAGGGTCTATTAAATTATTTAAAGAGTCTACTAAAGAAACTTTATAAACGCTTAAATCTTTAAGTTCAGAAAAACCCACACTGTTGTTGTAAATATTGAAAATATTGTTGTATTCTGCAGTACCAGGATCCATTTTTTCAACTACAATTCTAGTGGCAATATTGTCAGCAAAAGAATTACTGATTACGATTTTAAAAGTTACTATTTTAGTGTCATCTGAATTTAAAGCTTTATAGTAAACATCAAAATCGTGTTCACCGTTTTCAAGTGAAGAAAGATACTCTTTTGTAAGTATTACTTGATTGTTGTTATCTATCGTATAATCTTCGTCGAGTTTTAATACGTAACCTTTCATTTTATTCACAACTTTTTCAATAACGTATATGTCATCTGCATTTAAATCAGCAGAAACGTCGTTGTTAAAGTTATCTACAAAAATTGCATCAGAATTATCTTCGTAATAAATATTATCATTTTCATTAAAGTTGACGTCATTTCTGTCAAATTCCTTCTCTTCATCTGAATCTTTTTCAGAAGAGTTTTTATTAACTTTAATTAATAATTTTTGATACAAACTTAAATTTTCTTCAATATCACTTTCTAAATCGCTATAAACATAAATTTCATATCCTCCTTTTTTTAAATTCTTTAAAAAACTTCCTTTAAAAATAACTGTGCTGCTGCTTTTGTTAGTTTCATATTCCGTTTCTTTAATCAATTCTTTATTTAATTCTTTGCTTTTAACTTCCACTTTTGTTACAGAATTTCCTCGCAATTTAAAATTAGCGCTTATATCTTCAGACGAACCTTCGTTTATTGCAAATTCTTCTACACTACTTTCACTGTCAGTGTAAGCTATAAGACCATCACTGCTAACAAAACTAATGTTTCCTGCCATATCAGTAATTTTTGCATAAACAAAGTAGCTTTTATTTAAAAATTCAGGATCCCAATTTGTAGAGTCAGAAGTTGGGTCAATGTCAAACATAAGTGCTGAGCCTTCGTCTGTTTTTTCCACATTTGTTTGATCGGTTGTCCATTGATCTTGAGTTTCATTTAATAAATTTGAAACGTCAAAATACTGCTTGTTGGTTTTTATATAATCTATACTTTTAACGCCACTTAAATTATCTGTTGCTGATACTTTAACGCTTATCTTATTTTTAAAATTTAAATTCTTAAGCGACTCTCTTAAAAATTCTGTAAATGGGTTGTTTTTTACTTCGATTTTGCCAATCGGAGCTGATCTATCTATAGAAAGTTTTAAAGATGTTTTGCTATTAGACTCGTCGTTTTCGTCATACTGTTCAATATAAAGAATCTGATCTTTACCATCTTCTATGTCGTCAAAAGTTGTTTCAAATGTTCCATCTTCGTTAATTTTTAGTTCTTTATAATCAGAAGAACCTTCTTCTTTTCGAATACGTACATTAAAGTTTGCCTCCCCTCTTCCTTTAATAATTGGAGTTTTGTTTATCCAATTTGAAAAATCGTTTCCATTAGTAATAATAAGATCAGCTCTTTTAATAACTAAAACAGTAATTTTATGACTCAAAGTTAAATTTTCTTCTAAATTATTTTCTGTTGGTAAATCACTGTAAACATAAATGCTGTATTCGCCTTTTTGTAATTTTTTTAAATAATCTCCTTTAAAAACAACTGTACTGTTATTTTTTTCAAAGACATAATCGGTATCTTTAGATAATTCTTCACCAAGTGAATCTTGTTTTACTAGACTTGCGTTTACTACTTTTACTATAGAATTCCCTCTTAAGTTAAAAACTACGTTTTTATCAGTGGATGAACCCTCGTTTATTATAATACCACCTACTTCTACATCGCTGTCTTTGTAAGCAATTAATTTATCACTACTAATGTAAAGAACATTTTTTGCATTATCAGTAATCCTTGCGTAAATAAAATAGCTCTTATTTAAAAGTTCTGGATCCCAATTATTACTGCTGTCTTCCTCTGGATTAATAATGATACTATCGCCAGATAAATTATTACTCTTCCATTCTCCTTTATATTTATTTATTAAACTTTGTTCGTCTTCAAATTGTTCGTTTGATATTGCATATTCAATTTTTTTAACTCCACTTAAATTATCTTTAGCTGATATAGTAACACTTATTTCATTTTTAAAACCAAAAAAACCCAAAGTTATTATATTTAAAAATTTACTCCAAGTATTTTTGTCAATTTTTATTTCACCTTCTGGGCCTTTGGTGTCTACATCTAATTCTATAACTATTGAATCAACAGTATATAGCGTTGGTTTTGTATCGTTCGGATTAACCTTGTTTTCTGACAGGTTAAAACTCAATATCTTTATTATTTCGTCTACTATTATTTGATCTATATCTGTATAATTATCCTTAATTAGATTTTTTATTTTATTTAATAATTCAGCAACAGTATTGTCGGAGTAATCTTGTTTATATTCGTTTATTAGTATATTTTTTATAAAATTAAATACCGTTTTGTCAAAAGTTTTAAAATTCTGCCTCGTTTCTATTTCATACTTCACTTGATCTATTATGTGAATAATTCTACCCTTATATTTTTCCTCACCAAAATAAGATCTATATTCAGATATAACATATGTTTGATACCCGTTTTCTTTCATCTCAGGAGGTGTAGTCTCCCATTTACCTTCTCCTGTTTGTTTAATTTCTGTTTCTGCATAATTTTGCAGCGGTGCATATTTATATATATATATATTGCAATCAGGGTCTCCTATTCCACGAACAATTGGGGAAGTAGTATTTATCCATGAAGAAAAATCAGCTGCATTAGTTATTGTAAGTTTTTCAAAGTCTTTAATTACTATATTAACTTTAGGATTACTATTAAAAGAATCTTTAAAAAAATAAATATTAGGTGCGACTGTAGCTTTAGCTACAGTATTACTTACAGTTATATCTTTATATTCGTCTGTTGGAACCCATAAAACTGTAGCAAAATCTTCAGGAAAAGGATTATCCGGAAGATGAGCAGCTAATGATTGTGTGTTTAATATTCTAGTCTTTTTAACCTGCCCATTTTCAAGTGTTAAGCTAATAACATCTGTATCTTCTAATGGGTTTAAAGAAATTTTTTTTGGTACATAAAGAGGATAAAGAGGTTTTCCAGTGTCTTTATCTGAAATACTTAAAATTCTTTCCGCATTCACTTTTGTTGTGTAAAAAATACTAGAGCTGTCTTCAAAAATAAAACTAGATCGATCTTTTTTAAAAACAGGATTAGTTTTTCCAGATTCTATACAATCTAAAATAAGAAAACTATTGTTATGAGCGATAAAAGTGCCTTGATTTTCTTGATAATTTTTTCCACTTAAATTAATAATCTCTTCGCCACAATCATCTGATTGCAAAAATAAATTAGAATTATCTTTTAAAGTTATGTTAAAACAACTGTTCTTCGAATCATCTTTTCTTACTCCTAAAACATGACCTTTATCTTGCATAAATCTAACGGTTGCAGCATCTTTCACTACAAAATCGAATTTACATTTTTTTTCACTGTTATATTTTTGACCTATTCCACAAACATCAAATTTTCCTTTATTAAAGCACTCAAAATCAATATATAAATTTCCCCCTATAATTAATTTAGCGTTAACATCAAAGTTAACGTTAGTAGAAATACAAGGAAAATTGTTAGAATATATCAAATCTTCATCTTTGCTTATCATTAAAATACTCGAATTTTCTTCACCAATAAAAGAAACAGAACCTTCCCCTTCTTCTGTACTGTTTTCGCCAATCCGAATGAAAGGTTGATCCATTGTCAAAAAATTAAAAAGATTTTTTCCACGAACAACAACAATTAAATTTACATCACTGCTTATTGCAAACGTAGGAGGATAAGTCGGAAGTTGCTTAAAACTTGAATTTTCTAAAACTAAAAAAATTGGATTTTCACTTTTATTCTTCCCTAAAAAACTAAGACCAAGTTCGTTCGTATAACCCTTTATATAAAGAAAAGCTTCAGAGATTTTCTTTTTTATAGTTTTGTTATCTTTGTCTTTAAATTCGAAGTAGTCTTCTTCGACAGTTATGTCACGGTGAGGTGTTCCAGACGTTAAAAAATTCAAAATCTCAACAGACTCGCTTGGCAAATTTGAATTTTCAGCATAAACCGTGTTTGAATTTTTTTTAGCATTTATTTCAGTAGGTAATTCATTTAAATTTTTAGAATACTCAAAAGAAAAAATTGTAAAAAAAGAAATTAAAACGCAAATAAATTTTTTTAAAAATAGTTTTTTCATAAAATTCTACTCCTTCATAAATTTTTACAATATGAAGTATTTTCAAAATTTTAAAAAATAAACAATTTTCTTTTTAAAAATTAAAATACATATTTTAAAGTTTTGTTTGTTTTATCTAAAAGTACCAAAATAAATAAGACTTTAAAAAATTCCACAACCATTTAACGCTTTCAAAAGTTCTTTCTAACAAAGAGTAAAATAAAAAATAATTTACTTCATAAATGCTTCCAAATAAACGCAATTGAAGTTTATGTTTTTGCAAATTTTCATCGTTGTTGATAATTTCTATTGTTGGAGTTTCGTCGTTAAAACCAACTGCTCGCGTATTTTGATCAACGATAATAATTCCTGATGAAAATAAAACAAAAATAAAAATAAAAATCATAGAAAATGTTAATTTTCTTGCAACTTTGTTTTTAATTGACTTCATTTTAACAGCTCCTTTTAATTTGATTTAATTAATTTTCTTGTAAATTTTCCAAAACTTTAAGTAAAGATCTCCCGAGCAAACTTGCACTATAACGAGCCTCATCAATAGTATTGGCATCTGACCCTATTTCTATTAGCAGCGATGCGTGTGTTACGTGCATATTGTATCTTGTTTTGTTAAAATACAAAGGGCGGGTTATTCCCGGAAACATATTTTCTACTGTGTCTTGCAGTTTTAAAGCAAAACGAAAATTATATATCCAATCTTTAAAACCGTTCGTTCCATCATCACAACCACTCAAAATCATTATTTGAGCACCTTTTTTCCCATCTTTTTTAAAAGTTGGTTTAAATTTTTCTTTTTCACCAAGTGAATCTCGATGCAAGTCCAACACAACAGTTATTGAAGGGTGTTTTTTTAAATGTTTTCTAATAGTTTTTTCGCATCTTTCATACGATCCCTTATAACTTGCTGTATCGTGATATGTTTCGTCATGTATGGTTTTTATTCCTCCATCTGAAAGTTCTTTTTTTACGCATCTTCCAACGCTCACCACATTGCGAACACCATCAGTCGCATGAGGATTAAAACTTTCGTAATAAAACCCACAGTCTTTTTCCATATAAGCCTCACTTGTATGAGTGTGAACAATTAAAACTTGCGGTTCATCATTTTTTTTAATGCTTATATCAAGAGGTGTTTTAAGTTCTTTATTTATGTTTATTTCTTTTCCTGCTTCATTTCTAACATAAAAATTTTCACATTTTGTCCCGCACGATTTACATTGACCTTCAACTATTTTAAAAGTCTTTTCACTATCATGATTTTTCTCTTTCTTTTCTTCCTCTGGTTGTGTTTTTAATTTTTGACTTGTTTCTTCATCAATTTGAAGCTCGTTTTTTTCATTTTCTATGTTGTTAAAAACTTGAATTTCTTCTTTTTTCTGAATGATGTTTTTTTGAATATCAAAAAATTCATCTAATTTTCTACCATTAGGAAAAGCAGTTTGAGCTGCTATAATTTTAAAACCATTTCCAAACTCACAGTTATTTAAATATGTCAGTTGTGTTGAAAAACATAAAATAGATAAAATAATGCAACTAGTCGAAATAAAGACAATAATGTGTTTGTTAATTTCCTTAAATTTCACATCCATCACCCTTTTATAAAAAGCAAAAAACTTTAAATTATATTTTAAAATATAAAATTTCTTTATTAAACTTTGAAATCTACAATCTTAAACTAAAAAAATATCTTCAAAGATAAATATGACCTTTGAAAATACTTTATGACATGCTTTTAACAATAAGGCTTATTTTGAAGACAAAAAATCTTCGACATTCAAACCTTCGTGAAGTGCAAGATTTATAGCAGTACCTGTTAGTTTAGCAGCGCGCTTAATTAAAATATCTATATCTTTTGGTGTTACCATCATAGACATCCCTCTAGGATTTATTTTACTCTTTAATTTTTCGAGCTCATTTTCGTTTGAATAATTCATAAGATCAACAATCAATGTTTGAACATCAACAACCATCGGTATACCTATACTAACAATAGGAACTCCGATTGTTTTTTCATCTATTAATGGCCTTGAGTTTCCAACACCAGATCCGGGAGAAATTCCTGTGTTTGAAATTTGTATAGTTTTTCCTAAACGGCTAGTTTGTTTTGAAGCGAGAGCATCTATCAAAATTACACAGCTCGGTTCAATTTTTTTGGTTAAACCTTTTAAAATTTCAACAATTTCAATTCCTGTTTGCCCTAAAACTCCTGGTGCCAAAACTGACACAGATCTTAAATCATTGCTTCCTAAATTATTTTCAATTTGTTTTTTAATATGACGAGTAGCTAAAATTATTTTTGTAGTTTCAGGACCTAACGAGTCTGGGGTGATGCTAGAATTCCCAAGCCCTATAATTAAAATAGATCCATTTTTTGGCAACATTTTTTTTATCTCTTCAGAAACAACAAATGATTTAGCTTTTATATTTTTAGCATCATTTGAAAAATCTGGTATTTCCAAAGTAACATAATTGCCGATTGGCTTTCCAATTTCTTCAGAAGCTTTTTTTGTTTTAATTTTTATTCTAGTTATTTTAAAATCACTAATATTTTCGGTAGTAAATTCAGTACCTTCTGTGTTTTCCGACGAATCTTCTTTTAGCTCAAGTGCTAAATCTGTTCTAAAAAGCATTAAAGCACCTCCAGTCGGTATTTTAATTATTTTTCTACTAAAATTCTACACTTATTTTTAAAAACATCTGATGAATTATTTTAATTGCAAATTTAAAATAAGTTTAAATAATATTCTACCTATTTAGGTCTCTATGATGTATTCGAGTTTTTTTATTTTTTATTTTTAAATGTTTTTCTAATAACTGTGTTAAAACAACAGAACGATGTTTTCCCCCTGTGCAACCCACCGCTATTACAAGCTGACTTTTACCTTCGTTTCGGTAAAGTGGTACTGTATAATCTAAAAAAGAAATTACTTTTTTAAAAAATATTTTAGTAATTTCCCATTTTAAAACGTAATCACGCACACAAGCATCTAAACCTGTAAAACGTTTTAAATTTTTTATGTAATACGGATTTGGCAAACACCTTACATCAAAAACAAGATCCGCTTCTATCGGTATACCATATTTAAAACCAAACGATATGCAACGTATAAGCATGCTTTCTGTTGTATTATCTAAGAAAAGATTAGATATTGTGTCTTTTAAATCAGAAACAGATAAAAAAGATGTATCTATAATTACTTGAGCTTTTTCCCTAATAGACGAAAGTAAATTTCGTTCTACCCTAATTGCTCCAACTAACGAACCCAAATAATCTTCCGAAAGAGGGTGCTTTCTTCTTGACTTTTTAAATCTTCTTACAATAATATCGTCATTTGCATCTATAAAAAGAACTTTATAATTTTTTTGTTCCATTTTTAAAACTTCTAAAGCTTCAAACAAAGTGTCAAAAACTTTAGAAGTTCGAATATCTGACACGACTGCAACTCTTTCTGTTGATTTAAATGTTGTTTTTTCACATAAATTATAAAAATTTAAAATAAGTTCAGATGGAATATTGTCAACACAATAAAATCCTATGTCTTCTAACGCATTTGTAACTTCAGTTTTACCAGCCCCAGAAATCCCAGTCACTACTAAAAAAACCATGTTGTTGGCAAATTCTCCCTTGAATCAATTCAAATTTGTTTTTATTTTTAAAGCTAGAAAAACTACTTAATTAATTATAAAATTTTTAGTATTTTTTATGACAAACTAATGATTTCGATGACTAGGATTTATAGAAAAATCGTAACTATTGATTTTTTTAACTTGATTTGAATCAAAATCAATCTCATAAACTCTATAAGGACTTTCGTTCAAATCTACATTAATTATTTTTTTACCCGCTTTTCCTTTAACTTGAAACTTATAAAAATCGCTGTAACCAGGTCTAACCTTTTTAGTATTTTCTTCATCAACAACTCCGTCAACATAAACACTTATTGTAACTTCTTTATTCACACCTTTGGGTAAATCAACCTCTATTTCTAAAAATTTTTCTTTTTTAGGTGGTTCTGCAGCAAAGCCTAAACTAACAGTCAGTTGTACTGCAGCACCTTCCGAAACTTCAGTACCGGCTGAAGGAGATATAGATATAACAGTGTCTTTTGGTTTGTCGCTATTTTGAGTTAATATCTTTTCAGAAACTTTTAATCCACTTTCAACTAAACGATTTATAGCGCTTTCTCGATCTAAACCTACCACGTTCTGCACTCTTATTTTTTTAGAACTCGCACCTTTACTTATAAAAATTTTTACTACACTTTTTTCATCTGCAAAACTGCCTTCCTTTGGATCTGTTTTAGCGACTAAACCTTCAGCGGAATTACTGTCTTCTATTGTTAAAACTTCACACAACAACCCCGCTTCTCGAAGTTTAGATTTAGCAACTTCTTCACTTAAACCTTTAACGTTAGGGATCTTGATTTGCTTTGCAGGACCATTAACTTTAAGCGTAATTTTAGCATCTTCCTTTATTTTTTTAGAGCCAGGTCTTGGATCTTGATCAATAATAACTCCCTCAGGTCTTTCAGAATCATAAACAGATTCTGTTTCAAAATTAAACTTATATTTTTTATCGTCTTTAATTTCAGAAATTTTTCTACCAATAAAATTCGGAACTTCCACATCTTTTGCTGAAACAGAGCTAAAGTGGCTTACAATTGCATAGGTCGCAAAACCTAATGAAAACACAACAGCTACAATTCCCACAATAGACATAATTCGCATCCAGTCTCTTTTTTTCTTATAAGTACTATCATATTTATTGTCGGAAACAACATAATCGTCTCCGTAGTCTTTTGTTTTATTTAAATTAGATTTAGCAAAATTTCCAAGATGATCAATGTATTTAGTCGAGGCATTATCAACAACATTGTTTTCGGAAGAATAATTGTAGTTAAGTATAGTTTCTGGATTATTTAAAACGAGTTCTATATCGCCGAGCATCTCTTCTGCAGAAGAATATCTTTGTTCTTTATATTTTTTCATAGCTTTCAAGGTAATTTCTTCAAGACCAACAGGAATAGTACTGCAAATTTGACGCGGAGGTTTTGGTTCATCTTGCACTTGCATCAAAGCAACAGAAACAGCTGTATCCGCTTCAAATGGAAGTTTACCAGCTGTCATTTCGTAAAGCATCACCCCAACCGAATATATATCTGCTTTTGTGTCAGCAATTTCTCCTCGTGCTTGTTCTGGTGAAATATAATGTACAGAGCCAATCGTTTTTTCAGTCATAGTTCTGCTTTTTTGACCTGTAAACCTTGCTATACCAAAGTCAGTTACTTTTATAGTACCCTCTGGCAAAATCATAATATTTTGTGGTTTTATATCACGATGTATTACACCTCTTTTATGTGCATGTTCAAGAGCCTTAAGTATTTGAACAACGAAATTCGAAGCTTCTTTCCAGGTTATTCGCTTTTTCTGTTGTATATATTCTTTAAGAGTTGTACCTTTTATATATTCCATTACAATATATTGAATTCTATCTCCAAAGCTAACGTTATTAACTTTAACTATGTTATTGTGGGATAAAACAGAAATTGCCTCAGATTCATTTTTAAATCTTCTTATAAAGTCTTCATTCGCAAGAAACTCATCTTTTAATATTTTAATGGCAACCATAGTTTTATTTATCTGGTCGTAAGCTTTGTAAACCATAGCCATTCCGCCTACACCAAGTAGCTCATGAATCTCATAGCGTCTATCAAGTCTTTTTCCTAAATATTTATCCACGCTAAAATCAGCTCCTCAGACATTGTAACCTATTAAAACATGTTTTTAAAATTTTTTAGTTTTTAAAAACTTGCAAATCAAATTTTAAAGTTAATTAAAAGCAAATACAACAGTAACATCATCTTCTCCCCAACTTTTCTTAGCGCATTCAACAAGTTTTGAAGCAAGAAATTCGTCTTTAGGCAAATTTAAAACAGTATCCAAAATTTTTTCGTTCCCTAAACTATTAGTCAATCCATCAGTACAAAATAACAAAATATCTTCTTTGTCTAGCAAAACTTCTGTATAATCAAGATCAATATCATCAGACACACCCAAAGATCTTGTTATTATATTTTTTTGAGGATGATTTTTAGCTTGATCAGATGTAATTTTTCCTTGTTCAAGCATTTCTTGGACCATTGAATGATCATGTGTTATTTGTTTAATATTATAATCAGAAGTTATTGTGTATGCTCTGCTATCCCCTGCGTGAACAACTTGTAAACGATCTTTAAAAATTAAACCAAACACAACAGTTGTGCCCATGCCTTTTAAGTTTGTGTCATTTTTAGATTTTTCGTAAATTTTTTTATTAGTTTTTTTAAAAATTTCAGCCATAAAACTTTTAAAATCAAAATTTTGTTTAAATTTCTGCATTTCTTCTTTTATTGTGTCAACAGCCATACTACTTGCTACATCTCCGCCGTTTGTGCCACCCATTCCGTCACATACAATAACCCAAGAAAATTCATCTCTTGAACACTCAAAATAATATCTATCTTGATTAGAATTTCTTAAAAGTCCTTTTTCGCTTTTGGCAAATATTTTCAAAACCAAACAACCCCCACTTTGACTACAACTAAATTACCACAAAAAAATTAAAAATAAACGCACCTACTAAGCCTTCAATTGGCCGCAAGAAGCATTTATATCATCCCCAAGAGTTCTTCTTATTGTAACGCCAATTCCTTTTTTCATGAGTACTCTACTAAAAGACTCAATTCTTTCTATTGAACTTTTAACATAAACTTCTTTTTTTATAGAATTTAACGGAATTAAATTTACATGACAAAAAATAGAAGAAAGTTTTTTAGCTAATTCTCTTGCACAATCGTCGTCATCATTTATATCTTTTATCATAACATAAACAAAAGTTATTCTACGTTTGCAAGTTTTAGAATAAACCCTGCAAGCTTTCAACAAATCTTCTAAAGGAAAACATTTGTTAACTTTTAAAAGTTTATCTCTTAAATGATTATTAGGAGCATGCAAAGAAACAGAAAGAGTTAGCGAAAGCTTTTTTTTTGCAAGATCATATATTTTATCAGTAATTCCGCAAGTAGAGACCGTAATGTGGCGATTTCCTATATTCAATCCTTTCTCACAAGTAATAATTTTTAAAAATTTTAAAGTGTTATAATAATTGTCAAGAGGTTCTCCCATGCCCATTAAAACAACGTTTGAAATTCTTATTTTATTGTCTGTTGCAATTGTCTGAATTTGAGAAAGCATTTCAGAAGGTGTAAGATCTCTTCCAAAGCCGCTCTTGCCTGTGGCACAAAAAACACAGCCCATTTTACATCCGACCTGAGTAGAAACACACACAGTGTACCCGTGGTGATATTTCATCAAAACTGATTCTATTTTTTTATCATCTTGAAGAGAAAAAAGATATTTAACAGTGAAATTATCTTTAGAGATCACTTTTTTAAAAAAACTAACAAAGCCTATAGTGTATTTTTCATCAAGTTCTTTTCTGAACTCCAAAGAAAGATTTGTCATATCGTAAAAAGACAAAACACCTTTTGAAATCCAAGAAAAAATCTGAGCCGCGTGAAACGGTTTGCGGTTTAATTTTTTTACTTCTTCCACGACTTCATTAAAACTTAAAGATTTTAAATCTGTTTTATGCAAAATATCACTCTCTAATCAGCATTTTTAACAAAATAACTCCTTTCTCTTCAACCTTAATGTAAAAATCTTATTTTTTTTGTTCATAAATATTAAAAGAACACCTGAAATATATTTTTAAAATAATAAAAAAACAACATAAAAATACATTTCAAGAACTCTATCTTGTATTTAGTATATAATCATTTGAGTTTAAAAGCAACATTTCTTTTTTTATTAAAATCAAATCCTGCCATCAAAACAATAAAACAATCTTTAAAAATCTCTTGAAGCTCCTCCTCCATCAAAACTTCCACCACCTCCACTGTCGCTTCTATTGTCGCTGCCACCATTATAACAACCGTCAGAGTCTCTAAAAAAACCATCACTAAAACTTCTAGTATGGCATAAAGGACCCCAGAAAATTAAAGGAAAACCGCACCCAGAAGATCTAGTTGCTCTTCTCAAAGACTTATTTAAAAATAAAAACAACAAGAAAATTAAAGCAATAATTATCAAAATGGCTTCACCATTTATAAAGCTATTTTTTACTTCACTTTTTTGTAAAGTTTCAGGAGGAGTTTTATCGTATTCTTTATAAACTTCATTTACTAGAGCAGTAAAAACTTTTAAGATCCCTTCATCCCATTCTTTTTGTTTAAAATATTGAATGCCATATTGATCAAAAATTCTACCAGCTTTTCCGTCATTTATACGCCCTTCTAGACCTCTTCCTACAGAAATTCTAACTTTTCTTTCGTTTGGGGCCAAAAGAATCAACAAACCGTTATTTTCTTTTTTACTTCCAACACCCCATTTTCTTCCCAGCTCAAGACTGTAATTTTCAATATCTTCTCCGTCAAGCGACGGCACAGTAACAACAACGATTTGCGCAGTTGTTTGACCATAAAGTTCTGTGCTATTTTTGTAAATATAATCTTGAGTTTTTTCAGAAAGAACGTTTGCAAAATCATTCACATAAAACTTATCTTTAGGCGAAGGGATGTTTATAGAATAAACAAAACCAAAAGGCTTGACATTCAAAAAAACAGCGATAACTAAAAAAGTAATAATTGCCATTGCTGAATTTATATAATTTTTTTTTATAAATTTTACCATAAACAAATTACCTTAAAAATCAACTTTTGGAGAATTTTTAGCATCACTTTGAGCTTGAAAATATTCAACACTCGAAAAATTAAACATTCTAGCAAAAATGGAGCCAGGAAAAGTTTTTGTAGATTTATTATAATTTCTCGCCACTTCATTGTAATCTTTTCTAGCAGTTGATAAACGATTTTCGCTTCCCGCTAATTCATCAGAAAGATGCGTAAATTCTTGATTTGCTTTTAAATCAGGATAGTTTTCAGCAACAACTAAAAGACGAGAAATAGCTGATGTCATTTCACTATCAGCGTCAGCTTTTTCTTTGATATTTTTTGCTCCTGCAAGCTTTGCTCTAGACTCTGAAACTTGCTTAATTATCTCTGCTTCATGCTTAACATAGCCTTTAACCGTATTCACAAGATTCGGTATTAAATCTGCTCTTCTTTGAAGTTGAGTTTCTATGTTAGATTTTTGCTGCTCAACAACCTCGTATTTCTTTACAAGTCCATTATATGTTGCTATTCCTATAATAATTATTAAAGCAAAAACCGATGATATAGAAATCGCGGCGATTTTACCAGCAGTTAAATTTTTCATACTAAAAACTCCCTTTCAGTATAATTAAATTGAAATACATGTTTTTTATATAATATCACGCTTGCAAACAATATTAAACACAAAAGCTATTTAAATAACATAAACTCTTAGACTTCTTTATAAAATATGTATCTTAACGTATAAAACATCTTAAAAGCTACGATTATTTTAAAATCTACTTAGAAAAAATCTATTATCATTTTAAATTAATCAATTTAAAAAATTAATATTATAAATATATATAACAAATTATAATTTGCAGCTTAAAATATGCAAAAGAATTTTAAATAAAATGAAATCTTTTTATGGATTGAGCAGCGCCTTTTACAACACAACCTGTGGGATCTTCTACTAAATGTACTTTCAAACCCGTTACTTGAGATATTAATTCTTTGAACCCTTGAAGCTGGGCACATCCTCCCGAAAGATAAATTCCATCAGTTAGTATATCTCCAACAAGCTCTGGCGGAGTTAATTCCAGCATCTCTCCTATGTTACTAACTATTCTACTTGCTATTGATGAAATTATTTGTGAAATTTCCTCTGAAGTAATATCGACCCATTTAGGTAGCCCTAACACAGAGTCTCGACCTTTTGCTCTAAAAACAAGTTTTTTGACTTGAGGCAAAACTAATCCTATTTTTATTTTTATCTCTTCAGCTGTTTTTTTCCCGATCATTAAATTATATTTTCTTCTTAAATATTTTACAATTTCATCATCCATTTGATCTCCTGCTATTCTCAAAGAAAATGAACTAACAACTCCGTTAAGAGAAGTAACTGCTATGTCAGTAGTGCCAGCTCCGACATTTACTATAAAAAAACCATGCGGACTTTCAATATCTAAACCAGCACCAATCGCTGCTGCAATAGGAGCTTCCATAACATGCACTTTTCTAATACCTGCAGATTCTATTGCGTTAATAGCCGCCATTTTTTGCACATCAGTAATTTCTCCCGGTATGCAAATAATTGCTTTTGGCATAATCAATCTTGCACGTCGAGATCGTTTCAAAAAATCCTTCGTCATACCTTCAAGAAGATAATAATCACATATCATACCGCCAAGCAAAGGAAAAACTACATTTACTTTTTTAGAAGTTCTGCCAAGCATCTGGTAAGCTTTTTCTCCCACAGCAATTATTTCTCTGCTAATAGGTTCTATAGCTACTACAGAAGGCTCGTCCATTATAATTCCTTTTTTAGGAGCATAAATTCTCGTTCGAGAAGTTCCTAAATCAATCGCTATGTTTCCTGACAAAAAATCAACTCCCAAAACACTTCAAAACATTTTTAATTGATGCTTTAGAGTTTTTAAAATTTTATTTTTTAAAATTATGAAAATCTAAAATCGTTGCCGCTAAAGTAACACAAAATACCCTACAAGCTTTTGCTTCTTTTAAAATTTGTACACATTCTGACAAAGTACTGCCGGTAGTTACTATATCATCACAAAGTAAAATGCTCTTTCTACTTAGTATAACAGATTTAATTATAGAATATACTCCTCTTAAATTTTCTTTTCTTTCTTTTGCGTTTGACAAATGTTGCTCTTTTGTTTGTTTTGTCTTCATAAGTAGTTCTTTATAAGGAATATTCAATATTTTTGACATTTCTTCTGCTAATTCTTTAGATTGATTATAACCTCTTTGATTTGTTTTATATTTATCAATAGGTACACTCGTAATGAAATCAAAATCTAAATTTTCAAAATTCTTCTTTAAAGATTCCGCCATTAATTTAGCAAAATTTTTAAAATAATCTTTCCTTCTAGTAAATTTATATCTTAAAATAGCTTTTCTTATATTTTTTTCATACTTTAAAACAGATAAACAAAAAAATTCTTCTGAATTGTAAATTTTAAATTTTTTCAACAAATTTATAGGCTTTATAAATTTCTCACACATTCTACACATACACAAATTACAAGATATAACACAATCGCAATAAGGACAACGATTAGGAAAAAAAGAAAATAAAAATAGATTAAAAAGTTTTTTAAATACAAAAAATATTTTTGAAAAAATCATTTGTATTTATGATAGCGATTCAAAATCATATCTTTAACTTTTAACAATCTAACTTGAGTACTTCTTTCATTTTCACTAAGCTTCATAGTTATAAATTTAATATTTTCAACTGTTTGTGGTATCAAAACATGCTCAAGAGCGTTTACACGCCTTCTTGTTTTTTCTATTTCAAATGTCATTAATTGGCATGTTTTTTCAATATTAGCAAGATCAACCAACAGCTCTACTGTATCAGATAAAGATTCAACCGCCAAATCAAGATCACATGAAGTAAAAGCATATCCATAGGAATGAGAAGCTCCTTGGCTATTTACTCTAGTTGAAAGTTTAAATTCTGGAATTTCAACACCAAGGATATTTTTAATTAAAACTTCAATCAAAACTTCTTGATTTGAAGCCATTAAAGCTTCTCTTATAGAAGATTTGCTCATCGAAGCTTTAGCAAGTGCGAAATTTTTATTTGACTGTAATATTTTTTTTTCAACATTATTTCTTAAATTAATAGCCTTACGTACCAAATTTAAAAACTGACGCATAAGACCGTCTCTTTTATCTTTTAAAAGTTTATGGCCTCTTCTTGCTACCAAAAGTTTTTTTTTAAGAGATTCAAGCTCAACACGTGTAGGATTAACTCTTTTTACACTCATTTATCTCACACCTTGTAATATTTGTCTAAAAATTCATCATCTATTCTTTTTAACTCGCTTCTTGGCAAAATAGAAAGTAGATTCCAGCCTATTTTTAAAGTCTCTTCTATAGATCTGTCTGTTGTATTTCCTTGAGATAAATAAGAAAGTTCAAATTCATCTGCAAAACGTGCGTACAGTCTGTCTGTTTTGTCAAGAGCAGCTTCTCCTAAAATCATCATAAGTTCCTTTGAATCTTTTCCTCTTGCATAAGATGAAAAAATTTGATTCATTGTGCAAGAATGATCATCACGCGTTTTACCCTTTCCTATTCCTTTATCTTTAAGCCTTGACAAAGATGGTAAAACATCTATTGGAGGTGTTACACCTTTTCTGAACAATTCCCTATTTAATATAATTTGCCCTTCTGTTATATACCCAGTAAGATCAGGAATAGGGTGTGTTTTGTCGTCTTCTGGCATAGTTAAAATAGGTATCATAGTTAAACTACCACGTTTATTTTTTTGCCTACCCGCTCTTTCATATAAAGAAGCAAGATCTGTGTACATGTACCCCGGATAACCTCTCCTTCCCGGAACTTCTTTTCTTGCTGCAGAAACTTCTCTTAAAGCATCAGCATAATTAGTTATGTCAGTTAATATAACAAGCACATGCATATCTTTTTCAAAAGCTAAGTATTCAGCAGCAGTAATTGCAACTCTTGGTGTTGCTATTCTTTCTATTGCAGGGTCATTTCCAAGATTAACGAACATAACAGTTCTATCAATTGATCCAGTTTCTTTAAAACTATTTTCAAAAAAATTAGCTTCCTCAAACGTAATTCCAATTGCGGCAAAAACAACTGCAAACGACTCTTTGCTACCTATTACTTTAGATTGTCGTGCAATTTGTGCTGCAAGAGCAGCATGAGGTAATCCACTTGCTGAAAATATGGGAAGTTTCTGCCCTCTTACTAATGTGTTAAGCCCGTCTATAGCAGAAATTCCTGTTTGAATAAATTCTTCAGGATAATTTCTAGCCAAAGGATTAATAGGTACACCATTTATATCAATACGTTTTTCTGGCAAAAGTTCCGGGGCACCATCAATTGGTTTCCCAAGACCATTAAAAAGTCTTCCGAGCATGTCCTTTGAAACTCCAAGCTCCATACTTCTTCCAAAAAAACGAACTTTACTGCTTTCAAGATTTATTCCAGCCGGACTTTCAAATAATTGAACAAGTGCATTTTTATCGTCTATTTCAAGAACTCTACACTTGCATTTTTTCCCACTAATAAGTTCAACCTCACCTAACTCATCGTACTTCACACCTTCCACATCGCAAACCATCATTAAAGGACCTGAAATTTCTCGTATCGTCCTATACTCCCTGGGCATATAAATCCTCACTTTCTAAAGTTGCACTTGTTTGTTTAATTATACTTTGTAAAATAATTTCATACTCTTTTTGTATTTCTAAATCTTTTATATATTTAAATCTCCCTATTTTTTCGCGTACAGGAATCGAAAGAATTTTTTCTATATTAGCGTTTTCATCAATAGCTAAATTAGCTTTATCAAAAAACTCTAATATTAATTTCATAAGCAAGTATTGTTTTTTAAGAGAAGTGTAAGTGTCAACTTCATGAAAGGCGTTTTGATGTAAAAAATCTTCCCTTACAGATCTTGCAGTTTCAAGCTTTAACCTATCTTTTGAAGACAAAGCATCAATACCAACAAGTTTAACTACTTCTTCAAGCTCTGCTTCCTGCGACAATAATTTTAAAATTCTTTTTCGTACATCCATCCAATCAGAAGAAACATTAACATCATACCATTTTAAAAATGAATCTACATAAAGCGAGTAGCTATTAAGCCAGTTAATTGCAGGAAAATGTCTTTTATAGGCAAGTGAAGAATCAAGACCCCAAAAAACTTTAACAATTCTTAACGTTGCTTGGCAAACAGGCTCTGAAAGATCCCCACCAGGAGGAGAAACAGCTCCTATAACTGTTAAAATACCTTCTCTACTCCTTGACTTAAGATTTGAATCTTCATAATCAGAAAAATCTGATTGATCTTTCTCTGTGCGAAAATCATTTAAAGCTTCATTTTCACTTGAGTTTCTTTCATCACCAAAAATTTGAACTCTACCAGCTCTTTCATAAAAACTTGAAAGCCTACTTCCCAAATAAGCAGGATACCCTTCTTCTCCTGGCATTTCTTCAAGTCTGCCTGACATTTCTCTTAAAGCTTCCGCCCAGCGGGATGTAGAATCTGCCATTAAAGCAACAGAATACCCCATATCTCTAAAATATTCAGCTATAGTTATTCCGGTATATATAGAAGCTTCTCTAGCAGCAACTGGCATGTCGGAGGTATTGGCTATTAAAATAGTTCTTTCCATAAGAGAATTTCCAGTTTTAGGATCGATTATAGACGGAAATTCATTTAAAACATCGGTCATCTCGTTGCCACGTTCACCACAACCGATATACACCACGATGTCAACTTCAGCCCACTTAGCTAATTGATGCTGAACAACAGTTTTCCCGCTTCCAAAAGGCCCAGGAACTGCTGCAACACCACCTTTTGCAATTGGAAAAAGAGTGTCAATAACCCTTTGGCCCGTAATCATAGGTATATTGGGGCTTAATTTTTTTTTATAAGGTCTACCAACACGAACAGGCCATGTTTGCATCATTTTAATTGGAATTTCATTGCTTTGCGAATCAACAACAATCGCAATTGATTGATTAACTGTAAATTCACCTTCATAAATTTCTTTTATTTTTCCACTAACTCCGTTTGGAATCATTATTTTGTGTGTGACAATAGGCGTTTCTTCTACATAACCAATAACATCACCTGTACTCACATTTTGATTTGATTTCAAACAAGGTGCAAAATTCCATTTAATTTTTCTATCTAAAGAAAATACATCAACACCTCTTTTAAGATTGTTTCCTGCAATTTTCATTATCAATTTAAGAGGTCTACCTATCCCATCAAAAATACTTCCAACAAGACCTGGACCAAGCTCAATGCTAAGAGGAACTTTAGTAGATTCAACAATTGAACCTGGACCAAGACCAGAAGTCTCTTCGTACACTTGAATAGAAGCCTCGTCCTCATGCATTTCTATAATTTCTCCTATGAGTTTAAAATCTCCCACTCGAACAACGTCAAACATATTTGCACTTTTCATGTTTTTAGCAACAACAAGAGGGCCTGCAATTTTTTTAATTATTCCATTTGACAAATTTTTCACCTGCTTAAACAAGTTTAATTAAATTTAACTAGATAAAATTTTAAATATCTATAAAATATCTGACCCAACAGCTTTTTCTACCAATTTTCTAAGATTTGCAACACCAATTTTTTTATTGCTGATTAAAGAAGGTATAAAAACTATTGCAGGTATTTGATCCTTTTCGTGAATTAAAACTTCTTTTTTAGCAAAAGATTCAGTAATAAAAATAATTGCGTACCTTTCTAAAGAAAGCCTTTTTATATGTTTTTCAACTTCTTTGAATTCTTTACAACCAAAAACTTCAAATCCTAAACTTTCAAAACCATAAATACTGTCATATTCCCCAAGAATAGCAATTTTATGCATAAAGCTTTCTCATCCTTTTTTCAATAACACTTTCGGGTATTTTGTTTATTTTGCTAAAAATTACCATACGAACAATTTGAATCTCATTTTTTTTAGCTATTAAATAAGAAACCAAAGGAGACATAGAAAAAGAATTTACCTTTGCTTCCTTGGCCTTCTCTAAAATAGTATCATCACGCCACTTTTCGAAAGAAACTAAAGAGTCTTTAAGTACACTTACGCAAGTTGAATATTGTGTAAAAGTTAAAAACCTACAAAGTTCATCCATACCTTTCAAACTTGATTTAATTAATTCATTTATATTTAAACCTTCACATTCAAAAAAACAAGCTTTTTGTAAAAATTTATCACTTTTTTTAGTTTTCATTGAGCGCGTCACTATTTTTATATTAGCGCATGCTATTGTTGTATTTGCATAATATTTTACCAAATCACAACTAGATTTATCTGCAAAAAATTTTATCATTCTCAATAAATCTTTGTCTAAAATCACATCGCAAAGCTGACCATCTCCTGTGTGCAATAAAACTTCTATTGCTGTTTTGGCAGACTTTTGCATGTATTGTGGCAAATCTTGTATCTTATTATTCTTTATAGAGTCATATATATCATCTGGCAAAAGCAAACCTTCGGGCGCATATATAACTTCTTCTTTCGAATTAGTTATAATAGATTTTATAGATATTTTTAAATTTTCATAATCATTTTGACACAAAAACACTGCAAATAAATTTTTATCACCAGCAAGATCTAAAATAAATTTCCAAGCTTTTTCGAGTTCTTCTTCCAAAATTAATTCATAATCATTATGTCGTTTTTCGATATAACCCCAGCCTTTACTTTTTAAAAAATTTATACATTCTTCATAATTTTTACAAGCTAATAAACACTTTTCGTCGTATCCAGTAAATAAAGATGATTCGCGCATTCTTACACGAGCAACCTCATAAACAAAACTTCTTGTCATTTAATAACCTCACTTTACTCAAAAACAACGCAATATAAATTTTAAAAACTAAAGTAAAAACATTTTTTAAAAATTAAATCCGAACGTGATTTAAACAACAATATTTCGCTAAAAAATAAAGTACCTCATTAATGTTAATTCTACATCTTAATTTATGTAAATTAAAACAGAAATTTAGTTGTTGCCAAAATAAAATTTCGCAACATCATCACATAGTTTATCATAAAGACTGTTAAACAAAGCGTTAAATGTGCAATTTTCTTGAACAAAACCACGAACTATTATAAAACCCGAATCTATATTTTTAGTATTTTTCGAAATTGAAAGTTTATTGTTTTTTCTTTTAATTTGATTTTCAAAATCATTTGGTAAACGCTTTAAATCTTTCTGTGAAAATACAATTTCTCCTTCTTTTAAATGAGAAAATTTTTCTATTAATTTTAAAATAACTGAAAAATATTTATCATCTGGCAAATTTTTTAAATATTCCTCAGCTTTCTCTATTGAATTATGAACTAAATCTTTTTTAACTTTTAATATATTTTTGTTTCTTTGATTTTTAGACAAAGATTTAACTTTGCGAAGGACAAGATCAGATTCAATTTTAGAATCATTAATTATTTCTAAAACTTCTTTCCTCGCTTTTTCTTCATATTTTTTTTTAATTTTTAAAATCTCAATATCAGCTTCTTTAAAAATCCCAGAAATTTTAATATTCACATCTTCTTCTATACTTTTAATTATTTTTTCAACTCCACTCACAACAAGTTACTCCTTTGACTTATTTAATATTCGCCACTCCAGCTATTGAAAGAATAGAAACTAATGTTGCAAATATTGCATAAGTTTCAACCATTGCTGAAAAAATTACAGCTTTTGATAATTGATCAGGTTGTTTTGCCAAAAGATTAATAGAAGATACCGTAACTTTAGCTTGATGAATAGCAGACCAAAGGCCAACAAGAGCCATTGGCAAACATGCAGCAAAATAAGAAAGACCTTTAACAAGAGAAATTTCAGAAGGACTACCTCCGCCAACCATATTAAGATTTGACAAAGCCATAAAACCAACTATTAACCCGTACATGCCTTGAGTTCCTGGTAAAAGCTGCAAAATAAGAACTTTACCAAATTTTTGTGGATCTTCAGCAACAACACCGGATGCCGCTTGCCCAGCAAGACTAACCCCCATAGCTGAACCAATGCCAGACATTAAAACAGCTAAAACTGTTCCAAGCAAAGCAAAAAAAATCCCCAAATGTTCCATTAACCAATCTCCTTTCTAAGCAAACTAATCTTATTTTTTAAAACCTTCAATAATAAAATAAAACTTTTTAAATAAACCCTTCATCTAAATTAATCAACATAAAAATCTTAAATTTCTAAAAAAATTTACACTTTACATCACTTAATATATTATTAATAAATTAAACTTAAAATACAAGAACTTTCCGCATTAAAAAGCAATTTCTCTACACAACAGTCTCAGTAATCGTTCAGTATTTTCAACATCTTTCACAGAAATAGCGGAAAAAGCTGTGTGCAAATATCTACAAGGCAAAGAAAGGGCGATTGTTCTAACTCCAAATCCTGAAACATTTATAGCAGCAGAGTCATTGCCGCCAACAACCATTTTTTTTAATTGAACCTTTAAATTATTAAACTTAGCAATTTGCAACGCCGAATTTACATATTTTCTATCGTAAATTGTTCCTTTATCTGCAAAAGCAACAACTGCACCTTTATTTAATTGACAAACAACTTTTTCTTCACTCACATTCAAAATATCACACGCCGTTGTAGCCTCTACAACCACACAAGCATCTGGCTTTATTTGATAAGCTGCTACTTTAGCCCCTCTAAGCCCAACTTCTTCTTGAACAACAAAAGAAAAATAAATATCAAAAGGCAAATTTTCTTTTATCATATCTATTAATATAGCGCATCCTATTCTATCATCGAGGGCCTTTGATTTTATAATAGATTCGTCCGCTACAAAAAAAGAATCAAAAACAACAAAATCGCCAAAACTCACATATTTTTCAGCTTGATCTTTATCTTTTGCCCCAATATCTATGTATAATTCATCAAATTCACAAAAAGCATTAGATTCCTTTGCACTAAGAAGATGTACGGGCTTAGTGGTTATAACTCCCTTAATTCTATTTTTTCCCACAACAACACTATTTCCGTAAACAGCAGAAGGAAATATCCCTCCGACAGGAGAAAAAGTTAAAAAACCACTTTTTGTTATATCAGTAACTATAAAACCTACTTCATCCATATGCGCAGAAAGCAGAAGTTTAACATTAGGAGTAGCTTTTCCACGCTTAAACACCAAAAGGTTTCCAATATTGTCTATTTTTACATTATCCGTACAGCCTTTTATTTCCTCTATTATAATTTCGCGAACTTCATTTTCAAAACCAGAAGGGGAATTTGCTTTACATAACTTTTCTAAAACGTTAAAATTCAAAATCGACAACCTCTCTTTAACTCAACAAAACTTAATTTTAAAAACAATATTGCTTTAAAAATCCACACTAAAATTTACTTACTTTAAAGCGAAATTAAAAAATTTTACAACAGAATATCTTTTTACATTTAATTCATATTTATATTGTAAAACATTTTGACAGACTTAATCAACCCAAATACATAACTTATCTTACTCAAATTATTTTTTATTTTTAAAAAACTGGAGGAAAGTTTTGGAGTTTTACACCAAAAATTTTAAAATTAAAACAAGTTTTCAAAACTTAGCAATAATCGTATGTTCGCTGCTTTTGTTTGAAATTTTTAATAATAACTTAATTCTACTAATAATTATTAGCGCTTTAGTTCACGAAATAGGACACATTTTAATTATGAACTTTTTAAAATGTAAGCCAAAAGAAGTTTACATAGGTATATTTGACATAGTTATAGTTGATTTAAATTATTATAAAAGAAGTTTTCTTTATGATGAAATTATACTACTATCAGGACCCTTTTTTAATATTTTTTTCGCTTCATTAGCACTGCTAATAAACAGCCTGAGCAGTTTTAAATACCAATGGCTCGACGATTTATTTTTTACAAACATGACTTTAGGAATTTTTAATTTGATGCCAATAATTCCTCTCGATGGAGGTCAAGTGTTATATTCGTTTTTGCTGTCAAAAACCGAAGAAAAAAAAGCTAAAACTATTTCACTTACAATATCGTTTTCAATTCTTTTTCCTTCAGCTGTAATAGGTTTTTTAATACTTTTAAACAAAAAAAATGATTTCTCTCTTCTTTTTACATCATTCTACTTAATAATTATGTTGTTAACAAAAAAAAATACGATCATATAATATTCTCAAAACAAACAACAAATTCATTTTAACCCACCAATTTCTCTTTCATTATCTTGTTGTATTAAATTTAATTGCTTGCTTAAATTTTAACAATTCATCATAATAAATTTTAAATTATTTAATATAAAACTTTTTTATAGAAAATTTACTTTTTAAAAATAAAACTTTTACAAATTTTTCACTTTTTAAGCTTTCAAATAAAGACTAAACAAATAAATTTAAATACTAAATAAATACCAATTTCATATGTTTTTTATAAATAACATATTGATTTGAGACATGTAGAAAAAGATGCCCAAATTGCTTTTAATATTATCATGTAGAAAAAAATATACAAATTATCTATTTTAGAACTATTTATTAGTTGTTCTTGATTACTTGAATTTATTGAAACATGTTCATCAGATGAAACATGAAAATTTAAATACTTACGAAATGCTTCATATATTCTTTATAGTTCTTTAGATGAAACATGAAAATTTAAATACTTACGAAATGCTTCATATATTCTTTATAGTTCTTTGATAGATTCAAAATATAAAACTTTTCCTATGTAATTTATAAAATATTAACAAAAACTATTTTTTTATTTAAAACTATATTTTTAAAATAAACTTTTATAAAATTTTGTT
>JAITRE010000010.1 GCA_031288555.1 Oscillospiraceae bacterium
GAAAAAATACTATTAACGAAACAATTATATGTATAATATCTAGTATAATTTAGATTATCGCTACTATTATATGTAGAAAATCAAGAAAAAATACGATTAACGCAACAATTAGATGTAGCAAATCAAGAAAAAATACGATTAACACGACAATTAGATGTAGCAAATCATAATCTAAGAGAAGTAAATCAACATCTAAGAGAAGTAAATCAACGATTAGAACAAGCAAATCAAGAAAAAATACGATTAACGCAACAATTAGATGTAGCAAATCATAATCTAAGAGAAGTAAATCAACATCTAAGAGAAGTAAACCAACGATTAGAACAAGCAAATCAAGAAAAAGTACGATTAACACGACAATTAGAACAAGCAAATCAAGAAATACGAAATCTCAAAATAACAAATTCAAAAATAGAAAAATTAGGAAGAGAAACGAATAATCTAAAAAATAATAACGATCGTTTGTTAAATAAAAACAATTATTTAAAATCGCAAGTACGAGATCAAGCACGTCTGATAAACGACTTAGAAAACCAATTTAGAGGTAGCGATTCGGAGCTTGACGACTTAATTGTTTTATACAATAAACTAGTAAATGAATTCAATGATCTATTGAGGGATTGTCAAAATATTCATTTTGAAAGAACGGTTACAACGATTATAAAGATTCGTTACGAAAAAATTAAGGAAAGAAGAAGAATCCGTTTTTAATGGTTTGAAGCAATAATAATACGCTACGGAATTTAAAAACAGCCCTTTTTAAACATGTTTTCTGCGAAAATAAATATTTTCTACTTGTGTTTTAATAGAATACAAAAATAAATCAAAGTTTCACAGAAAATTAAATAAAAAGGGCTTTTATGTATTAAAAATTAATATATTTACAGTTTTTAATTCCAATTTTCAATATTCTGTTTAATTTTTCAAAAAGCCCTATTGTTAATTTTACATATTTTATAAAATCTCCCCAATTCTTTATTTTTGGGTATTTGTTTTTTAAAATTAAATTTTTGTTATTTTATGTTTTAAAAATTTTTTAATTAAAGTAAAATGACAAGATTTAGTTTAATTTAGCTAAGTGGCAAAGTTTTTATTAAAATTTTAAAAGTTTTATTAAACCTTTTGACTTAAAATTTTTAATGAGTGTTGATAGAAAATATTGTAAAAAGATATTTTCCAATTTTAGATACTTTATAAAGTAATAAATTGTATTATAAAAATGCTGTAGTTTTGAAATTTAATTAAATTATTTTTAAAATATGTTATATTAATAACATTATTTTATTTTTTAAGTTTAAGATATGTGTTTTTAAAATAGATTTTATGCATAGTCTTTAAATGTATAATGGGTTTTAAAATGTTAACAATAATCTTACAAATATTAAATTTTAAACGCTTTAGCTGATGTAAATAATTGAATAAAGTTTTTAAAAAAGGAGATTAGTTAAATGAAAACTAATTTTTGCCGTTTTGATGGAAGCAAGAAATTTAGTTATAAGAAGTTTAACACCGGTGGCGAGTCTGAAGAATATGACAGAAAAAAAATTGAAAAAGAGATGCAGAAAAATATTAATAAAATGAAAAATTATCAAGATCGTTTTTACGCGGATGGAAAAGAAGCTTTTTTAGTAATTTTTCAAGCTATGGATGCCGGAGGTAAAGATGGGGCTATAAAGCATGTTATGAGTGGAATAGATCCTCAGGGGGTTCGAGTTACGAGTTTTAAAAAACCTTCTGTGGAAGAGTTGTCTCACGATTATTTGTGGAGAATAGCTAAAGCTTTGCCGAAGCGAGGAGAAATAGGGATACTTAATCGTTCTTACTATGAAGAAGTTTTAGTTTCTAAGGTTCATGAGCTTTATAAGTTTCAAAATTTGCCTCAAAGATGTCTTACCAGAGATATAATAAAACAACGTTATGAACAAATTGCAGATTTTGAAAAGTATTTGTGGCAAAATGGTATTACCATAGTGAAATTTATGCTTTGTATCTCAAAAGAAGAACAAAAACGACGTTTTATTAAGAGAATAGAAGATTCTTCTAAAAATTGGAAACTTTCTGAGCAAGATATAAACGAAAGAAAATATTGGGAAGCTTATATGGAAGCGTATCAAAAAGCAGTGAACAAAACTTCTACTAAATATGCTCCGTGGTATGTGGTACCTGCAGATAAAAAGTGGTATGCAAGGGGTTTTGTTCTTCAAGTAATTTTAAATATTTTCGAAAAAATTAATCCTAAGTATCCAAGATTTTCAAAAAATAAAAAAAGTAAACTTGATGATTATAAAAAAATTTTGCAATCTGAAAAAAAGTAACTTCATTTTTTGCATAAATTTATGAATTGTTAATTTTTAAAAGGAGACGGGATTGTGTATAGAAAAATTGGAAAAATTGTTACTGGTTGTTTATTATCTGCATTTTTTTTGTGTACTATATATATAGCGGCGTTAAAATTTTTTTCAAATGAAGATGAAAACAAAGTTATTCCTTCTTCTGAAAATCCTTTCAAAAATCAAAAAATTGAAAAAATTTTGAATCCTTTAACTGGTCTTGAACTTGTGTCTAAAAAAAAGGATATTCGACCAATAGCTATTATGATTAACAATATAAACAAAGCACAACCGACTCTTGGCACTTCGATGGCTGATATTATTTACGAAATTCCTGTTGAGGGTGGAATAACTAGATTAATGGCGATTTATCAGGATCCTCAAAAGGAAAAAGTAATAGGAAGCATTAGAAGCGCAAGACCTTATTATATTGACATTGCCAAAGGTCACGATGCAATTTATGTGCATATTGGTGGCAGCTCAGATGCGGATAGAATTTTGAAATCTGACACTATAGACCACTTCAATCTTGGTAGTTTTAGCAATATGATGTGGAGAGATCAGAATCGTCGTGCTAATTTAGGCTTTGAACATAGCGCAGTAACGTCTGGACAAAAACTTGTTGACGGGATTATAAGAAATGGCACGCGTTTTCAAATTGATAAAAATAAAGTTTCTTTTCAAGCTTTTGATAATAATTCTCAAGTTTTGAATGGCAAAGATACAAAAGAATTAGCTGTTAAGTTTTCAGGTTACAAAAATACTTCTTTTAATTACAATGAAGAAAAAGGCAACTATTTAGTTTCACAGTTTAATGAAAAACAAATGGATGGTCAATATAATTGTCAAGTAGAAAGAAAAAATGTTGTAGTTTTAAAAACAAAAATTCACGATATAAATGGAAGTGGGCTTAAAGATGTGGAACTTAAAAAAGGTCAAGGTATATACATGGGTGGCGGAAAATCAATAGATATAAATTGGAAAAAGTCTAAAGAAGGAGCTTCTTTTGAATATTCAACAAAAGAAGGACAAGATCTTTTGATGATTCCTGGTAATATATATGTTTGTGTAGCTTCTGAATCTTCTGAAATTTCTATGAAATAGCTAGATAAAAAGATTATTTGTAAAAAATTTTATTTAGGTAAAGGCCGCATCCACTAGAAGTTGGGCCGGCTGCACTTCTGTTTTTTAAATTTAATATGTTTTCAATTTCGCAGGGTTTTATAAGGCCTTGGTTAACTTTTAAAAGTGTGCCTACTATTATTCTTACCATATTGTAAAGAAAGCCGTCCGCTTCTATAATTACTTCGATCATAGAATTATCAGTTTTTTTTATGTTTAAATTTTTAACAGTGCGTATAAAATCGCCTTTTTTTCGTGAATCTAAAGTGCAGAAAGATGTAAAATCATGAGTTCCAACAAAAAAAGAAGCTGCTTCTTTAAGTTTTTTAATATTTATAGGGCGCCAATGGTGAAGAACATATCCATTTAAAAATGGATTTCTTATTTTAGAATTTAAAATTTTGTATACATATTCTTTGCTCTTGCAAGAATATCTTGCGTGAAAGTTAAGAGGAACTTCGCAGCAATCGTACACGCAAATATCCTTGGGCAGAAATTTATTTAAAGCCATCGTAAAATTTTTACATAAGATATGGTGCTTAATTTTCATGCTAACATAAAACATATTTGCGTGAACTCCTGTGTCCGTACGACTGCAAGCTTTAATGTCAATGTTTTTGTAAAGTATTTTTTCAAGACAATTTTGAAAAACTTCTTGAACGCTCAAAGCATTTTTTTGAATTTGCCACCCATGATAGTTAGTACCATCAAAGCGTAGTTTTAAAAGTAAGTTTCTTGTTATCAATTTTTTATTTAACACCTTTTTATAAATAATTTTTTATTTCGTCTCTTAAGCATAGAATCAAAATTAAAAATAGAAGAATAAAATATTTTTTGAAGTTTTTGCTATTTAAATATTCTTTTTAGACAAAATAAATTCCTGCTAAAATTTTAACCACACTTTTATTGTAACAGATTTTTGCAAAAAAGATCTGTTGTTAGATATTTTATATTCTGCGGTTTTTAAATTATTGTGAATATTTCTATAGCACTTAACACTTTATTTATTGTTGCAGTAGTTTTTAAAATTAAAAACTATAAGGCTCTATATTTTTTCTTCATAAATTGCTATTAATAGATTTTTACAACATTAAAAATTTTATTTTCATCAAAAGCTTTGCAAAAATTTTAAAATTCTGGTACACTAAATACTGTATTTTCTATTTTTATAAAAAATTCTAATTAAATTTGCCAGAATAAGGATTTGGTTTGTAAGGTGTTGATATCTTATAAGAAAAGTTTTTACTGCAGATCTTAGTATGATTTTTTTATTTAAAATAGAAAAAACACAAGCATAATTTTAGTGTTTTAAATTAGAAGAATGGAGGTATTGTAGTTTAAAGTTTGATTTCCTGTAAAGTTTAATAAAATTGTTAAAAGGAGTTTGTTTTATGAAGTGTAGAAAAATAGGACTTAAAAAGACATTTTCTTTAATTTTAAGTTTATGTTTATTTTTAGTAAATATAGTATATTTTAATGGAATTAATGAGAGTTGTTACGCAGCCGGTAATGAATCAAATTCTAGTGTTTCTGAACAAGCAGATTCGTTGTTAGATGAAGTGCAAGGAGAAAATCTTTTTACTGATGAGTTTTGGAATAGTTTTGGTAAAAATATAAGCTTTGTTAATGAAAAAAGTAATTTTTCAAGTTCTGTAGATTGCGGGAGTTTTAAAATTTCAAAAATGCCAAACGACACTATTGCTATTAATAGATTAACAACAGGTGAACATCAAAAAGTAGTTGTTGTTCCTAAAGCCTTTATTTTAAATAAGGATGGTAAATTTAGTTTTCCAAAAGGTGAAATTACTTTTAATGGAAATTTTCTTGTTTCTTCTGAAAAAGAAGATGGAAAAATTTGCCCTGTGACCGATATACTTGACTACGCTTTTGCTAATTGTATTGGTGTAAATGAAATTGTTTTACCAGAATTTATTAAAGCTATAGGGAAGAGCTCTTTTTCATCTTGTGTTTTGTTAAAAAAGATTAATTTGCCAAATTATATTAAATGTATAGAAGAATCTGCTTTTGAATTTTGTTTTAAATTGAAAGAAGTTGTTTTGCCAAAATCACTTGAAAATATAGGGCCACGTGCTTTTTCTGGATGCAAGTCTTTAGAAAAAGTTTTTACATCTCCGAGTTTTCTTAAAAAAATAGGTAAAAAAGCTTTTAATAATTGTGTAAGTTTAAAAAGTTTTTTTATGCCGTACAAAGTAGTTTGTATAGAAGATTATGCTTTTTTTGGATGCATAAGTTTAGTAGAAATTTCCTGGCCAGGCTCTATTAAGTTTGTGGGTGTAGGAGCTTTTTTAAGATGTTTAAGACTTTCGTTCATTTATTATGCAGAACGACCGACTTATCAATTTTTACGTGAAATTTTGAAAAAAAATATTTTTAGTAATTATGAAAATAAAATAATAGTTTGCCGTTATGATCCTGTTGATTTGGAACTATACGAAAAAGGCATTTTGCATTTTAAATAAAATGTTAAAATTTTAAAGAAATGCTTTTAAAAGTTGTTTTTTATTAAAATTAAATATATAAAAATATAAATTGTTTTTAAGCATTGTACTGTTTTAAAAGTGCAAATTTAGATTTGTAATTTAAAACTAATAAAAACATATTTAATTTATCTGTTTATTTTAATTATTTCAAAGATTTAAAGTGAAAAAACAGTTTTTATTTTTAAAAAGGAGAAGTTTTTATGATATGCAAAAGGACATTTAAAGTATTTGCAAAAATAGGGTTTAAAAAAATTTTTTCTTTAATTTTAAGCTTGTGTTTATTTTTAGTGAATACAGTTTTTAGTCGAAGCAATGGGAATTGTTACGCTATTTTTGAGAAGGAAATTGCTCAGGAAACTAACAATTCAGAAAGAATACGTATATGGCAACCTGTTGCACTAGCTGCTAGACTGCCGCTGGTGCATCATATAGATGGTGTAGTAGTTGCACCAGCAGCAAATCATAGAGGAATAATAGTTGCACCAGCAGCAGCAAATCCAGCAATAATAGTTGCACCAGCAGCAGCAAATCCAGCAAATCATAGAGGAATAATAGTTGCAGCAAATCCAGCAATAATAGTTGCACCAGCAGCAGCAAATCCAGCAAATAATCAATTAGAACAAGCAAATCAAGAAAAAGTACGATTAACGCAACAATTAGCAGATGATGCAGAATGATGATGTACCAGCAGCAGCAAATCATAGAGCAGCAAATGATGATGTACCAGTTGCAGCAAATCCAGTAAATCATAAATAAATAGTTGCAGCAGAAGATAGAGAACAGATAGATAGTGATGATGAAGAAATTGAGCAGCAGTTGCAGTAAGTTGTGTAGTTGCACCAGCAGCAAATCATAGAGAAATAGTTGTAGCAAGTCATAGACAAGCAGCAGCAAATGGATGAGATGTACTGTAGAAGTACTAAATGATGGAAAAATCGCGAGCAGTTTGCTAGTGAATCAGGCAATGCAAGTGATGAAGAGTTAGGTTATAATGTTAAAATTTTAAAGAAATGCTTTTAAAAGTTGTTTTTTATTAAATTTTTATTAAAATTAAATATATAAAAATATAAATTGTTTTTAAGCATTGTACTGTTTTAAAAGTGCAAATTTAGATTTGTAATTTAAAACTAATAAAAACATATTTAATTTATCTGTTGATTTTAATTATTTCAAAGATTTAAAATAAAAAACAGCTTTTATTTTTAAAAAGGAGAAGTTTTCTATGAGATGCAAAAGGACATTTAAAGTATTTGCAAAAATAGGGTTTAAAAAAATTTTTTCTTTAATTTTAAGCTTGTGTTTATTTTTAGTGAATACAGTTTTTAGTCGAAGCAGTGGAAATTGTTACACTATTGTTGGGAAGGAAATTGCTCAGGAAACTAACAATTCAGAAAGAATACGTATACGGGGGCAACTTGTTGAGGGACTAGCTGCTGGACTGCCGCTGCAGCAGATAAATAATGATGTAGATGCAAATGATGAAGAAGAAGATGTAGATGCAAATGGTGAAGAAGAAGATGTAGATGCAAATGGTGAAGAAATTGAGCAGTTTGCTGGTGAATTAGGCAATGAAATTGGTGAAGAGTTAGGTTATAATGCTAGAGAAATCGAGCAGTTTGCCGATAAGTCGGGCGATTCAAGTTACGAAGAGTTAAGTGATCAAGAGATGATAGAAGAAGACTTTAGGTATGTTCTTTATAAAAGTCGTCTTGAAAATATTAAAAATATGGAAAAAAATCTCCCCCCGGGTTCTGTAGATTGTGAATATTTAAAAATTTTAAAAGCAAAGGATAATACTATTTCTATTATCGGGTTAGCAGATTATATGGATAGCAAAGAAATTACGATTCCTGATGCTTTTATTTTTAATGAAAATGGTGAATTTAGTTTTCCAAAGGGCGAGATTGATTTTAATGGGGAAAGCTTTGTTTCTTCTGAAGAAGAAGATGGGAAAATTTGCCCTGTTGTTTCTATACACGATTATGCTTTTGTTAATCTTATTTTTTTAACTGAAGTTGTTTTACCAAAGTTTATTAAAACTATAGGACGAAATTCTTTTTCGACTTGTAATTTTTTAAAACAAATCAATCTACCGAATTCTATTGAACATATAGGAGAATCTGCTTTTTCCTTCTGTATTAGTTTAACTGCTATTGAGTTGCCATCGAATATTAAAACAATAGAAGAAAAACTTTTTTATTTTTGTAAAAAATTAACTTTTATTAATCTTCCACCTTCCGTTGAATTTATAGGAGAAAAAGCTTTTTATAATTGTTTTTTATTAGAATATATTGATCTTTCGAATGTTAAGGGTATAGAAAAAGGAGCTTTTTCGAATTGTGTAAGCTTAAAAGAAGTTGTCTTATCAAAAATTATTTTTATAAAAAAGGGAGTTTTTGGTTCTTGTGAAAACATGACGAAGGTTGTTTTGTCGGATTCGCTTGAAAGTATAGGACTAGGTGCTTTTTTTGAATGTAAGAGCTTGGAGAGTCTTCATCTTCCAGATACAGTGTCTTCTATAGGGCCTTATGCTTTTGGTTTGTGTTATTCTCTTAAGTCAATTAACTTACCAAATTGTCTTGAAAGAATAAGATCAGGCACTTTTCGTCAATGTGAAAACTTATCAGAGTTTGAATTTCCTCCCAAAATAACTTATATAGGAAAGTTTGCCTTTTTTGCTTGTAAGTCCTTGAAAAGAGATTTGGTATTTCCAAAATTACTTGAAAGTATAGGAAAGTGTGCTTTTAGTTATTCGAATTTAACGTCTCTTCGTTTATCAGACTCAGTAGTTTCTATAGGAAATTTGGCTTTTTATGAATGTTTAGATTTAATAGCAATTGTTTGGCCAAGTTTTATTAATTTTTTGGGAGATGAAGCTTTTGGAGGCTGCCCAAAACTTGTTTTAGTTTTATGCAACCGCAAAGTGCCAGTGGCTGTTGAGTCTTTAAATAAATATGCAGAAAAAACATTTTTTAATGGCAATGAAACAAACGAGCTTGTGGTGTTTTTTTACGATCCTGACGATAAAAAAAATTTTGAAAGAAAGACTTTGACACTAAGACAATAAATTGCAGTATTCTTAAACAATGATTTTAAAGCAACAGATAAAAAAGTTTTATTAATGAAGAAAATTATCAGTTAAATTAAGCGAAGAATTGATATGAATCAGTTGTAGAAAATATTTTTGTTTTAAAACATTTAAGTTTATTTAAACTTAAGTGTTTTTTTATGGTAATGTTTTTTAAAATAAGTGTTTGCAAAAATTAATGAAGAATAGTTTTTTATAAAAAAATGAAAATTTTTAAATGGTTAATTTACGAGTTTTTAATTGTTAAAGTTTTATTTTTTAAAACGATAGTATAAATGTTTTTATTTTATGTGTTAATTTGACAAGATACTAGGAATATGTCACAATAACATTGTCTGTTAGGTGTAGAGTTTAAAAATTCGACAGAAGATTAGAGATGAAATTTTAGAGTTTTTTATAATTTTTAAAAATATGAATATCACCCAGACATTATTGTATTAAAAAGGAGAAATTATAATGAAGAAAAAAGGTTTAAAGCTTAAAAAATGTTTATTATTAGCTACTTCGATTTCATTTGCTTCGTTTGTGGGTTTAAGTTCTGTTTCAACAATTTCCTATGCAGAAACTACTAAGGAAAAAGAGTTTACTGTTACTAAACTTTCTAATGAAAAAAAGAAAGATGAAAAAAAATCAAGTGAACCTGCTAAAAAAGAAGATAAGAGTAATGTCAAAGATAAAGCGTCTGATAAAAAGAGTGATAAGGGCGGTAAAGGTGGTGGCAAAGATGTGCCTAAAACGGGTTTTATTTCGGGTTCTATAAATCCATTTATTTGTTCTTCTTGTATTTTGCCAGTTGGTTTAGTTTTGTCCAAATTTTTTGCAAAAAAAGAAAATCTGAAAATGCTAGGTAATTTTTAAAAGCATTTTATAATTTAATTTAATTTTTAAAATAGTACTTTAAAATATTTTGAGTAAAAATTAAAGATTTTTAGATAAAAATTTTGAATTTAGCACAAAGTAAATTAGAGTGCTATTTTATTTATGGACTAATTACTAAAGTGTTTTGCAGCTTTACATGTTAATTTAAATGTGATACACTTTTAGTAAATATGAAGAATTCACAAGAAAAATTTTTGCTGTTAAATTGATTTTTTAAAAAAAGAATTTTGCAAAATATTTATAAAGGGTGATGGTTTGTGATGTTAAAAGAAGAAAAGGCAATATTTATAAAAAAATATGCAAGAAAAGAAACGGATACAGGATCTCCTGAAGTTCAAATTGCTTTGTTTACAAGCAGAATTAACGCTTTAACTGAACATCTTAAGACTCATAAAAAAGACTTTCATTCTAGATATGGCCTTTTAAAGTTAGTTGGTAGAAGGCGCAGACTTCTTAAGTATATAAAAAGGAAGAATCTTGAATCTTACCGTGCTTTAATTTCAAAACTTGGAATACGTAAATGATTAATTAAATTTTGTTAATTTAATTAATGTTTTTAAATAAAAATGTGAAAGTAGAGATTTTAAATTTATGTTTGAAGAACACAAAACATTTGAAACAAGTTTAGCTAACAGGCCTTTTTGCATAGAAACAGGTAAAATTGCTCAACTTGCGAATGGTTCGTGTTTTGTAAGATATGGTGAAACAGTTGTAAATGTTACCGTTACTGCTTCTCGTGAGATTAGAGAAGGAATAGATTTTTTTCCTCTTTCTGTGGATTATGAAGAAAGACTTTATTCAGTTGGAAAAATTCCAGGTTCTTATTTAAGAAGAGAAGGCCGTCCGACTGATAAAGCTATAATTTTTTCTAGGGTTATTGATAGGCCTATAAGACCTTTGTTTCCTAAAGATTTGCGAAATGATGTTTCTGTTGTTTGCACGGTTATGTCGGTAGATCCTGATTGTTCTCCTGAAATTGCAGCTATGATAGGTGCTTCGTGTGCTATTAGCATTTCTGATATTCCTTGGAATGGTCCTATTTCGGGAGTTAATGTTGCGCTTATTAACGATGAATTTGTGTTGAATCCAACAGCGAAACAAAGGGATGCTTCAGAGCTTTCTCTTTGTGTGGCCTCGACTAAAGATTTAGTGGTTATGATAGAAGCTTGTGCAAATGAAGTTTCCAGTGACACTATGTTAAAGGCTATAAAATTTGCACATGCTGCAAACAAGGATATTATAAAATTTATAGAGAAGATAAAACTAGATATAGGTCAAAAAAAGTTTTTTTATGAAAGTGTTAAAGTAAGCGACGAAATGTTTTCAGAAGTTAAAAATTTTGCGTTTGATGATGTAAAACTTGCTTACAGTTTTTGTGAGAAAAAAGTTCGAGAGAAAAAAGTTTTTGAAGTTTATAAAAAAACTTTAGATAAATTTTTAGAAATTTACCCAAACGATAAATTAAAGATAGAAGATTGTCTTTATAATATCCAAAAAACAATAGTTAGAAGATTTATTTTAGATGAAAACAAAAGAGTGGATGGACGCTCTTTAGATGAAATACGTCCGCTTAGCGCGGAAGTTTCTGTTTTGCCTAGAGTGCACGGTTCAGGGCTTTTTACAAGAGGGCAAACTCAAGTTTTAACTGTTGCGACGTTAGGGCTTATGAGTGATCAACAAATGTTAGATGGAATTGATGGTAATGAAAGTAAGCGTTATATTCATCATTATAATTTTCCATCTTATTCTGTAGGAGAAACGAGGCCTATTAGAGGTCCTGGAAGACGTGAGATAGGTCATGGTGCTCTTGCGGAAAGGTCTATTATTCCTGTTCTTCCTAGCGTTGAAGAATTTCCTTATTCCATAAGATTAGTTTCTGAAGTTGTGTCGTCAAACGGTTCAACGTCTCAAGCTTCTGTATGCGGCTCGACTCTTGCACTGATGGACGCCGGAGTTCCTATTAAATCTCCTGTTGCTGGTATATCTTGCGGATTAGTTTCTGAGTTAGGGCGATTTGTTACTATGGTGGATATACAAGGAATTGAGGATTTTTTTGGAGATATGGATTTTAAAGTTGCTAGAACTCTCAACGGCATAACCGCTATTCAAATGGATCTTAAAATAGATGGTCTTACTGAGGAAATAATAAGTGAAGCTTTAAAAAAGACTGAGAAAGCTGTGGGTTATATTTTAAACTCAGTTATTTTGAAAACCATAAAAAATCCAAGGAAAGAGCTTTCAAAATATGCTCCTAAAACTCTTTCTATAAAAATACCTGCTGAAAGAATAAGGGAGGTTATAGGAAGTGGTGGCAAAATAATTCAAAAAATTTGTTCTGGTTTCAATGTTCAAGTAGATATAGAAGAAGATGGAAAAGTGTTTGTTTTTTCGAAAGACATTGAGAATTGCAAAAAAGCTCTTGACGCAATAAAGATGATAGTCAATGATCCTGAAATAGGAGAAATTTATAAAGCTCGTGTTGTTAAAATTATGGATTTTGGAGCTTTTGTTGAACTTGCTCCTGGTAAAGAGGCTCTTTGTCACATTTCCCAGTTAGATGTTAAAAGGACAGAGAAAGTTACTGATATTGTTAAGATTAATGATGAAATTTTAGTTAAAGTTACAGAAATCGATGATAAAGGAAGAATAAATGTTTCTAGGAAAGATGCTCTTTTCGTCAATTAAAATGTAGAAATTTGCGGATTTCGACTTAATTTATTTTTGAGTTTGCTCAAGAGAAAAACGGCTAGTTTTAATTTTGTTTTTAGCAATAATAAGTTTTTATTAAAGACAAAGCTTTGCCATAATTTTCTACATAAAAGCTTTCAAATTTTAAGAATCTGCGGTAAAAAAATTTAATTAAAAAGTAGGTGCAAGCTGTTTGTGAAGCTAAAGAAAGAACAGTGAAGAAGAAAGTTTGTAATTTTAAATTAGAAATTTAGTTTTAAAAAATCTTTTATAAAAAGCAGTTTAAATGTTTTTAAAAAATTGATGTACTTATTTGTTAGGTCGTGATAAAATCAGCTTTATGATTTATTAACACTTATAGCTGTTAGGAGGTGAGTTTGTTAACTTTAAAAGCTTAAAGAATAAAAAAATCTAAGACGCTTTAAATTTAAAAAGTTACTTTAAAAGTTTTTATTTTTTAATAAGAGGAGTTTTGGTATGCAGAAATTAAAGTTATTCAAAAAATCTTTTTTAAAAAAGTTATTTTTTATTTGTTTTAGTTTATTTTTAGGATTTTCATTTTTAAATTTATCAAATAGTAATGTTTACTCTGTAAAAAATAATCCTGATGCTAAAAACAAAAATTTTGAAAGCAAAAATTTATCCCAACCTGAGGCAAGTTTTAGTAATGAAGAAAACGTAGATTTTAATAACGAAGTGAATTTTCATCAATCACCTTCTGATATAACGACGAATTTTATTAATGAAGATTTAGACTCACAAGTCAGAGATACAAGTGATTTTGGCGAAATAACCACTATTGATGGAGAAAAACTTAATCCAGAACTTGTTTTTTCGACCTTTTGCACTTCGGAAAATACAGTTTTTATTACTGGAGTTTCTTCGCAGTATAAAGATTTTTTGTACAAAATTAAAATTCCAAAGTATTTTCAAAAAGATGGCAAATTACTTCCAATTGTTAATATAGGTGATGGAGTTTTTTTAGAATGTAGAAACTTAGAAAGCGTTGTTGTTTCAGATGCTATTATCTCATTAGGAAACGATGTGTTTAGAGATTGTAGAAAATTAGTAAATGTATTTTTGCCAAGCTCTGTTAAATTTATGGGCAAAAAACTATTTGCTAATTGTTTAAGTTTATCAAATATTTGCCTACCGAACTTTATTACTTCGATTGAAGATTTTATGTTCTACAATTGTACGACATTAAAAGAAGTATTTCTGCCAAGTTTAATTACTGATATTGGAAATAACGCATTTAGTAAATGTTTAAGTTTAAAAAGCATAATTCTGCCAGACTCTCTTGTTTCTATTGGAAAAAGTGCGTTTGCTGAATGTTTTAGTTTGGAAACTATTTCTCTACCTTCTTCTATTACTTCAATGGGCAAAGAAGTGTTTTTTAAGTGCAAAAATTTAAGTTCTGTTCATTTACCAAACTTTATTACTTCTATTAAAGAAAGTGTTTTTCGTGGATGTGTGAAATTAGAAAGTATTGTTGTACCAAATGCTGTTACCAAAATAGATTCTGGAGTGTTTGAAGGCTGCAGCAATTTAAGTTATATTCAGTTACCGGATTCTATTACTGTAATAGGAGTAAGAGCGTTTTCGTGGTGCAGCAAATTAGAAAATATTACTCTGCCAAAGTTTATTACTGAAGTTGAACCTGGTGCATTTTTTTGTTGTGAAAGCCTTAAACGCGTTGTTATACCAGATTCTGTCGTTAATATAAAAAGTCAATCTTTTAAAAATTGTTATAATTTAGAAACTGTCAGTTTCCCAGAATCTGTTATTTTTATAGAATATTCTGCTTTTTGTAATTGTTATAAATTAGGGAAAATTTTTTTGCCACCGTTTGTTAAATATATAGAAAATTTAGCTTTTGCAAATTGCAAAAACCTTAAAATAGATGAACTGCCAAACAGTATTAAAAAAATAGAAAAAGGAAGTTTTTATAATTGTGATAAATTTAATGTAAATATAAAAAATCAAGTTAAAAAAATATTTCCAGAGAGTTTTAATAACAACATAAAAATTTTTTTAAAAGTCTAAGATGAAAATAATATTGTTAGAGATCTTCTTAAAAGAAGATCTCTAAATTTGTTGTTTATGCTACACACAAAGCCAAATACCAATAGTTTTTGCTGCAATATATAACTGTTCTTTTTGGTAAATCTAAAATATTTGCAAAAGCTTTGTTTTTAATATTTTTTTTAATTCTGTTTACAATATCAAAAATAAATTTATTACTTGTGATGTGTCTGAAACAAAAATACAAAATTTATTAAGAAATTTTCATTATTTCTTTAAATTTTTCTGCTCCCATTTTTTCATTCTCTATTAAGTATTTTGCAACTTCGTGTAATTTATTAGAGTTTTGAACTAGTATTTCTTTACTTTTTCTGTACGCGTTAGAAATTATTTTATGAACTTCTTCGTCTATTTTCGATGCTATTTTTTCAGAAAAGTTTTTTCCAATCGGGAAACTAAGCCTGTTAATTTGATCTTCTCTTTCTTCTTCATAAGCTATAGGACCTAAAGTCTCACTCATACCGTATTTTGTAACCATATCACGTGCTATCTCTGTTGCTTTAGCAATATCGTTAGAAGCACCTGTAGAAATATCTCCTATTATTAAATATTCCGAAATTCTTCCACCGAGTAAAACTATAATACTCTCAATCATTTCTTCTTTACTTACATGTGCTCTATCTTCTTCTGGCAATGAAAGAGTATATCCACCGGCAAAACCTATTGGAATGATTGAGATTTCATTTACAGGATCATGTTTGGGACAAAAATAATTTACAACAGCATGGCCGCTTTCGTGATAAGCTGTTATTTTTTTGTCTTTGTCGCTTATAACCTTAGATTTTTTTTCCGTTCCCATCACTACTTTTAAAATAGCTTTTTTAATTTTAGACATAGTTATAGATTTTAGTCCTTCACGTGCTGTTAAAAGGGCTGCTTCGTTTAAAACATTTGAAAGATCTGCTCCTGTAAATCCTGCTGTAGATCGAGCGATATCTTTTAAAATTACATCAGGTGCGAAAGGTTTTCCTTTAGAATGTACTTTTAAAATGGATTCTCTATCATTTACATCTGGCAGCCCCACTACTATCTGGCGATCAAATCTGCCAGGTCTTAATAAAGCGCGGTCAAGCACGTCTCCCCTGTTAGTCGCAGCCATTACAATTATACCTTCGTTGGATCCAAAACCATCCATTTCAACAAGCAATTGATTTAAAGTTTGCTCTCTTTCGTCGCTTCCTCCTCGATCGCCACTTCCGCGGTGACGTCCAACAGAATCAATCTCATCTATAAAAATTATACATGGCATACTTCTCTTTGCTTGATCAAATAAATCTCTAACTCTCGACGCGCCAAGACCAACGTACATTTCAACAAATTCAGACCCAGATATTGAAAAAAATGGAACACCAGCTTCTCCTGCGACAGCTTTAGCGAGCAAAGTTTTTCCCGTACCAGGAGGACCAACTAACAAAACACCTTTTGGAATAGTCGCGCCAAGTTCATTATATCTTTTTGGAAACCTCAAAAAATCCACTATTTCTTTTAATTCTTCTTTTTCTTCTTCAGAACCTGCAACATCTTGAAATGTAGCCTTTTTTTTGTCTTCAAAAGCATTTCTAACTTTTGCTTTCGTAAAGCCTAAATGAGCTGAAGGATCTCCCACAATACTTCCTGAAAAACGTTTCATAATAAAGAATAACGGCAAAAAAACTACTGCAGCAGTAAGTAAATTCGGTAAAATAGTTGCAAGCCAACCGGGTTCTTTCGGGGGTAGTATAATTTCTTTAATTTTAGAATCAGGATTTTTTTCATTATAGTCTTTAATATAATCTTTAATATCTTCGCGCATCCAATTAGCGCTAGGAGCAATATATCTTAGTTCTTGTTCATCTTTTAATTTTATTGTCATCTCTCTTGTGCCAAGATCAAAACTATACTCACTTACTTTATGATTTTTAAAATAATCAACAACTTCAGAATACACTAAATTTTTTTGTGGTCTGCTTTGAAAAAGAGTGAAAAATATAGTTGCGGAAAAAAAAGCGACAGCTAGAAAGATAAGAGAATTTTGCAAAAGCTTCTTTTTATTATTCAATCAAAAATTCACTCCTCATTGCTATCTTTTTTGCTAGTTTACTACTTCAAAGTTAAACATCCTGCCGATGTTTTATTAAAATTCACAACAAGCAACACAATTTTTTGACAACTTGATAGAATTAAAATGTTGCTTAGTGTAAAACATCTAATTCATAGACATCTTTTTTTAAAACACCTATAAATGGAAGATTACGATATTTTTCTTTATAATCAAAGCCGTATCCAACTATAAATTCATCCGGGATTTCAAAACATTTGTAATCAGCTTCAACATCAGCTTGCCTTCTTGATGGTTTATCAAAAAGAGTGCAGATTTTTATGCTTTTTGGTTTTTTGTTTTTCAAAAAACTTAAAATATAACTAAGCGTAAGACCGCTATCGAGTATATCTTCAACTATAAGTAAGTCGTAACCGCAAACGGAAATATCTATATCTTTAGTTATTTTTACAACACCTTTAGTTTTAAAGCCGCCTTCATAACTTGATGCACACATAAAATCTATTATGCAGTGCGTTGAAATATTTCTCATTAAATCTGACATAAACACTATAGAACCTTTTAAAACGCTTAGTAAAAACAAGTTTTTATTTTTATAATCTTTGCTTATTTTTTTTCCAAGTTGTTTTATTGCATTCAATAAAGTTTTTTCATCGAATAAAATTTTTTCTATATCTTTAAACACTTTTCTTCTCCGTTCAAAGTTGCAAAAATTTAATAATTACAATTAAAATAAAAAATTAATTAATTACAATACTTACAACTTTAGAGGAATTTAAATCAGTAACAACATATTGAGAAGCACCAAAGCCTTCTACCCATAAAATGTTTTTACCGTCTGCTAAGACTATAAGATTTGCACGTTTTTTTAAATTAACTTTTTTTTCATTTAAAAACTTTTTAAGAAGCTTAGAACCATTTCTACCAACAGGAAAAAACACATCACCCGCCCTTCTATTTCTAAAAACTACAAAATCGCCTATTTTATTAAAATCTAGAAGATTGTTGTTTTTATTTTTATCCCCCACTATTTTTATTATTATATTTTTACCTGTAGGTGTCAATATATTTGAAGACTTAAAAGGAATTTGCCAATCTTTGACAGATATCTTTTCAAAAACCTTTAAAACTCCTCCATCCGCCAATAACTTTTTATTTTTTAAGAAAGAAATCATTCCACAGCCTTTGTGTAAAATATAAATAACTTGATTTATTTGATATTCGTTTGGAGATAAATTTAAAAGTTTTTTTACAATCAAAATTACAACTCTTGAAAGAATAGGTTTTTCAAGTTTTAGTAAAGTTTTAACTAAAAAACCTTCTGAAGTTTCTGCCTTTTTAAAAGAAACAAAAGATAAATTTGCAAGAAAATCATTATCTTCTTTTAAAGATTTAATTGCACGAAATACTGCTTTTTCAAAAGAAGGATTAATTTGTTTTAATTTTGGTAAAATATCTAAACGTATTTTATTTCGTCTATATTTAAAAGAAAAATTTGATTTATCTGTTCTAAATTTTACATTATATGTGTTACAATACTCAATGATTTGATCTTTACTTAAAAATAAAAACGGTCTAATTATGTTTTCGCGAATCATTGGAATTGCGGTAAGTCCAGGTGTACCTGAGCCTCTTATAAGATTTAACAAAAAGGTTTCTACGTTGTCAGAAAGAGTGTGGGCAGTCATAATTTTAGAAGAAAACTCTTTTGCAAGATCTTTAAAAAAATTGTATCTAACCTCTCTTGCACAATCTTCTATTGATTTTTTTGTTTTTTTAGAAAGTTTTAAAACATTAATTTTAATAAATTTAAATTCTACATCATGGTTTTTGCACCAATCAAAAACAAATTTTTGATCTTCATCAGACTCAATTCCTCTTAACATATGATTAACATGTGCTGCTATTAGTTTTATTTTTTTTTCGTTTTTCAAAGAAAATAAAAAATCTATAAGAGACATCGAATCTGATCCGCCAGATACACCCACAACAATGCTTTGATTTTCTGTCAGCAAATTAAATCTTTCTAAAAATTTGAGAATGTTTTTTCTCAAACAAAATGCCTCCTAAAATTTACATTAAAACTGATTTACTTCAACAGAAGTAAAACGCATATATTCGCCTTGCCAATGTAAGGGTACACTTCTTGTTTCGCCGTGGCGATTTTTAGCAACAATGCATTCTGAGCTATTTTTGTTTGAATCTTCGTCTTCAATGTTATCTTTATAATAGGCTTTTCGAAAGAGAAACAAAACAATGTCAGCATCTTGTTCGATAGAACCAGAGTCTCTAAGGTCTGATAACATAGGTCTGTGGTCAGTTCGTTGTTCACTAGCACGCGAAAGTTGAGATAAAGTTATAACAGGCACATTTATTTCTTTAGCCATGATTTTTAAATTTCTTGTTATTTCAGATATTTCTTGAACGCGATTATCAGTGCGTTTAGCGCTAGACATCAATTGCAAATAATCTATCACAACAAGATCAATTTCTTTCAACCTTCTGAGTTTTGATTTTATTTCCAAGACCGTCATTCCAGGAGAGTCATCGAGATAAATAGAGGTTTTTGATAAAATTTCTCCAGATTCTATTAAATCTGACCATTCTTGAGGATTTAACTTACCAAGCTTTAATTTATCTCCTTTTACTTTAGCTTCTGAGGAAAGCATTCTAAAAACTAATTGCTCCTTCGTCATTTCAAGTGAAAAAAAAGCGACGGTTTTCTTCGACTTAATAGCAACACTTCTTACAATATTTAAAGCAAAACTTGTTTTTCCCATACCAGGCCTTGCAGCAAGTAGAATAAGGTCAGATCTATTTAAACCTGTGATAGTTTTGTCAAGGTCTTCAATTCCTGTAGAAATTGGTTTATATAAATTACTATCAGGTGAATTTAAAGCATCTAAGCGATCAAACGCTTCCATAATCACTTCATTTATTTTTTGAAGCCCCTTAACAGTTCTATCTTTTCTTATATCAAATATTCTTTGTTCAGCTACATCCAATAAATCAGTGGCGTTATAAGCCTCTTTTGTTGCGTCACTTATAATTTCTCTTGATGCCTCAATCAAGGTTCTAACGTCGTATTTGTCACGAACAATCTGAGCGTAAGCTTCAACATTTGAAATAGCAGGCACGATTTGAGAAAGTTTTAAAATATAAGATTTACTTTCTTTATCTTCAAGAAAACCTCCGATTTTTAATTTTTCTAACACGGTAACAAAATCAATAGGTTTATTGACAATATACATCTCTAGCATAGAGCCGTAAATAGTTTGATGACTCGATAAATAAAAATACTCTTTACTAGGAAGTTTTTGCAAGATCACATTGAAACAAGAGGAATCTAAAAGAACTGCACCTATAACAGATTGTTCTGCTTCCAAACTAAAAGGCAAAGATAAAGAATCTGAAAAAAAGTCTTTAGAATCCATCGTTAATTTAACACCTATAATTTAAATTTTAAAATAGCAAAACGCACTTTTCCAATGGTAAATCATAAAAAAAAATAAATCAAATCTAAACAAATTTTTAATAAATTTAAAAATTAGAATATTGTAAAAAAATTTGATAATATTTTTTATTAATTTTTTTATTTAAAAAACAAAAGAACTCAAAAATTGCGTGTCAAAAAATCGTTTTGACAATCAAATTGTAAATAAATAAAGTTTAAAATTAGAAAAAATTTTATTAAATTCAAAAAGCAATATATTCTTTACGCATTCTTTTTTGACATTTTCTTATTTTTTTCATGTAAATATCGGCATATCCATACCTAATGATGTGACACACTTGAAAATCAATCTCAAAACCTAATGTAAATTGCATTTTAATGAAATTTTAATAAAAAAATTGTTGTAAATTATGAATCAAATATAATGTTTTTAAAAATTAATTTTATATTTTTAAAAGTAAATAAAGTGAAGTATTGAATTTTGTTAGTTAAATTAAAGTTTAAAAGCTAAGTTTTTTAAAAAGCAACTTGAAAAAAAAAAATGCATGTGGTAGTGTTTTAGTAGTGGTAATTTAATGTTTCAGAGAGTTTTATAGACTTTTAAAAATGCTTAAAATTTTTTAAAGAATTTTTTATATAATTTTTGGACACAGTATTTAAAGCGTTTTAATAATGGAGGTTTTAAATGAGCTGGATAGAAATATTGTTGGGGGTAGTTTTGCTTATTTCTGCTATTGCTATTATTCTTGTAGTTTTACTTCAAGAAGCTAAGCAACAAGATCCTGGCTCTCTTACTGGCGGAAATTCTGGTACGTTTTTTTCACAAAACGAGTCTTTGTCTGTTGATTCTTTTATGGCAAAATGGACGAAAAGAATTTCTATTTTGTTTTTTACGCTTGTTGTTGTTTTAAACATCATTTCTTTTGCTCTTAACAAACAAAAGTCTGAAGAAAAATCAGATGCTTCTGGTGGCTCTACCGCTTCTCAAGCTGATTCTGCCGATAGTAGTAAACAAGATAACAATTCTTGAATGATCATTAAAATTATATAAAAGCTAGAATTTGCTCAGTAGCAAATGTGTTGAGCAAATTAAGCTTTTGGAAAAATTAATTGTTTAAGAGGTGAAAATGGTTTGTTTAATGTAAAACAACTTAAGTCCAAAGCAAAAGATCAACTTAGAAACAGCGGTAGTTTTGACACTATTATTGTATGCGGTGTGATAATATTTATTTTTGTTGTTTTTTCTGAAGGCAAATTACTTCTTGGCTCTATAAAAATTTCTAAAACTTATTCATTTGAAGGTGTTGTAAAAAAATTTAGTATTTTTGCTGAAAAAAATAAATTTATTATGTTGGCGATGTTTTTTGCTTCTGTTTTTATTTTACCTGCTTTAGAAATGGCTTTAACAAAGATTTGTTTTCTGTTGTGTAAAGGTCAAAAAAAATTAAAAATTAAAGATTTTGTTTATGCTTTTAAGGAACTATGGGTTAAATCTGTGTCTTTACATATTCTGAGATGTCTTTTTTTAATTTTGTGGAGTATTTTGATAATTCCTGGAATTATAAAGTTTTTTTCATATTCACTAGCGCCTTACGTTCTTTGTGATGAACCTAATTTAACAGCAATGGAGGCTTTGTCTAAGAGCAAGAATTTAACAAAAGGAAGAAAGCTAATAATTTTAAAAATTTATTTTTCGTTTTTTTGGTGGTATTTTTTGAATTTCTTTACTTATTCTGTTTTTGCAATATGGACAGCGCCTTATTTTAATTCAGTGTTTGTTAATTTTTATGAAAGCATAAAGAAGAACAACGAAAAACAGTGAATTTAGATTGAGCGACGAAATATGCTATTACTACCATTTCTGATGTTTTCCTGCATATTTCCTAATCCTTGTTGTGTTTGAGAAAGCAAGGCGCGTGCTTGTTTTAATGCTTTTTGTAATTTTTTTATTTTTTTATCTGTTTCACTGTCTCTTGGTGTTTTTTTTAACAATAATATTTGACTTTCTAAGGTTTTTATTTTGTGTATAAGATCTTTATTTTTTGCTGATGAGTCTTCGTTTCGTTTTTTAAGGGCACGACATGTATGCAGCATCTTATATCCAGTTTTTAACAAGTTGTTTCTATCATTTTCTAATTCGTATATTTTTCTTTCTAGTGTTGATATGGTTATATTTGAGTTTTTTAATTTTTCTTTTAATTTTGTTCGTTCAGAGTTTCCTAAAAATTGAGTGTTTAATTGTTTTGATAATTCATTATTTTCTTGTTGTAAACTAGTTATTCTTTGTTTAAAATATTCTACTTCATTAGAGTTGTAACTTTTAGTATTTATCTTTTGCTGCAAATCGCTTATTTGTTGTTTTTGTGTTGATATATCCCTTTGAAGTTCTTTGTTTTCTTGATTTTGTTTTTGGGTACGATATTTGTAAGCTATATTTTCTTTTTCTAAGTTTTGTTGATTTGCTTCCATTTTGGATATTTTATCTTTTAAGCTTGTTATAATTTTATTTGCTTCTTCTAATTTTTCTTTTAATTTTATTTGTTCGGAATTTCCTGAAGTTTGGTAATTTAATATTTGTTTTGTTAGTTCACTATTTTTTTGTCGTAAAATAGTTAGCTTTTGCATTAAAGATGAGTAGTCCTCTTGGTTTAGTTTTGTGTTTTTTAGTTTGTTAATACTTTGTTGCAAATTGTTCACTTGCTGATTTTGTAAGGATATAGTATCTTTAAGTTTTTCGTTTTCTTGTTTTAGGGCATTTTGATTAATTTCAGTTTGTTGCAATTTGTTGATTAATTTTTTAATTTCTGAGTCTTTTTGTAAAATTTTCTCTTTTAATTTTGTAAAATATTTTTTTATTTTTTCTTTATTCATATTAAAGTTTAAACTTTTTGAGTTTAATTGCTTATTTAAATCTGTTTTCTCTTTATCTAATTGTTGTATTTTATTTTTTAATTGTTGAACTTGAGTCGTGAGATCTTTAAAGTTTTTGTTTTTTTCAATCTTATTTTGTTCTAATTGGTTGTTTAATTTTTCAATTTCTGCATTTTTTTGTCCAATTTCATTATTTATTTTTTGTAGTTCTTTATTTTTTTGTTGTAAGTTTTGAACTGTTTTATGTGAAACAATTTGTGTTTGTTTTTTCGAAGTACCTTTGATAACTGATCTACTTTTTTTAAGTACTTCAGTACGACGACCAGAAGAATTTTTATCGCTGCGTCGTTTATTTTTCGATTGATTAGGTTTTCGAGTAGAAAAACCTGTTTTAAATAATTTATTAAAATTTCGCATGTAGTTATATTTTGTTTGGTTATAACCAGTTTTTGTACTTAAAGCAGTTAAATTATTATTGTTTTTAGTGCTGATGTTGCTAATTGAACTATTAATAGCACTGCCAGAAAGTAATAAAGCTGATGCTAAACTTAAAGCTTTAAATGACAGTCGTCCACCGCCAGCTGCGCGAAGCAATTCTTCTTCATTTAGTTCGCCTGTGTTTTCTTTTTTTATAAGATCCAAACAATCTTCTAAAGTAAAACTATATCCATGTTTTTTAGCTAAAGGTATTAAATCGTTTTTTATAAACTCAACAGCTTGATCGTGAGATAATTGTTTATTTGGGTATTTTTTTCTTAATTTTAATATTTCATCTCCTAAAGCTTTTTTTTTGTTGGAATTTACATAAAATTCTTTTATTCCCTTTGTTTTCATAATTTAAAACTTCCTTTCCTTGTGTAAGTTATATTGGCTTATAATTAATTTAAATTTAGTTATAAATTTTTTAAATTATTATAAGACCTGTAGAAATTATTTACCAAAAATTATAAAAATATACTTTTTATATTTTATTTTTTTTTTATAATCTAAGATTTAAATATATTTGATACTTTTCTAGTATTTTATAAAATTATTTTAAAATATATTCTATAAACGTTATTTAATATATTTTTTCGATATGAACAGCTAAATCAAAATTATAAAATATTCTTAATAATTTTTTATTATTTTTTAAAAACGTTGTTTTTATAAAAAGTTTGTGTACATATTTTTATAGTCTTTAAAAGAAATTTAATATTTGCTAAAATACATTTAAGATCTTATTTTTATAAAACTAAAATAAAAAACAGTCTCTTATACAAATAAAGAAACTGTTTTTAAAGTTAAATTTTTGAAAGATTTTAAAGCTTAGTTTTTTAAACCTGCTGCTATATTTGCAACAGAAACATAAACATAAGATATTTTGTACCAAGTATCGCGATCTACAATTCCGGTTTGAGGTAATTTGAATACTTGCTGGAAAATTTTTACTGCATTTTGAGTTTCTTGGTTAAATTTTCCACTTGCCGTTGGAATTCTCGGAATTAAAGGGAAGTTATTTCTAATTCTATTTAATTGATTCTGTAAAATTTGTACATCTACACCGCAGTCTTCTATTTTTAAATTATAACCAGGAAATGATTCTCTTAACTCTTCTTCTGGTGCTGTTGCAAAACTTACAGCACTTGTGTAGTAATGTCTTATTATTTCAGAAGCGCTGTAGCCTTTTAATCCTAAATCTTGAGAACCCCATTGACTTAACCAATAAGTTCTTGGTGCAACTTTTACACCATCGCAATACTGTGATAAAAATGGATAGTCGTTGTTACGAGCGACAAGATATGTGTTTATTACTTGATCTACAACATTTGCAACACGCTCAAAAACTGTACCGGAATATTTGTATGCTTGGTCATGCATCGTTGATGAGGTTATATCAAAATTATATCCTTGAGATCTATACCATTCTGTGTACATTCTATTTAAGGTAAATGAATTGATAGCATATATATTAGCTTTCAATGTTTCTATTTCCCATGTTGGATAAATTTCGTGGCTTGCAACGTTTTTAATATAATCTCTGTAATTAATGTTACGATTTGCAGCAGATGTATTTGTTAAAGTACCCTCGTGAACGACAATTTTTTTAGGAATTATTATATCGGTTTGCACTCTTGATTTTGGCAAAGGCAACATAGGATCTTCAGGAATCTTTGGAGGATATGAACCTACATAATAATCAGGTAGTGTCACGTAGTTTTCATAAATTTCCTTATTATCCGAATCATACATAACAACATCTTGATAAGAAGTGTTTTCAGGGAAAATTTTTACTCCTATTACACGCTTGGTTTCAAGACCGAATCTACTTACTGAAATATCGTAAGAACCATATGCGTAGTTATTGCTAGGCGTAATAGAAATTTGCTTGTCTGGTGTAGACAAACTAATTTTGTTTGTCATTCCTGAAGAGTCTGTAATTAGTTCTATATTAGTATTTTTCCCAGTTACTAAAACTTTTGCACCTTCTACAGGATGGCCTATACTTCCGGAACTTACGCTAACTATTAAATTTCCATACATAAAATTAAATCTGACCTTTCTTTGATAAAAATTTTCATAATTTTAAAATAAAACTTTATAAGATTCAAAAAAATAATAGAATTTAATTTTTGTTTAAGTAAAAATAAATTTTAAAAAATCTATATTTAATTTTAAATATTAAATTTACTAATTTTATATTGTTTTTCAAAAAATATCTAAGATTATTGTTTTTGATATACAACATATTATGTAGAAAAAAATTTTTTGTTATAAAGAAAAGAGTTGAATTTTATATTATTAAGATTAAAGTGATAGATCTTTATTAATTGAAAAAAGCTTATTATTATGTATTTTGATTTAAATTATCTAAAATACACACTTTATAGTCTTTTTAAATATAATAAAATAAGCTTTAGTTTTAACATATTTTGCTTTAATATAAAAATTTTATTTAAGAAACTTATTTCAACGCTTTAAAATCTAAAATGTGTTTTTAATTAAATTTAAAATAATATTAAAAATTAAACAACTTAAAAGCAAACAAAATTTATTTTTTCTTGTATTTAAAGCAAATCGATAAAAAGCTTGGTAGTTAAAAATTTAAATTTGAAAAAACAATAAGGAGTTGATTTAGTGGACGCTAATGATATGCCACTATTAAGACAAGGCAGTATTAATGAGAATGTAATTGCTTTACAGGAATATTTGGCATCTTTGGGTTTTTTTAATGGGACAATATCTAATATTTTTTCAAAAAGTACAACTGATGCTGTTAAAAATTTTCAGATTCAAAACAATTTAACAGCAGATGGGATAGTAGGACCAAAAACTTGGAATGCTTTAATTGGTTTGTATAATGCTTCTAACAATATTTATAATAACGCTAGTTCTTTTGACAGTGTTGGCACCCAAAATTATACGATTCACATTGTGCAGCCGGGTGAAACTCTTGAAAGTCTTGCTGATTACTATGGTACAACTGTTGATGCAATAAAGTTAGCAAGTAGTTTGAGAAGCAACAGTTTGGTTGTTGGACAAAGTGTTGTAATTCCATTTCTTTCTGCTAGAGAATCATCTTATCAAGAAAATACAGAAACACCTTCGTCTTCGGGCGGGCAAAATATTTTTTACAATGTAATTTCTGGCGATAATCTATGGGCTCTTTCAAGAAGATACGGTACAACCGTTGATGCTATAAAATCTGCAAGTGGAATAACAAGCGATGCTTTAAGTATAGGGCAGCGTTTAATAATACCTGCTGGAAGTTCATCAACTACAACTACTATAACACCACAGCCTTCTTCACCAGTTCGTACGATAGAAAACGAATATATTGTTAAATCTGGCGATAACCTATGGGCTCTCTCAAGAAGATACGGTACAACCGTTGATGCTATAAAATCTGCAAGTGGAATAACAAGCGATGCTTTAAGTATAGGGCAGCGTTTAATAATACCTGCTGGAAATAGTTCATCTATAATAGGTGTAGTATTACCTTGCGAAAGCAACACCAGCTTTATAAAAGGCAATTATACTGTTAAATCTGGCGATAACCTATGGGCTCTTTCAAGAAGATACGGTACAACAGTGGAAGCTATAAAATCTGCAAGTGGAATAACAAGCGATGCTTTAAGTATAGGGCAAATTCTTACAATACCTGGTTTATAAATTAAAAAATTTTAGAAAAGACTTTAAAAGTAAAAGGCTTGTGTGTTAAATATGTTTTAAATTTATCTAAGACGTAAAATAAATAAGTTAAATGTTAAACTTAACGTTTAGTTTAGATAAAGATTTTAAAATAATTAATGCACAAGTTTTTTCTTTTAAAAATTTACAAAAAAATATAAAAATATTTATAAATACTTTTAAAGTGATAAATTTCTATTAATTGAAAGGAGCTTATTATATGAGTGCCTCTAATATTGTAACTTTTCCAACTTTAAGGGAAGGAAGTGCAGGATTAGAAGTTTTAATTTTACAGCAATATTTAAATTTACATGGTTTATTTCCTTCTGTGTTGACAAAAAGTTTTGGGGAGACTACCACTGAAGCTGTTAAAAAATTTCAACAAGATCAAGGATTGATTGCAGATGGAATCGTAGGCAAAAATACTTGGGAAGCATTAGAAACTACAACAGACGTTTCTGGAGGATTTCCTCCAGCACCACTTTCAAGATTAAAACCAATTTTAAAACAAGGCAGCACTGGTGTTTACGTTGAAGAACTGCAGAAGCAGTTAAAAGAACTTGATTACTATGATGGCAATGTAACTGGTAAATTTGATCAAGCTACTGGTAACGCTGTTACTGATTTTCAAATTTCAAATAAATTGGTTCCAAATGGAATTGTTGGTGATGACACTTGGAATGCGCTTTATTATTTATATTCTCCATTGTCAAATTGTTCTGACGTCGGTGGTGGCGACAATGGTGGCAATGAAGGAGATTATATAATCTATTATGTACAATCAGGTGATAATTTATGGGCGATAGCTAGAAGATTCAATACAACTGTTGATGCCATAAAAGCTCTTAACAATTTAACAAGTGACAATTTAGATATAGGTCAAGTTCTTAAAATACCAACAAGTGGTGGCGGTACAACACCAACGCCTCCTGACACCTCTTACACAACTTATGTTGTACAATCAGGTGATAATTTATGGGCGATAGCTAGAAGATTTAATACAACTGTTGATGCCATAAAAGCTCTTAACAATTTAACAAGTAACAATTTAGATATAGGTCAAGTTCTTAAGATACCAAATTCATCATACAGCGATAATTATCAGCTTTATAGTGTGTATATAGTTGAGCCTAACGATACTTTGTGCGACATTTCTAGAAAATACTCTATAACTGCTGATAAGATAAGAGCTCTTAATAGTTTGACAAATGACAGTTTGAGTATTGGGCAAATTCTTAGATTACCAAATCCAAAAAACAAAAGTATACCAAAATCTTACACAGTAAAACCTAACGACACTTTAAACGGTGTTTCAAAAAAATATGGAATAACAATTGAAGCTTTAAAAGCTTTTAATAATTTGAAGGATGATATTATTAATATTGGGCAGATATTAATATTTCCAGACTCAAGCAATACTTTGATAAAGAGTGATTCGAATTCTTCTAAAGTTTATACGGTAAAGTCGGGCGACAGTTTGTGGCTGATAGCCAAACGCTACAACACAACGGTTGACGAGCTTAAGAGAATAAATAATTTAAAAAAAGATCTTATTATAATAGGTCAAGAGTTAATAGTGCCTTTGGATTAATTTTTGTTTTAATTTTTTAAAAAGTTTGTAAATTTTTAAATTTTACAGCTAATTTGCTTTGAAAGTGTAGGGCTTAGTTTTAAAGCTACTTTTAAAGTGGTTAGCTGTATTAAAAAATTAAGCTTTAAAATTATTCTAAGGTATATGAATTTGCTAATTTTCTATCTATGTTTTAAAATTTTTAATGTGTTTAATTTTTTAGAGTAAAAAGTTTAAATTGATTAGGCAGTTTAATTAAAAGCTTGACAATAGTTTAGGAGTTGAAATTTTTGAAAAAATTTACATTTGAAAATTCGATAAAAAGATTAGAAGAGATTTCTTCGTTGCTTCAAAAAGGAGATACTGATTTAGAAGAATCTTTAAAATTATATGAAGAGGGAACGAAGCTTGCAGCAAAGTGTTACAATATTCTTAAAAAGGCAGAACAAAAAGTGAAAACGGTAGAACTTATAGATGAAAAGGATTAAATAACTGATTTTGCCACGTTTGGGTCGTTTGAAAATTTATTGGTAGACATTGAAAGGGAGAATAATGTTTAAAAATGAAGTAGAAAAGATAAATGATTATATTGAAAAAATTTTTTTAACATTAAAGGATTGTGAAAAAAAATTATTAATGGCTATGCGGCATAGCGTTTTAATTGGCGGTAAAAGAATAAGACCAATTTTGTTGATAAAGTTTTGCAAGGCTTGTGGTGGAAAAGAAAAGTTAGCGATGCCATTTGCTTGTGCGTTGGAAATGATTCATACATATTCGTTAATACATGATGATTTACCTTGTATGGATGATTCTGATTTGCGAAGAGGCAAACCTTCTACTCATGTTGTTTTTGGAGAAGCCACGGCACTTTTAGCTGGTGATGGACTTTTAACTTTAGCTTTTGAAATTGTTTCTTCTGCTTTCACAACTTTTGATAAAGATAGTAAAAAGGTTTTAAAGTCGCTTGAAATTCTTTCAAAATCTGCTGGACCAAATGGGATGGTATCTGGGCAATCTATGGATTTGAAATATGAAAACAAGATTATTGATGAAAAAAAACTTCAAAAAATTCATGAAATGAAAACTGCTAAACTTATAGTAGCGGCAGCTCATATAGGATGCGTTGTTGGAGGTGGCGGTGAGTCTCAAATTTTATCAGCTAAAAAATATGCAAAAAATATTGGCCTTGCATTTCAAATAACGGATGACGTTTTAGATTGTGAGTCTACGAGTGCGAGTCTTGGAAAACCTACACAAACAGATAAAAAAATGGGTAAGTCAACTTTTCCAAAATTGATTGGCATTAATGAATGCAAGCGGTTGGTTAAAAAATTAACGCAAGATGCTATTTTATCTCTTAAAAATTTTAAAGGCGATACTAGTGGTTTAAAATTTTTTGCTGAATTTCTTTCAAAAAGAGATCGATGAAATTTGCAGCTTGCAATTAAATGTAAAAATTTGCATAACTATTTAAGTTTAATAAATTTTTAAATTGAGTAGTAATTTGAATTTTTAGTTTTGAAAAGTTAATTATTTGTTTTGTGAATGATTTAAGGAGATTTTAAATGAGAGTGGTTATATCTGGTGGTGGCACAGCAGGACATATTAATCCGGCGTTAGCGATAGGGAAGTGTATAAAGCAATATGAAGAGGATTCTGAAATTTTGTACATTGGCGCAAAGGGCAGAATGGAAGAAGAATTAGTTCCTAAAGCAGGATTTAATTTTGAAAGTATAGAAATTTCAGGGTTTCAAAGAAGTTTTAGCAGAAAAGCGATGAAAAATAATTTGATCACTTTGAAAAGAATAGTGACAGCCTATATGGAATCGAAAAAAATTTTAAAAAGCTTTAATCCAGACATTTGTATTGGAACGGGTGGATATGTAAGTGGACCTGTACTTAAATGTGCTTCTAAAATGGGAATAAAAATAGTGTTGCACGAGCAGAATGCTTATCCAGGTATAACGACGAAAATACTTTCAAAAAAAGCGTCTTGCATAATGTTGGCGACGAAAAAAGCTAAAAAATACTTTAAAGGAAATTTTAAAATTGAAGTAACAGGGAATCCGATTAGAAAAGAAATTACTACTATTAAAAAAGAAAATGCTCGAAAAAAACTTAATTTTGATTCAAGGCCCGTAATATTATCGTTTGGTGGAAGTTTAGGGGCAAATAAAATTAATTTTGTTATTGCTGAATTTATTGAAAATATAGTAGAAAAAGGTTGTAAATATTTTTTAATACATTCGTATGGGAATGATAATAATTTTTTAAATATTTTAAAAAGTAAAGGAATTCGCCTAAAAGATCACAAAAATTTTATAGTTAAAAGCTATTTGGAAAACATGCCACTTTATCTTTCTGCTGCTGATCTTGTAATTTCAAGAGCTGGAGCAATAACTCTAAGTGAAATACAAGCTGCCTCAAAGGCATCTATTTTAATTCCTTCTCCTAATGTAGCCGAAAATCATCAATATCGCAATGCTATAGAATTGGTGAAGAAAAATGCGGCAAAATTAATAGAAGAAAAAAATTTAACAAAAGAATTATTGATTAAAACTGTAGACGATATAATATCTAATAAAGAAACTTTAAATATTTTGTCTAAAAATGCAGGAAAAATGGCGATATTAAATGCAGATAAAAAAATTTATAACATAATTAAAAATATAGTCAGAAAATAAAAATCTGTTTTTAAAATTTACGAATTTATCAAAAGTTAAATTTAAATTGTTTTTAAAAATATTTTTAAGATCATTAAAGCATTTTGTTAAAAACTAGTTTAAGTTTTTATAAAACTTTTATATTTTTTTGAAGGTAAATTTTTAGAAATTCTATTGAGCGATTATTAATTTTTAAAAGTATCGACGACTTTAAAAAATCAACTACTTAAAAAGCAGTTGATATTAATAAGTGTTAGCATTTTTTTATTTTCCCGGGCCGTTGCCAGCCAAGTATTTTCAACACTATCGGGCTTAACTTTCGTATTCGGTATGGGAACGAGTGTACCCCCGACGTCATTAACACTAACATTAATTATGTTAACACATAATTTTTAAAAATGCAAACATTTTTTTAAAATATTTTTGTCTTAAACTACAAATTTTTATTAAATATTTTTTTACATACAAAAAAATTAAATAAGAATGTGTTTTCCTGTTGTATTTATTTCATCAGCCACCATTATTTTGTAATCTATGCCTTCTTTTATGTTGTATTTAGAAAGGTTTAAAACCGCTGTTTGATATGCTAGTTCTGAGTTGTTATTTTGTTTACTCAAATGACTTAAAACTATTCTACTAAGACCACATTCAATAAGATAAGGCAATTCTTTGGCGCACGCTTCATTTGATAAATGACCAAGAGTTGAAAGTATACGTTTTTTAAGGTAACTTGGGTAAATTCCATATTTCAACATTTTTACATCATGATTGGATTCTATAAAAATTACATCGCATCCTTTTACAGCTTGTCTTATTTCATCGGAAACAAAACCTGTATCTGTGGCAAAAGCTATTTTTCTTTCATCTTTTGTTTCAACAACATACCCAAAACCTTCAGCACAGTCGTGAGATATAGAAAAAGGTTTAATAAATAAATCTTCATTTACACTTATGCCTCTGCTCGGAACAATGTAATAAGCAAATTTATTATTTAAAATACATTTTTTTGAAAGCGATAAAATTGTTCCTTCTGAAGAATAAATTGGTATTTTGTATCTTGAAGCAAAAGCTTTAAGACCTTTTATGTGGTCTAAATGTTCGTGTGTTATAAATATTGAATTTAGTTTAGAAGGGTTGAGATTTTTTTCAAACATACTAATTTCAATTTGTTTTGCACTGCAGCCCGCATCGATTAATATAGAAGTATTTCTGCATCTAATATATGTAGCGTTTCCTTTGCTTCCGTTGAATAATGGAAAAATTATCGACAAAAAACCACCACTTTTAAATTCTTTGCAATGAAACTAATTAGACTTTGAAACGTGTTGACGAAAAACATTGCTGATTTTTAATTTTATAGACAAAAATTTTTTAAAGTGCTTTTGGTAGCGGAGGCTGATATTTTTCGCTAACTTCTTTAATGTTAGCACCAACGCCTTTTAATTTTTTACAAATATTTTCATATCCTCTGTCAATATGATCGATGTTTTCTATTATTGTTTCTCCAGAAGAAGTTAAACCCGCTATTATTAAAGCGGCTCCTGCTCTTAAATCTGTCGCTTTAACCAATGTTCCTGTTAGTCTGTCGACGCCTTCTACAACTGATATTTTTCCATCAACAGAGATATTTGCGCCCATTCTTCGTAATTCTTCTACATATCTAAATCTATTGTCCCAAACACTTTCATTAACTATGCTTGTGCCTTTTGCAAGCGAAAGCAGTACTGAAATTTGTGGTTGCATATCAGTTGGAAATCCAGGGTGGGGCATCGTTTTTATATTACAACGAGTCAATTCGTTGTTGCACGTGACTCTTATTGATTCTTCAAGTTCTTCAATTTTAGCACCAATTTCTTCTAATTTAGACTTTATAGCTTCCAAGTGCTTTGGTATTATATTTTTAATAATTATGTCGCCTTTTGTTGCAACAGCTGCCGCCATATAAGTGCCAGCTTCTATTTGATCCGGAATAATTGAATATGATGTGCCCTTTAAAAATTTAACACCGTGAATTTTAATAACATCTGTACCAGTTCCACGCACATCCGCTCCCATAGAGTTTAAAAAATTTGCAAGGTCAACAACATGTGGTTCTTTAGCGGCGTTTTCTATTACTGTCAAACCTTCCGCCTTAACTGCAGAAAGCATTATATTTATTGTTGCACCAACGGAAACAACGTCAAGATAAATAGTAGTGCCTATTAATTGCTTAGCTTCTACATTAACTATTCCTCCATCTATTTTATAATTTGCACCCAGGCGAGCAAAACCTTTCAAATGTTGGTCTATAGGCCTCACTCCAAAATTGCATCCACCTGGCAAATAAACAGAAGCGCTGCAAAAACGTCCCAAAAGTGCACCAAGTAAATAGTAAGATGCCCTTATACGCCTTACTAAATCGTAAGATGGAGTTTTCCTTATTATATTTTTAGGATTTATTTCAAGAGTGTTTTTGTTTACCATTCTAACATTAACATTCATGTCGGCAAGAATGTTTGCTATTAACGAGACATCGCTAATGTTCGGAATATTTTTTATTGTACAAACTCCATCAGTCAATATGCTTGCCGGAATTATGGCAAGAGCAGCGTTTTTGGCGCCACCAATAGATACCTTTCCTTGTAATTTATTACCACCGACTATTACATATTTACTCAAAACTGCTTTCACCTTCTTGTTAAAGTGTTCGTTAAAAATTTTATGTGTTGGCAGATATAATCGTTATTTTTAGCGTCATATTAATTTATCAAAAATTTTATGTTAAATTTAAGATTAAAAATTTTAAACGAAACTAAAAATTAACTTGACAAAACATTGCAGCATCTTTGACAAAGAGTTTTAAATTTCTTATTAGCTCCTACGCTTTTATTATAAATCCAACATCTACTACATTTTTCACCAGTTGTACGATGTATTTCTATAATAAAATCTTCATCATTAGAATTATCTTTTTTTTGCAATATTTCAACGTAAGACACTATAAGTGCTGTTTTAAGATCTTTTTGTAAAGATTTCGCATACTCAAACAATTCACTTTTAAAGTATAAACTAACTTTAGCTTCTAAGGAAGATCCTATTTCCTTGTTTTTTCTTTTTTCTTCCAGTACTTTCTTCACTCTGCTTTGTATGCTTTGTATTTTCTTCCAATGAAGGAAAATTTCTTCATCGAGAGCAACGTCTAAAAAATTTGGTATTTCTGAAAAGATAATGTTGGAAAAATCTTCATTTTTTTTATGTGGCATAAATTTGAAAATTTCATCAGAAGTGTAAACTAGTATTGGAGAAATTATTTTTACAATAGTATTTAATATCGTGTAAAGAGCAGTTTGAGCAAAGCGTCTCGTTTTACTGTTTGCACTTTCTACATAAAGCCTGTCTTTTATAACATCAAGGTAGAAACTCGACATGTCAACTACGCAGAATTTGTAGATAGTATGATAAATTTTATGAAATTCATAATTTTTGTATGACTCATGAGAAGATTTTAAAATACTGCTTAATTTTATCAGAACGAAACGATCAATGGATTCTAAGTTGTTTAAAAAAGCTAAGTCTTTGTTTGGGTTGAAGTCGTATAAATTTGCAAGTATAAATCTTGCCGTGTTTCTTATTTTTCGGTAAGATTCAGAAAGCTGTTTTAAAATTTCTTTTGAAATTCTAATATCAGCCCGATAATCTGATGATGCGACCCACAAACGCAGAATATCAGCTCCATATTCTTCTATAATTTCCATAGGATTTATTCCGTTTCCTAGAGACTTTGACATTTTTCTTCCTTTGCCATCAACAACCCATCCATGAGTAAGAACAGATTTATAAGGCGCTTTGTTGTAAACAGCTACAGAAGTTAATAAAGATGATTGAAACCAGCCTCGATATTGATCCACACCTTCAAAACATAAATCATATGGCCATTTAAGATTTTTATTTTTTTTGCAAACAGCAGCATGCGATACTCCCGAGTCAAACCAAACGTCCATTATATCTTTTTCTTTTTTAAAACTATCACAACCACAATTTTTGCATTTAAATTTAAAAGACAGTATTTCATCGGCATCTTTTTCAAACCAAGAATCAGATCCTAAATTTTTAAACATTTCAGAAACTATGTTCATGGTTTTTTCTTCAATAAGTGGTTCCGAGCATTTTGAACAAAAAAATATAGGGATAGGAACTCCCCATTTTCTTTGTCTTGAGATGCACCAATCCTTGCGTTCTTTTATCATGGTACATATTTTTTCTTCACCCCAAGTTGGATTCCATTTAATGCCCTTAGTTTTTTCAAGAGCAATGTTTTTAAAATTTTCTATAGAACAAAACCATTGATTTGTAGCGCGAAATATAACTTGGTCTTTGCATCTCCAGCAATGGGGGTATTTATGACGAATTCTTTTTGTTGCGAGAAGTTTATTATTTGCTTTTAAAAAAAGAGCAATAGCTCTTCCTGCATCTTTTTCTGTGTTTTCGTAACCTTTAACATAAAGTCCTTCAAATTCTTTAGACAAATCTGTAAGTTTGCCATGAGCATCAGCAACAACAATAATTTTTAAATTATCATAGTTTTTAGATACTTGAAAATCTTCCAGTCCATGACCCGGAGCTATATGCACACAACCAGTTCCAACATTGTCTGTTACAAAATCTGACAAAACCACGACGGAGTCTTTATTCAAAAAAGGATGTTTTGCTGTCATATATTCGAGTTCTTTGCCTTTTATAAGCGAAATTACCTCAAAGTCTTTTATTTCTGCATCTTTTAAACATTGTTCGTGTAAATTATTTGCAATCACAAAGTATTCGTCTTGGCACTTTATTAAAGCGTAGTCAAGTTTTGAAGACACACTTATTGCAACGTTTCCCGGTAAAGTCCAAGTTGTAGTTGTCCAAATTATAAAATATGTTTTTGAGATATCAGCACCTAAATTTTTAAATTTAGAAAAATCCTCTTTTACAGAAAATTTTACAAAAACAGAATAACAAGGATCTTCTTTATATTCTATTTCAGCTTCTGCAAGAGCTGTTTTACAATTTGTACACCAGTGAACAGGCCTTAAACCTTTATAAACAAAACCTTTTAAGGCCATTTGCGAAAAAATTTCTATCTGTGTTGCTTCGTAGTCTTTATTTAAAGTTATATAAGGTTTTTCCCAGTCTCCCACTAAACCCATTCGCTTAAATTGATTTCTTTGGGTGTCTAAATAAGACAAGACAAATTTTCGACATATATTTCGCAAAGTTATATCCGGTATATTGTCTGAATTGTTAATCCCAGTTTTTTGTCTTGCTTTTAATTCCGTAGGTAACCCATGTGTATCCCAACCAGGAATAAAAGGAGCGCAATAACCAGTCATGTTTTTATATCTAACGATAAAATCTTTTATTATTTTATTAAGAGCGGTGCCTAAATGAATATCTCCATTGGCGTAAGGAGGGCCATCGTGTAAAACAAAAAGTGGCTTTTTTTTATTTTTTTCTATAACAGCATCATAAATTTTTTCTTTTTCCCAGTTTTTCAATCTGATTGGTTCTGATTTTGGTAGATTTGCTTTCATAGGAAAGTCGGTTTTAGGCAAATTAAGTGTTTCTTCATAATTTTGAAGCTCCATAAATTTCTCCTTACGACAGTTGCTTTTGATAAGCCTGTAATTGTTTGAAAATTTTAAAATTTTTGTAAAAATCTACAAACACATCTTACATATTAACTCTAAATGTTCAAACAATCAACTAAAATAAACCATTTTACAATTTAAACTTGTTGAAAAGCAACATTTTTTAGTTTAAATTTTACAATTTTAACAATATTTCTACGTTTTAAATGTTTAACTAAAATAGAATTTTAAAAAATAAATATTAATAAAAAATTCAAAATTTAATTTAATTCTTCATAAGCATCTCCAAATTTAAGATCTGAAAATTTATTAAGAGATTTAATTTTATATTTGTTACCTCCGGAAGATGCAGTTGCAGTTTTTTGAGGATTTTTCAATCTTATTGTTTCAATCGAAGAATCTTCTTTTTTATCGTGTGTTTCAGACAAATCGTTAGATACAGATGATTTTTGTTTTTGTTCTTTTTCCAAAGGTATATAATTTTCTGCAGGAATTGCTCCAATTATTTTTATATGTTCTTTGTAAATTTCAAGCAAATTTGAACGAAATTTGGCAGTTTGAATTTTAATCTCTTCAAGAGATTGTTTTTGTTCTTGCAAATTATTTGAAGCTTCGGAAATTAAAGATTTAGATTTAATATTTGCTTTTTCTATAATTGAATTTGCTTTTTGTTCAGCTTCCATTATGCGCAAATTAGCGCTTTTTTGAGCATTTAACAATGTGTCACTTATAAGATTTTCATGTCTTGTTATTTTTGTCTTGAAACTTTCATTTTCCTTGAAAAGATGGTTGTTTTCTGTAGTGAGCTTGTTGTTTTGATCAATTAGAGTTTTAAAGTTTTCTCTAATTTTTTCTAAAAGTTCTTCTACGTCTTCTGGACGATAACCGCCAAATCTTAGTTTTTTAAAGTCTCTACTTGTTATATCTTTAAGTTCAAGCGACATAATGATTTCTCCTATTCTTATAATAAATTTTAATGCAGCATTTAAATAAAATATTTTTTAAAAACTCAAAGGCAAACGCCGTTGTTTTCAAGTTCGTCAAGGAGATCATCTCCGGTAAGATCAACGTTATACGGTGTTATAATAAATGTATTAGTAGCTATCCTTTTGATTTTTCCATTATTTGCGTAAGCTACTCCACTTAAAAAATCAAGTATTCTTCGAGAAATTTCTTTTGCTGTATTTTCAAGGTTTAAAACGACAGTATGCATTCTTATTAATTCGTCAGCAGCCGAGCGCGTTTCTTCTCCGAAGCGTTCAGGCTTAAATAAAACCACTTGAAGTTGTGCGGCAGTGTGTATATTTACAATTTTACTAGATTCATTTGAAGAACTCTTTTTTTCTTTTTTATAAACCTTATTTTCTTTTGGTTTTTCTTTTTGGTCTCTTTTAGCAATTTCTTCTTCATATTCATCTTCGGGCAGTGTCCACATTTCCTTGATTTTTTCCATCAAATTTGCCATAACGAACCCTCCTTAAAAATACAAAACGAGTTTAATTTCAACAATAGGACGATTTTAAAATTCAATAATTTTCACAATATCCTATGCTATTATTTTAATATAAAAACTCTTTAACATACTAAAATTTTCAAAAACACTTACATCATTATGATAACATCATTTTTGACAAGAATGTCAATTACAAATTAGAAATTTAATTTTTTATTTTTTTTATTTGGTGTTTTAACCGGAAAAGGAACGTCCGGAACACCCTCAGTTGTTTCGTAATCATCCTCTAAAAAAAATTTTACAGACTTAGAAGAATTTCTAAAATTTTTTGCAATGCCTCTAAAATTTAATGCCTTTAAATGCAGATTAAATATGTAGATATTTTTTAATAATTTTACTTTTTTTGCGTAAGATCCCATAGATTTTTCATAGACTTCGTATTCTTCTTGTTGTTGAAGAAAGTTTCTTATTGACCCATAAGATCTTACAAAATCGTCTATTTTGTTGGCATCCATTGTTCTAACAATGCTTCCTTTTCTTTGAGTATAATAATAAAGATGCTTACTTGTAATGGCAATTTTATCAGCAAAATAAAAAAGGCGAGGAATTGTTACTATATCTTCAAAATAAAGATGTTCAAATTTTATACTGTTGTCTACAAATAAAGATTTTTTATAAAGCTTATTCCAAGCAAAACTATGAAGAGTATTAGCAGAAATTAATTTTTTGAGTGCTTTTTCAGCAGAATAAACAGATTTAATTGGACTAAAAGGATAAGAAAACTTCAATTTGCTTTCCGGAAAATATAAAAAATAATTACAATAAGAAATATCTGATTTGTGACGTTTTAACAATTCATAAAGTCTTTCTAAAAATTTAGGATGAACAAAGTCGTCGCTATCTATGAAAGAAATATACTCACCCCGAGCTACTTCAAGGCCTGTATTTCGAGCAGCGGAAAGTCCTTCATTTTTTTTGTCTATAAAAAAGAAATTATTCCTGCGAAGCGCAAATTCTTTTGCTATTCTTCCACTAGAATCTTCAGAACCGTCGTTAATTAATATTACTTCTTTCTCTTTAAAAGTTTGTTTATCTATAGATTTAAGACATTTTAATAAAAATTTTTCTACGTTGTATATTGGCACAATAACGCTAATTATTGGATTTTTCATATTTTCACTACCTTTATACAAAATTTATATATTTAAAACAAGCTTCTGAAAATTGAATACACTTTAATTTCAGACAAGTTATTTTTAATTTAAAGAATTTAAAAATTTATTAACAACATCTATAGTATATATTATTTACTATTTTGTTTAAAAATATCATTGTTTTTTGTCAATAAATTTCAAAGAATAAGTAAAGTTAAAAAGTTTAGCGCTTATCAAAATAGCTTGATTAGTTTAAATTTTTATGTAGTTTAGTATTAAATTTTGAATTAATAAAATTCACTATTTATATTTTAAATTTTTGCAATATTTTGTAAAATACTTTATTTAAAATTTAAAACTAACAAGCTTTAAGAATTAAAACTATAACATTAAATAATAAATTAAAACAAAAAGCAAACTGTTTATTATTTTTATTTGATAAAATTTTATTTTTAAACAGATATCTAAGCAGATTTTAAATTTAACAATACTTAGTGTTGTGTTTTAAAATTTGTATTTTAAATTTAACTCTATTTTTAAAAACTAAAATTTTAATGTTGTTTTTTTATTTTTGACAGTGTAAAATTTAAATTAATTGATTTTTAAATTTAAGGACGTTTAGCTCAGCTGGTAGAGCATTTGCTTGACGTGCAAAGGGTCAGCGGTTCGAGTCCGTTAACGTCCACCAAAGTCTGTTGACACACAGAATTTTTTATGATAACGTAGTTATGTGCTTGTTTGCGTACAATAAAAATTAGATCTGCAAGTTTTAGAAGTGTTTCTGATTTTAAGTTGTGGAAATTAGTTTTATGCGGAAAAATATGATAATTTGTAGTTGCAAACATTGGGGGAATATTGATAAATGGTTACGTCTATGCCAAATTTAAAAGAAATCAAACGAAAATGGTACGTTATAGATGCTGCTAATTGTCCTTTGGGCCGTATAGCTACTAAAGTTGCGGGTATTTTGTGTGGAAAACATAAAGTTGTTTTTACACCGCATGTTGATTGTGGTGACTATGTTATTGTTGTAAATTGTTCAAAAGTGGTTCTTACTGGCAAAAAACTTACTCAAAAGTATTATTATCATCACACTGGTTATGTAGGACATCTTAAATCTACAAGATATGATTCAATCATGAAAAACTCTCCTAAATTAGCAATGAAATTAGCAGTTAAAGGTATGATTCCTCATAATTCTTTAGGCCGGAAAGCCATGACTAGACTTAAGTTGTACGATCACAGTGAACATGAAAATATCGCGCAATGTCCAGAAATTTTAACATTATAAAAAAGTGGTGATTTGAATTTATGTATAACAACACGGGTTTTCTTTACGGAACAGGAAGAAGAAAAAGTTCTGTTGCTAAAGTTAGGATTTACAAAGGTACTGGAAAAATTATAGTTAATAAAAGAAATATAGAAGATTATTTTGGTCTTGAAACTTTAAAAGTTATAGCGCGTCAAGCTTTGATTTTGGTAGATAAGGAAGATCAGTTTGATATAGTTTGTGATGTCTCGGGTGGGGGAGTTTCTGGCCAAGCGGGTGCAATACGCCATGGAATTTCTAGAGCTTTGTTGCAATATGATGAAGAAAATTTAAGAAAGCCGCTTAAAAAAGCTAAATTTTTAACTAGAGATTCAAGGATGAAAGAGCGTAAGAAATATGGTCTTAAAGCAGCAAGACGTGCTCCTCAATTTTCTAAGAGATAAAGTTTTGTTGTAGAATTTTATTTATAATAGGTTTGTTAAATAAATGAGATGTGTTCTTTTGGGTGCGGCTCCTGCTGAAGATATTAATTTTATTAGGTCTATGATTTTACCTGATGATTTTTTAATTTGTGTTGATGGTGGAATTTATTTAGCAATTAAGCTTTCGCTTAAAGCTGATCTTTTTGTCTCAGATATGGACTCTTCTTTCGGTTTTTTTCCAAAATATTTTAAAGAAAAGATTTTTTTGCCCGCTGAAAAAGACGATACCGATATGCTTATTGCTATTAAAGAAGGAATAAGTAGAGGTTTTAAAAACTTTTTAATACTCGGGGGGTTGTCAGGTAGGTTCGACCATACATATGCTAATTTGTGTGTTTTGAAGTTTTTATGCGAAAATAATTTAAAAGGGTCGTTGTGTGACGAAAATAATGAAATTTTTATTTTAAAAAATGGATTTAAAAAAATTATAAAAGATCCTAATAAACAGTATGTTTCATTTTTTCCGTTTGGTTGCAATTACTGTGTTTTGAGTGCAGAAGGGTTTAAATATCCTCTCAAGGCTACTGTTTTAAGAATTAATTTCCCACAAGGTGTGAGCAACGAGTTTATAGAAAAAAATAATAATAGTGCGACTGTTTTCGTTAATTCTGGTACAGTGCTAGTTGTTTTATCTAAGGATAAGATATAATTTTTGATATCTTAATTTTGTAAATTTATTTATTATTTGTATGCTAGCAAAATTTTAACCACCTTTTATTATTCTGACTATGTCACCAAAAGAGAATACAACCATAGTTAATATAAGCAAAATAAGACCGGTGGCATGAATTAAGCCTTCATATTTTCTTGGAATGTGTTTTTTTGTTAAAGCTTCTATTACCAAAAACACAAGTCTTCCTCCGTCTAAAGCTGGTAACGGGAAAAGATTAAATACACCTAAGTTTACGGTTATTAACATCATCATGAATGTTATATTTTCAACAGCTTTTAAAATGTTAGTCTGCAGTCCAGTGGAAGCAGCCTTTCCAACAGCAGTAACTATTCCTATAGGACCCGATACTTCTTTTATATTTATTTTGCCTGTAATTAACCCTATTGTTGAAAACCAGACTATTTTTACAGTCGAAACAGTGTCTTTAAACGATTCTACTATCCAACTAAAAATATTTTTATTAATTTTTTTTAGAAAAAAGTCAGCTTTTATATATTCTTTCCCATCATTAAGTTTTTCAGTTCCAAATTCTACTTTGTCAAGATTTATTTTTTTCCCGTTTCTTTCAACAGTTATGTTAACTTCTGAAGATTTTGTAGTCGAGATTGCGAAATTTAAATCACGTTCGCTTGACACTGAATATCCATTAAAATACTTTATTGTATCAGATGCTTGTAACCCTGATTTTTCTGAAACAGAATTGTCTGCAAATTTTTCTATAGTCATAGAAGCAAAACAAGGCTTCTGTGCTAATAATATAAAATTTAACAAAAGGCCCAACAAAATATTAAGAATCGCGCCAGCAGATATTACCAATATCCTTGCCCAAACAGATTTACTGTTAAAAGAATCTTCGCTATTGCTTTTTTCGTCTTCTCCTTCCATAGCGCAAAATCCGCCAATTGGCAACGCCCTAATTGTGTAAAGAGTTTCTGAACGTTTAAATGAAAAAATTTTAGGACCCATGCCAATTGCAAATTCATTTACACGTATCCCAGACAATTTTGCTGTAAAAAAATGGCCGGCTTCATGAATTAATATCACAGATAAAAAGAAAAAAACTCCAAACAATGTTATAAAAATGTTTGTTGCTACATCTATCAAAATGCACCTCTCCTTATGTTTAATTAGAAGAATTATTATTATGTTCTTAAAATAAATAAAATTTTTGGTTCATGCAAAACTACCACTTAAAGTTTTTTTGTTGAAAATTTCTAAAACTAAATTTTTAGCTTCTTCATCAATTTTTACAATGTCTTCTAAAAAATTTATTTTTCTAGGTTTATGCTTCGAAAAAGCTTCAGATATTAATTCCATCATTGACAAAAAGGAAACTTTGGAGTTTAAAAATAACTCCACTGCTTTTTCGTCAACGCTTGTCAAAAAAGCAGGAGCTGTTCCGCCGATTTTTATTGCTTTTCTACATATTTCGAGAAGAAAAAAAGTTTTTTCATCAGGTTTCTGAAAAGTAAAACTACCGATTTGAAATAAATTAAGTCTCTTCACGTCGGATTTTAATCTGTTTGGCCACGTAAGAGCGTACTGTATCGGTAATTTCATATCAGGCGAAGATAATTGTGCAATAACACTGTTGTCGTTGTATTCTACCATAGAATGAATTACACTTTCTTTATGAATTATTACTTCGACGTTATCACTTGGTATTCCAAAAAGATTCACAGCTTCAATTATTTCTAATCCTTTATTCATAAAAGAAGCAGAATCAATGGAGTTCTTTTTGCCCATTTTCCATTTTGGGTGGCAAAGTGCTTCTTCTACCTTGGCGTTTTTAAGATAATTTTTATTTTTACCTAAAAAAGGCCCTCCAGAAGCAGTTAAAATTATCTTTTTTATTTTTTTATTTTTACTTTCCTGCAAACACTGAAAAATAGCGGAATGTTCGCTATCGATTGGCAAAATTTCGACTGAATTTTTTTTTGCAGCTTCAAACAACAAATCTCCCGCAGCTACAATCGATTCCTTGTTAGCTATTGCAAGTTTTTTTTTTGCTTTTATTGATTCAAAAGTAGGAACCAACCCGGACATTCCGTCAATTGCATTTAAAATTGTGTCTGAAAAATCACAGTTAATTGCGTCAACCAAACCTTCTTGGCCTTGTACCACCTTTATAAATGTATCCTTCAAATTTTTTTTTAATTTTAAAGCAGCGTCATATTCGAAAACTGAAACTATTTTTGGCTTAAATTCTCGGGCTTGCTTTTCAAGCGACGCAATATTTTTCTTCGCAGCCAAAGCGCAAACATTTATTTTAAGATTTTTTGCAATTTCAATAGCATTTATACCTATTGACCCTGTTGAACCTAAAATACACAAATTTTTCGTCATTAATTCACCACCAACATAAATTAAGTTTATCAGATAATATTAACCAATACAATTATTTTCTGCTTAATTACGTTTATAAAATATTATAGAAAACGCAGCTAATCTACAATAAAAGCTGCGTGCTACATTTTTTAGTTTTTATTTTTGTAAAATATTTTATTTTTTTTTGAATATATTTTTTACATCTTCCCACCATTCGACAATTTTAAATTTAAATCTATACTTGATTTTTTCTTTCACCAATTCTTTTTCACTTTCATTAAAAACGTTTTCAACATTTGACGTTTCTGTAGCAGCAGAAATACACATTGGGGGAAATAATACACAAAAAAAGTTTTTACCCTTTCCTTCACCTATTTCAATTTTAAGTGCATCATAATTTCCCGCTGGCAGTGTTATACTGTTGTAATCTTTGGTATTAAAATGATTGCAGTTTGTTAAAGAAACATTGACATTATAGTTGTAACCGTTATTAAAAATTTCGTTTTTTGCAGAGCTTTTTATTTCATTTATCGAATTTTTTAAAATAGATTTTGCCTCTTCTTTATTAGCCGTGTTTAAGAGGTTTTTACTTGTATCTTTTAGTATTCTGTCGCGAACTTTTAATTTTAAAGCTTGGTCTTCAGGGGAGTCAGAGTTTGCAAGAACGTGGAATCTTAGTATTTTTTTATTTATATTTTGACATTTGCTAGAAAAATCTGTAATAGACAGTAAAATCGAAAATATTAGCCCTAAAGCCATGGACTTTTCTAATATATTAATTTTCATTTTAAGCACTTTCTTTCATAAAAAAATTTGTAAACTAAGATTTAAAAATAAGTATAAAGAGTTTCAGGTTCATTAAGTATTTATTTAAAAATGGCAATAGAAATCTAAACGGTATTTATCTTTAAATTATCTTTAAAAAGATTTAAAAATTTACTAAAAATTGTTTTTTAAAAGCGTCTTGATTTTTTCTTTGCAAAGAAAACTTATTTTAATTATTGACTGAAAAAAATTTTTTATTCAGTTTCTATATTTTTATTAAAAGTTTTAAAATTATGCTTAATTTAGTTAAAAATTAAATATATTTTAAAGTTATTTGTGCTTTATTTTTAATATAATTTTTCCATATAGAAATTAATTATTTTTTAAGGTAATTTTGGCTTATTAATTTTTAAAAAAACAAATTGATTTTATAAGTAGTAAAAACTATTTTTTAAAATCAAGTCGTAAAAATGTCAGAAAAATTAAAAAACAAAGAAGAGCAAAATGCAGAATAAACATTTGAAAATTTAAAATTTTAAAACACGTAAGAAGTTGTACATGTTGTATTGCAAATTTAAATTAACCTAATTTAGTGTTTATATTTTTAAAGCTAAAAGAGTTTGTATATTTTTTTGCGCATCATAATAGCATTTGATATATTTATAGTTTTAGTTTAAAATGAACATCAAGTATTTTTTAAGAACTACATAAATTATAATTAGTTTTTGAAAGTGTGATTTTGATTTTTTAGTTTTGAAAATATTTTTAAGCATTAACATTTACGATAATTTGGTTATATATTTTTGAAATTTTTAAATGAAGTATTTTGTTATTAGGATGGTGATCATGTTTGTTGCTTGAAGTTAAAAATTTGAGAACAGAGTTTTCAACAAAGAAAGGATCAGTAAAAGCTGTAAATGATATAACATTTGAACTTAATAAAGGTGAAATTTTAGCTATTGTTGGTGAATCTGGTTCTGGGAAAAGTGTGACTTCTTTATCTATAATGGGTCTTGTTCGGAGCCCTGGAAAAATTGTAGAAGGTAAAATTGTTTTTAAAGGCGAAGATTTAATTAAAAAGTCAAAATCTGAATTGCAAAAAATAAGGGGCAATCAACTTTCTATGATTTTTCAAGAGCCTATGACATCCCTAAATCCTGTCAAAAAAATAAAAACTCAACTTCTTGAAAGCATTAGAATACACATGAATTTTTCCAAAGACGATTCTATTAAAAGAGCAATTGAGATTTTAAATCTTGTTGGTATTCCTTCTCCGGAAAAAAGAATGAATGATTATCCTCACCAGATGAGTGGAGGCATGAGACAAAGAGTTATGATTGCGATGGCTTTGTCTTGTCATCCTGAAATTTTAATAGCCGATGAACCAACAACAGCGCTTGATGTAACGATACAAGCTCAAATTTTAGATTTACTTCACGATTTGCAAAAAAAACTTGGTATGGCAGTTTTGCTTATAACGCATGATTTAGGTGTTGTTGCGGAAACCGCCGATAGAGTTATTGTTATGTATTGTGGGAAAATTGTTGAACAAGCTTGTGTAAAAGATCTTTTCCAAAAACCAAAGCATCCTTATACAATAGGATTATTTGAGTCTATTCCCAAAATAAACGAAGATCGAGACCGACTTTATATGATAAAAGGAATGGTCCCCGACCCAACTAGAATGCCGAAAGGTTGCTCTTTTTCTGATAGATGCGAACATTGTATGGAAAAGTGCAAAATAAGTATGCCAGCTTTAATAAATATAGAAAATCAAAGAGTACGTTGTTTTTTGTACGGTGATGATGTGGAGGAAGAAAAATGAGCACAGAACCTTTACTGAGAATTAAAAATTTAAAAAAGTATTTTGTAGTGGAAAAAGATTTTTTTGGTAGACCATCTTCTGTTTTAAAAGCTGTTGATGAAATTTCTTTTGATATTTACAAAGGAGAAGCCTTTGGTTTAGTTGGAGAGTCTGGTTGTGGGAAATCTACTATTGGAAAGATGATTGTAAATATTTACAAACCGACCTCTGGTTCTATAATTTTTGAGGGAAAAGATTTGAATGCTATGAATAAATCTCAACGTAGAAGTTATTGCAAGCATATTCAGCTTATTTTTCAAGACCCCTATGCCTCGTTGAATCCGAGAATGACAGTTGGTGAAATTGTTTCTGAACCTATATATATAAACAAATTATTGCCAAACAATGAAATAGAAAAACGTGTAAATTATCTTTTAAATTGTGTTGGGCTTTCTAGCAGCTACCGTGATCGTTATGTTCACGAATTTTCTGGAGGGCAACGGCAGCGTGTTGGTATTGCAAGAGCTATCGCGCTTAATCCTAAGCTTATTGTTTGTGATGAGCCAGTATCTGCTCTTGATGTTTCTATTCAGGCTCAGGTTATAAATTTATTAGACGATTTAAAAAAAGAGTTTAGTTTGACATATTTATTTATAGCTCATGGGCTTAATGTTGTCAAACATATTAGTGATCGTGTGGGCGTTATGTATCTTGGGAAAATGATGGAAATAGCAAATAAAAAAGATCTTTATGAAAATCCATTAAATCCTTATACTCAAGCTTTAATGTCAGCAATTCCTAGCACTGATCTTGGCTTTAAAAAAGAAAGAATTCGCCTTAAAGGAGATGTTCCCAGCCCAATTAACCCTCCGGCTGGATGTCGTTTTTGTACAAGATGTTTTAAGGTTTTTGAAGGCTGTGATACACAAAGTCCTTTATTATCGGAAATTCGTAAGAATCATTATGTTGCTTGTAGATTGTTTGAAAATTGTCAAGAAAAATCTGAAACAAAGCATGCTGAAAATTAATTGTATTTTCTACATTTGTTTGAATGTTTGAAGAATTTTCAAAAACTGTGTTGTTTTAAAATTGAACTGATTTTGAATTTGTTTTATTAAAAATATTTTTAATTTTTAACAACTATTTTTAAAAAACCTATTGACAGTTTTTATTTTAAGATGTTAGAATAAAATCACGATATCAAAGTTTTTAAAGCTTTTACTTTTATCTTTTGTTGCTGC